>NZ_JBIWOW010000028.1:0-108621 GCF_044767945.1 Kitasatospora sp. NPDC101183 | reverse complement strand
CTCTCCGGAAACGCGCGGCGACGGCGGCCCCGGCCAGAGATGGCCGGGGCCGCCGCAAACAGCACCCAAAGCGCCCTCACGTCGCCGCTTCGGCACAGCCGAAGCGGCGACACACCTGCCCGACCACCTTCCCTGAGAAGTCGACCAGGTAGGGCGGAGCCGTGGACGCCTCCTCAGCCCCGCCCTCATCCGTATCGCGCTCACGACGTCACGGCGACCGGCGCAGGCTCACACTCGCACCACACCACTTTCCCGACCCCGCCCGGCCTCGGGAAATGCCCCCACTCAGTGGCGAGGGCACTCACCAGAAGCAGGCCACGACCGCATCCGGCGGTGAGATCGGTCTGCTGGAGCGCGGGCGGCTGATCACTCGCGTCGTGCACCTCGATGCGAAGCCGGGTGTCGTTGACGTCGAAGGACACCCAGATCAGCCACCCCGGCACGCCCGAATGCACCACGGCGTTCGCGACCAGTTCCGAGGTCAGCAGTTCGCCGACCTCGGAGAAGCGATGGCCCTCCGGCACGCGCTCGAGCAACGCGCGCAGCATCCGCCGCGCGAGCAGCGGAGACCGTCGGCTGCGCGGGAGCCAACAGCCACGAGACGCGGCGGGGTCGGCGGGCGGGTCGATTTCAGGCATGGCGGAGCCACCTCCGGTGGGGTCGCGCAGAGATTTCGGGCGAGATACGCCCGGCAACGGATCGAGGCATAGGAATGCCCGACAGCCGGCCCGCATTGATCACACTCTGTCGTGCGAGCGGCTACGCCATGTAGCATGCATCCGATTTAAGATCATCCGCAACGTTGCCTGAAGAAAAGGTGCGGCTAGCCGACGTTGCCCATGCGACTACTGTGAGCGCAGATTGACTGGTGATCAGAGGAGGTCGCGTGCAACCGGATCGTGTGGCGAGCGCGCCATCCACCGTGCTGGGACGGCAACTGGGCGAGGAGCTGCGCGGCATGCGAGAGCGTGCGGGCCTGAGCACCAGCGCGGTCGCCGATGCACTGGACTGCACCAAGGGCAAGATCTCACGCATCGAGAACGGCCGCAGTCCAGTTCGAACGCCGGATCTCACCGCGATGCTCCACCTGTACGGCGTCGAGGACCCGTCCGTTCACGAGCGCCTCGCCGAACTGGCCCGTACGGCGAACAAGCGGCGGCGTGGGAGCGGCTGGTGGAACGAGTACGGCGACGTGCTCGCGGACACCTACCGTGACTTCATCGCGCTCGAAGCAGTCGCGTCATCGGTGCGCACCTTCCAAAGCCAGATGATCCCGGCCCTGTTGCAAACACCTGACTACGCACGTGCGCTCACCGCAGCGGGTCGCCGGTGGAAACAGGCAGCAGAGATCGAACAGTTCGTGACAGTCCGCCTGATGAGACAGCAACGACTGACTGCCGATCCCCCGCTGTCCCTCTCCGTTGTGCTGGCCGAGGGCGCTCTGCGCCAGCAGATCGGCGGACCTGCTGTCATGCGAGATCAGCTCGAGCACCTGGTGCACGCCGCTTCCATGCCCAACGTTTCCGTTCGGGTGGTCCCGTTCAGCGTCGGTGCACACGCCAGCATGGCCGGGCCTTACGTGATCCTGGGCTTCCCGTCGGAGGCCGCCATGGATGTCGTCCTGCTGGACAACCCATCGGGCTCGATGTGGCTTGAGGGCACGACGGAGGTCGAGACGTACGTGGAGCTTTGGAACGATGTCTGCACCAAGGCCCTTCCGGCTGCGGAGTCCCTGGAACTGATCACCTCGATCGAGGAGCCCGACCGATGACCAAGACCTCCGATCTCCCAACCGTCATATGGCACAAGAGCTCCTACAGCGGCCCCGACAACGAATGCGTCGAGGTCGCGGACGGGATCCCGGGAGCGATTCCCGTCCGCGACTCCAAGAATCCTGGGGGCCCTTCCCTCCTCTTCAGTGCCGCCGCCTGGACCGCCTTCATCACTGCTGTCCGAAAGGGAGATCTCCCCAAGACACGCTGACCGGCGGCCGATCGGCCGCTATCCCTCGACCAGGTGGGCGAGCCGCGTGCGTAACGGCGCCTCGAGTTCGAGGCTGTCTCCTCGCGTGACTGTCTGCAGCAACTCGGTGATGACCACGAGCTCCGCGAACCTGCCCGCTGGGGTCTCCAGGACGTGGCCGAGCCGCCGCCGGATCTCAGCAGCGGTGTCAGGGACCAGGAGGCTGTAGGCGTGGAGGAGTGCCGCGTCGTACCCGGCAGGCGCGAGGCCCCAGCCCTCCCAGTCGAGGACTGTCAGAGCAGGGGCTGTGAGATTGGCCCAGTGCAGGTCCCCGTGGGCAGTCGTCCAAGCAGGTACCTTGGTGTCGATCGGCGTGCCCAGGTACTCGGGCATGGCACGGTCCAGGTATTCCTGCCGGACCGCCACCCGGTCACTGGAAACGCCAGCGATGGCATCGAGCGCGGTGACGAGTTCGTCCCACCAGGTGCCGTTCAAGTCCGGTGCCTCCCGGAGAACCGGCTCGTGGGTGGTGATGGTGGGGTCGGTGACCTTGTCGTACAACTCTGCCAGGTAGCCGTGCTCACCCTCGGTCCAGGTTCGCCGCTCCCGCAGGCGTGGCCTGGGCACCGCGGGCGGCATGAGCCGCTCCGCCTCCTGCGGCCCGTCCCAGAGCTTTCCGCCGGCCTTGTCGGCTGGAGCGGACACCAGACGGAGCCACGCCTCGCCTGACGGGGTGGCCACCGGACGACTGAACGTTCGCCCACGCCAGCCCCACGCTTCACGGGAGCCGACCGGCTTCGCGTCGAACACCGTTGCCGCTGTGGCGTGCACCCCGCGCATCCGCCTGGCGGTGTCCGGTTCAGGTTCCGAGTACATCAACGACCCTTCGAAGTACGTCCGGAGACAACGGCGGTCCGCCGACGGCTTCGACGGCCCGTGTCCAGTGTTCCGGGTTCCCCGTCGACAGGAGCACACGCTTCACCCCCGGGGCCGAGGCGACGACGGCCAGGGCCGCCTCGACGGGAGTCTTGCCAGGGGCGATCAGGCCGGACAGTTCCGGAGTCACCATGTCGGGGATCTCGCCGCCGTGGAGCGGAGCGGAGACGAACACCTCCAGCCCTGCCGCCAGGGCGTCGGCCAACGGGCCGTGTCCGTTGAGAGCCTGGGCGACGGGCGCGAGGTGGACGAGGGAGACCGGGAGTTGGATCGCACACAGGTGGTGGTTCGGCCCACCGGCCTTGACGGCGAGGTCGAGCAGAGTGCGGACGTCGAACAATCCGCTGCCGAATCCGCGCCAGGTCGCTACACCGTAGCCGCCGACGACCTGTTGGCCGCACGCCTCCTCCAGGGCCAGGAACGCGTTGAAGAGCCGATCGGTGATCTCGCCGTCCGCGCAGGCGTGCTCGGGGTTGTGCACAAACACCAGGTCGGGTTCCCGGCCGAGCATGAGACTGGTGCGCGCGAGCTGCCAGGCGATGTAGTCCGGGGTGAGGCAGTGCCCATGTTCGACCTCTGCCGAAGACAGGGCACCGGCTCGTACAGCGATGTGCCCGGCACCAGCCGGGACGAAGCCCACCTTCGTGGAGACGCACATGCTCGGGTGGGCAGCCAGCGTCCCAGCAAGTGACATCTCCGCCCGGCCGCCTGCGTAGTTGGGCGCCGTGTCCACCCAGTCGGCGCCTCGGGCGGCAACCATCTGCGCGGCCCCGGCCACATCGGGGCAGCGATAGGTACCGAGGCCCAGCCTCACCGTCATAGAACACCACCGATCGCGGCAACCTGACCGTCGACCAACTCCCTTACCACGCCGGCCGCCTGCCCGAGGGTGATGTCTGATGCCTGTGCGAGCTCGGCGAGCCGGTGGGGCTCCCCGTCGGAGAGGATCGCGAGCATCGACTCGGCCTTGGCGGCGAAGGTCCACGCCTCGCCACCGGCGGTCAGTCGAACGGTGTCGTCTGGCCCGGCCAGGATCGAGGACCGCGCCGTGACCAGACGCACCTGGAGGTCGGCGTCCGGCGGCGCCGCGCCGATGTACGGCAGTGACGGCACGAGCCGCGCACGCTCGGTGGCATCGCGAGCGGAGGAGAAGCGGGCGATCAGGTCGCCGCTCTCCAACTCGGCGGCAATGAGCTTGCCGAGGGAGTTCAGGAAGCCTCGTCGCTCCTCGGCGGTCCCGAAGCGCGGGAGGTCCGCCCGCACGGCCTCATGGGCGCGCAGCGTCTCCGAGAGCCACGTGATCAAGTCGGCACCCGTCGTACTCTGCAGCCCGCAGGTGACGTGCAGTGAGTGCTGCCCCTCGGAGGCTGCAACGGCGTGCCACCAGCCTCGAGGAAGGTAGAGCAGATCACCGGCGGTGAGCACCAGGTCTGCGACAGGCTCCTCGGGCGGCGATTCGGGCGTCTCGACGTCGCGGTGCATCGGCGCCATACGGGTGGGGCCGTAGATCCGCCAGCGCTTCGCGCCGTCGAGCTGGACGACGACCACGTCGTGATCGTCCCAGTGGACGCCAAAACCCTCGACGCCTGTCCAGGACGCGTACAGGTTGGCCTGCACACCGGTGCGCAGTCGGCGCTCAAGCTGGGATGCCAACCTGCCGATCCCAGCGTGCAGTTCATCGATGGCGTCCAGCACCAGGGTGGCCCCTTCAGCGAGACGCCGATGCAGTTCGGACGGCTGGAGCTGGTGCCAGACCGTGCTGCGTCGCGTGACGATCGGCCGGGAGTATCGGTGCGCCGGCACCTGCTCCCCGTTGGAGGCGAGGCGGAATCGCGGAGGTTCGAGCCGGTGATGAGTGAGGATGGTATTCAAGTCATCCCAGCTCATCAGCCCGTCGAGTGACGCGGCTTCGCCGCGAACGACCTTGTAGGTGCGGCCGAGTGTCCGGGCGAGGAAGTCGTCCCCGCCCAGACACTCGACCACCGAGAACTGCTCGGTGGCCATGGGAATCAGCCGTCAGTCGTTGGTGTCGGTACGGCCGGTGGAGCCGCCGTCGGACGGCTGCTCGCCACGCGAACGGGCCGCAGCGACCTTCAGGCGGGCGACCAGCAAGCCATCACCCTCCAACTCGGTTTCGTGCGTCAACTGTTCGGACATGTTGCGCTCCTTCGGAGATGGGTTCGCACCGGGATTCACCCGGCCGGCACCAACAGAAGCACCCCCAACACCGTTGAAACAGAGCAGAATTGGTGCATCGATGAGGTATCCGTGCCGCAAACCTGCACGCAACCAGGAGCGTTGTAACCACAGATGCCCGGACACAGGGAGATCTGGAATGGCTACCAGGCGGCACCGACTCATCCAGCGCAGGGAGGCTGTTGGCCACACTCAGGAGTCCTTGGCAGAAGCCATCCAGGTGGACCGCACGACCATTGGGCGCTGGGAGAACGGCAGAGGCTCGCCCCAGCCCTGGATGCGGCCGAAACTTGCCCGTGCCCTGAGAGTCTCGGTCGAGCAGTTGGCCGACCTGCTGGCGGCCTCTCCAGCAACCTTCGCCGTAGCCTCAACCTCCCGGCTCACAAACATCGAAGGCGACCTTGCAGCCTCCGTTGCGACCGACTCTGCGGAGTCCATGCTCTTCCTCCGCTTCTCGAGCGTCTCCAACGTGAACGACACGGTGCTGGAGCAGATCGACGCGGACATCGAGAGGCTGGCGGCGAGCTGTGTCAGCACTCCGGTGTCCGACCTGTTCCACGAGATCCGAGCACTACGGCAAGGGGTGTTCGACTTGCTCCGAGGACGCCAGCGTCCACTCCGGACAAGCCACCTCTACCTCCAAGCCGGACGCCTCTGTGGCCTGGCCACCCACGTTGCACTCGACCTCGGCCAGTACAGAGCTGCCGCCACGCACTCTCGAACAGCCTGGCATTGCGCCGAATTCGCCGACCACAACGGCCTGCGGGCGTGGGTCCGCTCCGTCCAATCCCTGATCGCCTACTGGCAGCAGGACCACCGCCAGGCTGCGGAGCTAGCCAGAGCCGGACTGCTGTTCGCCGACGGTGGAACGATCGCGGCCCGTCTGCTCAGCCTCGAAGCACGAGCCACTGCCGCACTCGGAGACCATGCGAGCGCACTACGAGCTGTGGAGACGGCCGGGGCGGCACGAAGCACGGCCACCGCCATCGATCTTCCCGGTGTGTTCACGTTCCCCGAGGCCAAGCAATGGGCCTACACCGGCACTGCTCTTCTCGCCCTTCACAGCCGACCACATGTGAACCGTGCCATCGAGGCATCCGCCAGAGCCATCGCCATGTACGAGTCCGCACCTCGGCAGGAGCAGTCCTCCGGCGACCTGCTGGCCGCTCACCTCGACCTCGCCAACGCCCATCTCGCACACGGCGACCTCGATGGTGTCCAGGCGAAGCTCGCGGTCGTCCTGGGCGCCGCACCGGATCGTCGAACGGCGAGTATCTCCAGCCGACTTCGGGCGTTGAGCGCTCTTCTCACAGAGCCCGCCTATTCGGGCTCCCCTTTGGCCTTGAGCCTCCGCGAGAATGTCGCGGAGGCCTGTGCCCGGCCCGCGCTCACGAACCCTCCGGAGTTGCCCCAGTGACGAGCAACACCTCGCAGCAGGATGCCGCAGTGACCGACAGGACGGTCCTCGCGACAAGCGCCTATGCCGACGGGCGACACCTGGCCGCACGCCAGTCGATCTACCGGTGGCAACAGCCGCAGTACGACCTGCCCGGGATCGTCGTCGAGGAACTGGCCGGGGTCAACGGCACGGTCGTCGACGTCGGGTGCGGCAACGGCAGGTTCATCGGCCGCCTGCACGCTGACCGGCCTGATCTCCAGGTCGTCGGCGCGGACCTATCGGCGGGAATCCTTGCCGGTGTCCCGATGCCGGCGGTGGTGGCCGACGCCCAGGCGCTGCCCTTCACCGACGGCAGCGCCGACGCGCTGCTGGCCCTGCACATGCTGTACCACCTGGGCGATATCGAGGCGGGAATCACCGAACTCGCCCGTGTCCTCCGCCCCAGCGGCCTGCTCATCGCCTCGACCAACAGCGACTTCGACAAGCAGGAACTGAACCAGCTCTGGGCCAGAGCCGCAGGGGACGTCCTCGGAATCCCCGAAGGCCCGTCCCGGGTCTCCCTCAGTTCCCGGTTCTCACTGGAGAAGGCACCCGACTACCTCGGGACGGCCTTCCGGAACATCCGGGTACGGGAACTGCCCGGCACCATCGAACTCACCGATCCCGCACCGGCCATCGCCCACCTGGCCTCCTACGAGGCCTGGGCCGACCAGAGCGGCGTCCCCTTCCACGAAACCGTCCACCGGGCCACCGAGATCGTCACTGCCACCATCGAGGCCCAGGGTTCATTCACCATCACATGCCTCGGCGGCATTCTGACCTGCCGCCCCTGATCCATCCCAAGCCCGTGTCCCGCTGCCCGCCGGAGCCTTCCGGCGGGCAGCGGGAACAGTCACATCAAATACCGCTGCGCAGGAAGTCGGCCTGGCCGACTTCCTGCGCAGCGCTTGAATTCCGGCGGCCCCGGCGTGGCCGGGGCCGCCGGGAGGTGTGCGTTTCCGGTGAGGGGGGGCGGGCGGGGAGATCGGTCTTTGGGGCGGGCCCGGGTGCTTGGCACTCGGGCCCGCCAAAATTTGTGCTTTGTTCCTGAAGTTTTGGGGCGGCCGGGCCGCCCGGCGCAATGCGGTTCGTTCCTTTTCGCCCAGGTGAAGGAGGAACCGTTTCTTGCCTTCACCGTCCCCCGAGCCGGTCAGGCCGTGGTCAGCCCCGCGACGAGGGTGTCGGCGGCGCCGTAGGGGTCGAGGGTGCCAGCGGCGACGCGGTCGGCGAGGGCGGCGAGGTGGCGGTCGCCGCGCAGGTCGCCGATGCGGGCGCGCAGGTCGGCGAGGGCGATCGCCTCGATCTCGGCGGAGGCCCGGCGCCGGCGGCGGGCCGCGAGCTCCCCGTGCTCCTCCAGCCAGGCGCGGTGCTTCTCCAGCGCCTCGACCACCTCGTCCACGCCCTCGCCCCGCGCCGCCACGGTCTTGACGATCGGCGGCCGCCAGTCCCCCGCCTCGCGGGCCTCGCCGAGCCCGAGCATGTGGTTGAGCTCCCGGGCGGTCGCGTCCGCGCCGTCCCGGTCGGCCTTGTTGACGACGAAGACGTCCCCGATCTCCAGGATGCCCGCCTTCGCCGCCTGGATGCCGTCCCCCATCCCGGGCGCGAGCAGCACCACCGCGGTGTCGGCCTGCCCGGCGATCTCCACCTCGGACTGCCCGACGCCGACCGTCTCCACGAGGATCACCTCGCACCCGGCCGCGTCCAGCACCCGCAGCGCCTGCGGCGCCGCCCAGGACAGCCCGCCCAGGTGCCCCCGGGTGGCCATCGAGCGGATGAACACCTCCGGGTCGGTCGCGTGGTCCTGCATCCGCACCCGGTCCCCGAGCAGCGCCCCGCCCGAGAACGGCGAGGACGGGTCCACGGCGAGCACCCCGACCCGCTTGCCGAGGCGCCGGTACGCGGAGACCAGCGCCGAGGTCGAGGTGGACTTGCCGACCCCGGGGGAGCCGGTGAGCCCCACCGTGTACGCCCGCCCGGTGTACGGCGCCAGCGCGGCCATCGCCTCCCGCAGCTGCGGCGCGGCGTTCTCGACCAGCGTGATCAGCCGGGCGACGGCCCTGGGCCGGCCCTCCCGGGCCTGCTCGACCAGCGTGGCGACATCGATCATCAGGGTTCTCCTTACGCAGATGCCGAAGGGGCTACGGACCGCTCGTGGCGGTCCGCAGCCCCGAAAACGTCAGCGGGAAAGTCAGGCCCGCGGGCTCTGCTCACGAGGGCTCTGCTCACGAGGAACATGGACGATCAGCGCGTCGCCCTGCCCGCCTCCGCCGCACAGCGCCGCCGCACCGATCCCGCCGCCGCGCCGCTGGAGCTCCAGCGCCAGGGCCAGCACCACGCGGGCGCCGGACATGCCGATCGGGTGGCCGAGCGCGATCGCGCCGCCGTTGACGTTGACGATGTCGGCGGAGACGCCCAGGTCCTCGGTCGACTGGTGGGCGACGGCCGCGAACGCCTCGTTGATCTCGATGAGGTCGAGGTCGGAGACCTCCAGCCCCTCCTTGCCCAGCGCGTGCTTGATCGCGTTGGACGGCTGCGACTGCAGCGAGTTGTCCGGGCCGGCGACGTTGCCGTGGGCGCCGATCTCGGCGATCCAGGTGAGCCCCAGCTCCTCGGCCTTGGCCTTGCTCATGACGACGACGGCGGCCGCGCCGTCCGAGATCTGCGAGGAGGTGCCGGCGGTGATCGTGCCGTCCTTGGCGAAGGCCGGGCGCAGCTTGGCCAGGCCCTCGACGGTGGTGTCCGCGCGGATGCCCTCGTCCTGGCTGAACAGCACGGGCTCGCCCTTGCGCTGCGGGATGGCCACGGGGACGATCTCGGCGTCGAACACGCCGTCGGCCTGCGCCTTGGCGGCCCGCTGGTGCGAGGCGGCGGCGATCTCGTCCTGGACCTCGCGGGTGATGCCCAGGCGGGTGTTGTGCTTCTCCGTGGACTCGCCCATGGGGATGTTCTCGTAGGCGTCGGTGAGCCCGTCGTGGGCCATCGAGTCGAGCATCGCGATCGCGCCGTACTTGTAGCCCTCGCGGGACTTGGGCAGCAGGTGCGGGGCGTTGGTCATCGACTCCTGGCCGCCGGCCACGACGATGTCGAACTCGCCGGCGCGGATCAGCTGGTCGGCGAGCGCGATGGCGTCCAGGCCGGAGAGGCAGACCTTGTTGATGGTGAGCGCCGGGACGCTCATCGGGATGCCGGCCTTGACGGCGGCCTGGCGGGCGGGGATCTGGCCCGCGCCGGCCTGGAGGACCTGGCCCATGATCACGTACTGGACCTGCTCGCCGGTGATGCCGGCCCGCTCCAGCGCGCCCTTGATCGCGAAGCCGCCGAGGTCGGCGCCGGAGAAGCCCTTGAGGGAGCCGAGGAGGCGGCCCATCGGGGTCCGTGCCCCGGCAACGATCACAGAGGTGGTGTTGGTCATGGGACGGGCCCCTTCGCACGTCGTGGCCAGCTGAGGATGCGCTCAATGTACTGACCCGCTACCCGCCCGTCACCGGAGCGACGATGTGATCCAGTGCACTGGCACCCTCCAGTCAACACCGTGCCGACGCGGCACGGGTGAACCCCGCCCGCGCCGACCCCGTGTGAGCAGGCTCGCACCCCGGGCGCTGGCGCCGCCGTCGGCCATGCGCTGCACTTGGTGCCACCTCACCCCACTACGGCCCCGGAGGCCCGCCGTGCTGACCCGCATCGACCACATCGGCATCGCCTGCCGCGACCTCGACAAGACCGTCGAGTTCTACCGCGCGACCTACGGCTTCGAGGTGTTCCACACCGAGGTGAACGAGGAGCAGGGCGTCCGCGAGGCCATGCTCAAGATCAACGACACCGGGGACGGCGGCGCCTCCTACCTCCAGCTGCTGGAGCCCACCCGCCCGGACTCCACCGTCGCCAAGTGGCTGGAGAAGAACGGCGAGGGCGTGCACCACATCGCCTTCGGCACCGCCGACGTGGACGGCGACTCCGAGGCCATCCGCGCCAAGGGCGTACGGGTCCTGTACGAGGAGCCGCGCATCGGGTCCATGGGCTCGCGGATCACCTTCCTGCACCCCAAGGACTGCGGCGGCGTCCTGACCGAGCTGGTCACCTCCGCCGTGCCGTCCCCCCACGGGGACCACGACGAGCACTGAGGCGCACGGGAGACTCCACGGGAGACTCCACGGAAGGGACACCGGAAGGACACCTCCGGCGCACGAGCGGTGCCGTCCGCGACCGGCGGCACCGCTAGCGACCCGTCAGTAACCTCGTCCGACAACCGGAAAACCCCCACGCGGCCATTCCCCCGCACTGCGCTCCCACTACAATGCCCAGGTGCGCGGAGGCTCCGGGAGACGGAGGCGACGGGCACGGCCGGTGACAGGCCCGTCCGCCCTGCGGTGGTCGGCCCGTCGCAAGGGGAGTCCCATTACACGGGCACGGCTGAACAGTCGCTACAGGGATCTGTCACCATTCTCCACAAGGCAAGAGTTCGCCCAGGAGTCCACCCGGACGGAGGAACGCGGAACCCCGCGCTCCCACGCCCAGGGCTCCGGTGACCGCTGCGGGCGGCCCCGGTCAGTACGGGGGCGTCCGAACGACTGCGGATGCAAGGACCAGCAGGACCGGCGCCCCGGGAAACGGGAGCACGGGACCGGCCGGGTCGAAGACGCGACCAGGAGATGGATGGGACCGCGGAGTGCGGGGCAACGACCGCTACGAGGCTGACGATCACCTCTCCCAGTTCGAGGCCGAGATGGGTCGGACTCGGAAGGATCGGGACAAGGCAGTCGAGCACGCCGAGGACCTCGCCTACCAGGTGGAGGTGCTCCGGGCGAAGCTGCACGAGTCCCGTCGCATGCTCGCCCAGCCGCGCGCCTTCGACGCCGTCTCCGGCCAGGCCGAGCAGATGCTCCGCACGGCCGAGATGCAGGCCCAGCAGCTGCGCGCCGACGCCGAGCGCCAGCTGCGCGACTCCCAGGCCGCCACCCAGCGGATCATGGCCGAGGCCGCCGAGCGCAGCGCCCGCGTGGAGGCCGACCTCGCCGCCCGCCGCCGCCAGCTGGAGGACGAGCTCGCCGAGCTGCGCCTGTCCGCCGAGCAGCACGTCAAGGGCTGGGCCGATCAGACCAGGGCCGGCTCCGAGCAGGAGGCCACCCGCCTGCTCCAGGACGCCCGCGCCGAGGCCGAGCGCATGGTCGCCGCCGCCCGCGCGGAGGCCGTCGCCCTCGCCGACCAGGCCCGCGCCCAGACCGCCGCCGACGTGGACGCCGCCCGGGGCGAGGCCCACGCCGCCGCCGAGGCCGCCCTCCAGCGCGCCCACAACGACGCCGAACGGATGCTGCGCGCCGCCTCCGAGCAGGCCCAGCAGGCCGGTGCCCAGGCCGCCGCCGAGGTCGGCGCCGCCCGCGGAGAGGCCCAGCAGCAGCTGGCCGCCGCCCACGCCGCCGCCGAGCAGCAGCTGGCCGTGGCCCGGGCCGAGATCGACCGGCTCACGAGCGAGGCCGCCTCCGAGCAGGCCCGCGCCCAGCAGCAGCTCGCCGCCGCCAAGGCCGAGATAGAGCGGCTGCGCGACGCGGCCATCGCCGAGGCCGAGCGCGCCCACCAGGAGGCCGCCGAGCTGCGCGTCCAGGCCGAGCAGGCCGCCGAGCAGCTCCAGGCGGACGCCGAGGCCGCCGCCGAGCGCAAGGTCCTGGACGGCGAGGCCGCCAACGAGCAGCGCTCGCAGACCGCCCGCGCCGAGGTCGCCCGGATGGTCGCCCAGGCCACCGCCGAGTCCGAGGCCATCCGCGCCGAGGCCGATGCCGTACGGGACCGGGCCGCCACCCGCCAGGCCGAGGCGGACGCCGCCAAGGCCGCCGCCGCCGAGGAGAGCGAGCGCCTGCGGGCCACCGCCGAGTCGGTGGCCGCCGAGCTCAAGGCCGAGGCCGCGGCCGCGATCGCCGAGCTGCGCGCCCACGCCGAGCGGGAGGTCGCCGACCTGCGGGCACACGCCGAGGCCGACGCCCAGCGCCTGCGCGGCGAGGCCGAGGAGGCCGGCCGGGCGGCCGGCGCCAAGGATGCCACCGTCCACCTCGCCAAGGCCGCCAAGACCGCCGAGGAGGTGCTCGGCCGGGCCAACCAGGACGCCGAGACCGCCCGCGGCGAGGCCTCCGCCGAGGCCGAGCGGATCCGCACCGAGGCCGCCGCCGAGGCCCAGCGCCTGCGCGAGCAGGCCCAGGCCGCCGTGGAGCAGGCCCAGAACGCCGCCCTGGACGACGCCGCCGCGATCCGCGAGCGGATCGAGCGCATGCAGGACGAGGCCGCCGCCCTGCGCGCCGAGGCCGAGGAGCTGCGCGCCCAGGCGGCCGCCGAGGCCGACCGGGTGCGCGGCGAGGCCCGCCGCCAGGCCGTCGTGCAGATCGAGGAGTCGGCGAAGAACGCCGAGGAGCTGCTCACCAAGGCCAAGGCCGATGCGGACGAGCTGCGCTCGGGCGCCGCCGGGGAGATCGAGCGGCTGCGCGCCCGGGCCCAGGAGCAGGCCGCCGAGACCCAGGGCCGGGCCGAGCAGACCCTCGCCCGGGCCCGTACCGAGGCCGAGAAGATCGCCTCCGCCGCCGAGCAGCAGAGCCAGGACGCCCTGGCCTCCGCCAAGGCCGCGGCCGCCGAGAACCGCAAGGCCGCCGAGCGCGAGACCGCCGAACTGCGGCGCGAGGCAGGCGAGTTCGACCAGCGCGTGCGCGCCGAGGCCACCGCCGCCGCCACCGCCCTGACCACCGAGGCCCAGGCCGGGGCGAGCTCCGTGCGCGACGCCGCCGTGGCCGACGCCGAGCGGGTGCGCACCGAGGCCGACACCGAGGCCGCCCGCACCCGGGCCGAGTCCGAGGCCGCCGCCGAGGCGCTGGGCGAGGAGAGCCGCCGCGAGCGCGAGGAGGCCGCCGAGGGCCTGCGCCGCGAGCGCGAGGAGACCGCCGAGCACCTCGCCGCCGCCGAGACCGCCCGCACCGACGCCGAGACCGCCCGCACCGGCGCCGAGCAGGCCGCCGCCGAACTCACCGAGCGCACCGCGAAGGCCACCGCCGAGCAGCGCTCCGAGGCCGACGCCTACGCCGGGCGCGTGCGCGCCGAGGCCGAGCAGGAGGCCGCCGCCCGCCGCGAGGCCGCAGCCACCGAGACGGCCCAACAGCGGGAAGCCGCCCACGAGTTCGCCGCCGAGCTGCGCACCGAGGCCCTGCGCGAGACCGCCGCCCAGCGCTCCGAGGCCGACGAGTACGCCGAGGCCGTACGGGCCGGGGCCGACCACGCCGCCGCCGAGCAGGCCGAGAGCGTCGCCGCCGAGACCGCCCGCCAGGCCGCCGAGGCGCAGGAGTACGCCGCCACCCAGCGGGCCGCCGCCGACGAGTACTCCGCCGAGCGGCACACCGAGGCCGACGCCTACGCCGAGCGCGTGCGCACCGAGGCCCGCCAGGACGCCCGGTCCGTCCGCGAGAAGGCCGCCGCCGAGCTCGCCCTCGCCGACGAGCAGGCCGAGACCGTACGCGCCGAGGCCGGCCGCCTCCTCTCCGAGGCCCGCGCCGACGCGGACGGCGTCCGCACCGAGGCCGCCGCCGAGCTGGAGCGCGCCCGTGCCGAGGGCGAGGGCCTGGTGGCCGCCGCCGAGGCCGAGGGCGCCGCCCTGGTCTCCGACGCCGAGGACGAGGCCGCCGAGGTCCGCCAGTCCGTGGCCGGACTGCACGAGGCCGCCGCCGAACAGATCGCCGCCCTCCGGGCCACCGCCGAGCGCGAGAGCGCCGAGGTCCGCGAGAGCGCCGAGCAGGCCGCCGCCGAGCAGCGCACGGAGGCCGACGAGTACGCCGCCGAGCGGCACACCGAGGCCGACGCCTACGCCGAGCACGTGCGCGCCGAGGCCGACCGCGACACCGCCGAGCTGCGCGCCCGCACCGACGCCGAGACCACGGCCCTGCGCGACCGCACCGCCCTCGACCTGGCCGCCGAGCGCGAGGCCGCCGAGGCCGAACTCGGCCGGCAGCGCGCCGAGGCCCAGGCCTACGACGAGCAACTGCGCCACGACGCCGACCACGAGCTGCGCGCCGCCGAGGAGGCCGCCGAGCAGCTGCGCGCGGACGTCGAGGCCCAGGCCGCCCGTACGGTCGCCGAGGCCGAGGCCCGCGGCGCCCGCACCGTCGCCGACGCGGAGGAGCTGGCCGCCGCGCTGCGCGCCGAGGCCGAGGAGTACGCCCTCGCCACCCGCACCCTGGCCGACGAGTACGACTCCGCCACGCACTCCCGCGCCGACGCCTACGACGCGGACACCCGCGAGGCCGCCGAGCAGTTCGACAGGTCGACCCGCGAGCGGGCCAAGTCCGTGCTGGAGAAGGCCTTCGCCGACGCCGAGTCCCTCGGCGAGGACGCCCAGACCACCGCCCTGGCCACCACCGCCGCCGCCGAGGAGCAGGCGGACGCGATGGTCGCCGCCGCCCGCAAGGAGGCCGACCGCCTGGTCGCCGCCGGCGAGGCGGCCGGTCAGGCCGAGGTGGAGAAGGGCCGCGCCGACGCCGACACGCTGCTCGCCGAGGCCCGCCGCGACGCCACCGCGATCCGCGAGCGCGCCGAGGAGCTGCGCGAGCGCACCGACGCCGAGGTCGAGGCCCTGCACGAGCGCGCCCGCAAGGAGAACGCGGCGGCCATGAAGTCGGCCGGCGAGCGGGTGGACGCGCTGGTGACGGCCGCCCAGGAGCAGCTGACCGAGGCCGAGGAGCAGGCGGTGGCCACCGTCGCCGAGGCCGAGGACCGCGCCGCCGCCCTGGTCGCGGCGGCCGAGGACCGCGCCTCGGAGCTCACCTCGGAGGCGTCGGCGGAGGCCAGCAAGGTCCGGCTCTCCGCCGTCCGCAAGGCCGAGGGCCTGCTCAAGGAGGCGGAGACCAAGCTCGCCAACTCCACCGACCGCGCCGAGTCGCTGATCGAGAAGGCGGAGGCGAAGCTGGCCTCCGCCGAGTCGGAGGCCGAGGAGCGGTTGGACAACGCCGCCTCGGAGGCGGAGAAGCGGCTCCGGGAGGCCGACCGGACCGCGGACGAGCAGATCGAGCTGGCGAAGGCGGAGGCCGAGCGGCTGGTCGCCGAGGCGAAGGCCGAGGCGCAGCGCGTCACCGACGAGGGCCGGCGCGAGCTGGACGAACTGGTGCGCCGCCGCAAGGACATCAACACCGAGATCTCCAGGGTGCAGGACGTGCTCTCCGCCCTGGAGGCGTTCGAGGCACCGTCACCGGTCGCCCAGGCCAACGGGGGAAGCAACACCAAGAAGGACGGGGGTGCCAAGGCCGGTGCCGGAGTTGGCTCCCCCCGGTCGGGTGGCAATCGCTCCAAGAGCTCACCACCCGATTGAGCGGACATTGGCGGTCATTGTCCGTGAGAGGACGGCATTTCGCCGTCGACACTCCGGTACCGTGTCAGGATTCCCTCAACCACCTCAGCGGTTTGACGACAGGAAGCCCAGAACCCCATGAGCGACAGTCACTCCCCTCACGGCTTCGACCTGGTGCGCCGTGGGTACGAGCGTGCCCAGGTCGACGAGCGGATCACCAAGCTGGTGGCCGACCGTGACAGTGCCTTGACCCGGATCAGCGCGCTGGAGAAGCGCATCGAGGAGCTCCACCTGGAGACCCAGACCGCCCAGGCGGCGGTCGCCGAGCAGGAGCCCTCGTACGCCGGTCTCGGCGCCCGGGTCGAGAAGATCCTGCGCCTCGCCGAGGAGGAGGCCAAGGACCTGCGCGACGAGGCCCACCGCGCCTCCGAGCAGCACCGCGAGCTGGCCGAGGCCGCCGCGCAGCAGGTCCGCACCGAGGCCGAGAACTACGCCAAGGACCGCAAGGCCAAGGCGGAGGACGAGGGCCTGCGCATCGTCGACAAGGCCAAGAGCGACGCGGCCCAGCTGCGTGCCGAGGCCAACAAGGACGCGCAGAACAAGCGCGAGGAGGCGGACGCCCTCTTCGAGGAGACCCGCACCAAGGCCGCCCAGGCCGCGCTGGAGTTCGAGACCAACCTGGCCAAGCGCCGCGAGCAGTCCGAGCGCGACCTCGCCGCCCGCCAGGCCAAGGCCGAGAAGCGCCTCGCCGAGATCGAGCACCGGGCCGAGCAGCTGCGCCTGGAGGCGGAGAAGCTGCGCACCGACGCCGAGCGCCGTGCCCGCCAGACCGTCGAGACGGCCCAGCGCCAGTCCGAGGACATCGTGGCGGACGCCAACGCGAAGGCCGACCGGATCCGCAGCGAGTCCGAGCGCGAGCTGGCGGCGCTGACCAACCGCCGCGACAGCATCAACGCCCAGCTGACCAACGTCCGCGAGATGCTGGCGACGCTGACGGGCGCGGCCGTGGCCGCCGCCGGCGTCCCCGGTGACGACACCGCGGGCGTCCCGGCCCAGCGCTGACGCACCTGCACGACAGGCCCTCACCCTCCCGGGTGAGGGCCTGTCCGCTGATGTCGACTCACTACCTCGGGTAGGCCCCGTCGGGGCGCTGGTAGCCGCTGCTGAGCTGGTTGCCCTCGTCGTCGGAGACGGTGCCGAACCAGGAGGTGCACCAGACCGTCACGGAGTCCGGCCAGTACTGCACCTCGAAGGGGTGCCCGGAGCCGTAGTCCCCGTACGAGGTGACGATGAAGGTCTCCCCCGGGCGCATCCAGTAGTCCTCGCCGAGGGGTTCCAGGGTCAGTTCCACGAGCCCCTCACCGCGATTGGTGATCGGCATCCGGCCGGTGACCTCCAGCGCGGAGAAGTCCCAGCCCGCCGCGTCCGCACTCATCCGGCGGCCACCCGGGCGAGCAGGCGGCGCACGGCGGCGTCGAAGGCCTCGGGGGCCTCCAGGGGGCTCAGGTGGCCCGTGTCGGGCAGGACGGCCAGCTCGGCGTTCGGCAGGAGGCTCGCGGTGAGTTCGGCCTCCTCGACGGCCACCAGGGCGTCCTGGGCGCCCGCCAGGACGACCGCCGGCACCCGCAGGCCCGCCAGCGTCTCCCGGGAGTCCGGGCGGGCCGCCATGGCCCGCTGGGCCCAGGCGACGGCGGCGGGCGGGGCGGCGGCGACCATCGACCGCACCCGCTCCACGAGGTGCCGCGACCCGGGCGCGAGCTGCCCGGCCGCGACCTCCTCGTCCAGCAGCAGCTGCACGCTGCCCCGGGCGGTCACGGCGGCGGCGATCCGCTCGCGGTTGGCCCGTACGGCCTCGGTGTCGGCGGTGGCGCGGGTGTTGGCCAGCAGCAGGCCGGCCAGCCGGTCGGGGTGGCGGCGGGCGAGGGCCAGGGCGACGTAGCCGCCCATGGAGACCCCGCCGACCACGGCGCGGTCGATGCCGGCCGCGTCCAGCAGCAGCGCGAGGTCGTCGGCGACGAGGTCCAGCGAGGGTTCGTCCGAGCCCAGCTCGGTGCCGCCGAAGCCCCGCTGGTCGGGGGCGATCACCCGGGCCCCGTCCCCGGCGGTGCCGGGCAGCGCGTCCAGTTGGGCTGAGAACATCGCGGCGTTCAGCGGGAAGGCGTGCAGCAGGAGGACGGGGGTTCCGGAGCCGCTCTCGCGTACCGAGACGGCGGTGGGGAGCTGGGTCATGGGGCCACCGTATTCCGGCACGCCCACGGGGCCCACTCAGCGGGCCCCGATATCCGCTTTGTCCTAGCCTTGCAAGGAACTGAGGGAGCGCGAATGATCGAGTTGCACGAACTGACAAAACGTTACGGCAGGACGCTGGCCGTGGACCGGCTCAGCTTCCGGGTCCCCCAGGGGGTGGTGACCGGCTTCCTCGGCCCCAACGGCGCGGGCAAGTCCACCACCATGCGCATGATCCTCGACCTCGACCGCCCGACCGGCGGACGGGTCACCATCGACGGCAAGCGCTACGGCCAGCTGAGCGAGCCGCTCAAGTACATCGGCGCGCTGCTGGAGGCCAAGGCCGTCCACCCCGGCCGCACCGCCCGCGACCACCTGCTCTGGCTCGCCCAGAGCAACCGCATCCCCGAGCGCCGGGTCGACGAGGTGCTCTCGCTGGTCGGCCTCACCCCCGTCGCCCGCAAGCGGGCCCGCGGCTTCTCGCTCGGCATGGGCCAGCGCCTGGGCATCGCCTCCGCGCTGCTCGGGGACCCGGAGATCGTCATGTTCGACGAACCGGTCAACGGCCTCGACCCGGAGGGCATCCTCTGGATCCGCAACCTGATGAAGCGCCTGGCCTCCGAGGGCCGCACCGTCTTCGTCTCCTCGCACCTGATGAGCGAGATGGCCGTCACCGCGGACCACCTGGTCGTCATCGGCAGGGGCCGCCTGCTGGCCGACCTGTCGATGCCCGAGTTCATCCGCCGCAACTCCCGATCCGCCGTCCGGCTGCGCACCCCGCAGCCCGAGCGGCTGCTGGACGTGCTCGCCGGCGCCGGCCTGCGGCACGAGCCCGGCCCGGACGGCTCGTACGAGGTCGTCGACGGCGACCTCGCCGCCATCGGCGAGCTGTTCGCCGCCAACGGCGTGGTGCTGCACGAGCTCAGCCCGCAGCAGGCCTCGCTGGAGGACGCGTTCATGCAGATGACGGCCGACTCGGTCGAGTACCACGCGGGCGACGGCCCGGGCCGCGACGCGGCGGGCGCCCCCGGCGTGTGGGGCGAGGGCTTCAAGGCGGACGGCACCGGGCCGGCCGCGGCCGTGCGGCAGGAGGAGAACTGAGATGGCGTCCTTCCCGGCGATCCTTCGCTCCGAGTGGACGAAGATCCGCAGCGTCCGCTCCACCGTCTGGACCCTCGCGCTGACCTTCGTGGTCACCGTCGGCATCGGCGCGCTGCTGTCCCTGCTGACCAACAACAACTTCACCGAGTTCCGCAGCCACGACAACGGCAACCCGTTCGACGCCACCGGTACGGCCTTCTCCGGCATCATGCTCGGCGAGCTGGCCATCATCGTCTTCGGCGTGCTGGCGATCGGCAACGAGTACAGCAGCGGCATGGTCAGGGTCACCCTCGCCGCCGTCCCGCAGCGCGGCACCCTGCTCACCGGCAAGGCCGTGGTGCTCGGCGGCCTCGCCCTGGTGGTCTCGCTGGTGACGGCCTTCGTCACCTTCTTCCTCGGCCAGGCCCTGCTCGGCTCGCACTCCACCACCCTGGGCGAGCCGAACGTGCTGCGCGCGGTGCTCGGCGCGGCGCTGTACCTGACGCTGCTGTGCCTGTTCTCGGCCGGCGTCACCACGATGCTGCACAACCAGACCCTGGCCCTGGGCGTGCTGGTGCCGTTCTTCTTCCTGCTCTCGCCGATCCTCTCGGCGGTGCCGAAGGTCAAGACGCTGGCGCACTACTTCCCGGACTACGCGGGCTCGCGCATGCTGCTGGTCTACGAGCAGCACGGCCAGCCGTACGGGCCCTGGGCCGGCTTCCTGATCTGCCTGGCCTGGACCCTCGCGGCCCTGGTCGGCGGCGCGCTGGTGCTCAAGAAGCGCGACGCGTAGGCGAGTCCACCGCCCCGGAGTCGGTACCCCGTCCGTACCCCGTCAGTACCTCGGAGCGCCGCGGCCCCTCAGCACGTTGGAGGCCCGGCGCTCCCGCGCTCCCCAGCACGCCCGGTGCCAGTGCCGCCGGTCGTCCACCCCCGCGCCGTACGCCGGCCAGGCCACCACATGGCCCACCCCGGGCGGGATCTCCTGGTCGCAGCCCGGGCAGCGGTAGAAGCGCCCGGCGGTGCCGGCGACCGTCTGGACCACCCAGTCGTCGCCCTGGTAGCTCTCGGTGCGGCGCAGCGATCCGCCGAGCGGAGCGGCCGGTTCGGCGCTCTCGCGGGGGGCGGCGCTCCTGGTCCGGTTGTGGCGGGGCACGGCGGACTGCCTCTCTTCCGGGGGCTCTGGGCCTTCCAGCCTAAGGCTGTCTCCGCTCCCCTATCACGGCTACGGGCGGGACCCGGCTGTTTTTACCGAGATCCACCCGATCATCGGGCGAATTCAGGATTCCGCGTGCCATTGGCACATGACATCCGATACCCGTGAAGGGACACGGCGGGGCTCGCAGA
The DNA here is from genome assembly GCF_044767945.1 of Kitasatospora sp. NPDC101183. Lineage (NCBI taxonomy): Bacteria > Bacillati > Actinomycetota > Actinomycetes > Kitasatosporales > Streptomycetaceae > Kitasatospora > Kitasatospora sp. NPDC101183. The sequence continues at coordinate 88,129 of NZ_JBIWOW010000028.1, read as the reverse complement.
CCCTGCGCGCACCCATGGAGGACCAAGGATGACCAAGACCAGCGACCGAGCCGAGACCCGCCGGCCGGTCGGCGTACGGCCGCCCGCCCCCGGCCCGGCGCTGAGCACCGTACCCGCCGTGCACCCGGCGCCCCCGCTGACGGCCGTCTCGGGCGACTCCCTGCCCGCCGCCCAGCGCGTCGCCGCACTGCCGCCGGACACCGCCCCCGTACGGGTCGGCGCCTTCCTGCTGTCCGCGCAGTTCCCCGGGCAGAGCCACGGCGAGGCACTGGACCGCACCGTCCGCGCCGCCGTCGAGGCGGAGCGCGCGGGCCTGGACAACGTCTGGCTGGCCGAGCACCACTTCGTGCCGTACGGGGTCTGCCCCGACGCGGCGACGCTGGCCGCGCTGCTGCTCGGCCGCACCCGCCGGATCGGCGTCGGCACGGCCGTCAGCGTCCTGTCCACCTCCCACCCGGTGGCGCTCGGCGAGCAGGCCTCCCTGCTGCACCTCACCTCCGGCGGGCGCTTCACCCTCGGCGTCGGGCGCGGCGGGCCGTGGATCGACCTGGACGTCTTCGGCAGCGGCGTGGACGCCTTCGAGCAGGGCTTCCCCGAGCGGCTGGACCTGCTGCTGCGCTGGCTGCGCGGCTCCCGGGTCGGCGCGGACGGGCCGCAGTTCAGCTTCCCCGAGGTCGCCGTCGTCCCCCGGGCCTCCGAGCCGCTGCGGCGCCCGGGCCTGGGCAGCTGGCTGGGCCTGGACGAACCGGCCGCGCGCTCCTTCCCCCGCCAGCGCCAGGAGGAGCCGGCCGGCGAGGACCTCACCGCCGCCGGGCGCCCGGTCGCGGGCCCGCCCGTGGTGGTCGCCTGCACCTCGCCGGGCGGGGTGAAACTGGCCGCCGAGCGCGGCCTTCCGATGCTGCTGGGCATGCACTCCGGCGACGAGGACAAGCTGCGGATGCTGGAGCTGTACCGCGCCGCCTGGCTGGCCGCCGGCCGGGGCGAGGAGCAGCTGCGCCGGGTCTCCCGCCAGCACGTCGCGGCGGGCGTCGCGCAGGTGGAGGACCGTTCCTCCACGGCCAGGGCGACGCTGCTGAACGCGATGCCCGGCTGGTTCGAGTACGGGCTCGGCGCGCACCGCACCGTCGACGGCCGCGAGCGCAAGATGCGCGACCCGCGCGAGTACACCGAACTCCTCTGCGACCTGCACGCGGTGGGCACCCCGCGCCAGTGCGCCGACCGGCTGCTGGCCACCGCCGAGCGCACCGGCATCCGCCGCTTCGCGCTGCTCGCCGAGGGCAGCGGCGACCGCGAGGCGACCCTGCACAACATCGCCCGGCTCGGCTCCGAGGTGCTCCCGCAGCTCGGCTGACGGGCCTGACGAGCCTGACGAACCTGGCGAGGCCGACGAGAACCCCGCCGGCCGCCACCGCCCCTGGAGGAGGCTGCGGCGGCCGGCGTGGGGATCAGCAGTCCCGCAGTTCCTCGGACTGGTTGAGCAGCTGCTCCCGGACGGAGGTGAAGCGCTCGAAGCGCGCCTCGTTCGGCTCCGAGGGCAGGAACACCGCGACGCGGTGACAGTTCTGGAACGCCAGCCGGACCCCGAAATGGCGCTGCAGGGCACCCCGGATGGCGTCGCTCGCGAGCGCGCGCAGCAACTGACCGCGCGCCTGCTCGCTCGGCGGCGGTACGTGGTTGTCGGCGAAGTCGGTGCCGTCGACCTTCGCCTGGGCGACCAGCGAACTGATCAGGTCCCAGGCGTACGGCAGCGAAACGCGGACGCAGTCGACGAACTCCCGCTCGTCGACCTCGCCCCGCTCGGCCTTCTCCAGCAGGGCCGGTGAGACGTCGAGCGACATGGATTCTCCTCTCGCGTTCCACCCGCGGCGGCGCCCGGGTGGTCATGCGTAGTCCAAGCTCACAGTGAGGGTGGTGGCGGAAGCGCAGGGGTGTCCGGCCCCGCGGGACGGGGTTCCGGCACCTTCGCGACACCGCGGTGGCGCCACGGGGCGTGACGCCCCGGACACCGAACGCGCTCAGAACAGCGTGGCAGTCAACAGCGCGACAGGCTGGTGATTCTTTCGGATTGCTCCGGAAATATGCCTCGACGCACCAGATTGGCCAGATCCTGTCGGATCGTTCATCTGAAGTCTCCGTCCCCGTTGACGCCGGTCCCGCAGTCGTGCCGTCACACACGGTAGAGACCCCACTTGAGGGGCGCCAGACCGCGAACGGACAGGAGCGGAACAGCCGATGCTCCATGGTCGCGGCGTTCGCGCTTTCTTCACCCGGTCGTCTCGGAATCGCATCAACTGGCCCCGGTGGGCTAGCGTGGTCGACCGTGCGTCTCGTAATTGCCCGCTGCTCAGTCGACTATGCCGGTCGGCTCTCCGCCCATCTGCCCTCCGCCACCAGGCTCATCCTGGTCAAGGCCGACGGCAGCGTCAGCATCCACGCCGACGACCGTGCCTACAAGCCGCTCAACTGGATGTCCCCGCCGTGCGTCCTCAAGGAGGCGGACGGGGTCTGGACGGTGGAGAACAAGGCCGGCGAGAAGCTCATCATCACGCTGGAGGAGGTGCTGCACGACTCCTCCCACGAGCTGGGCGTGGACCCGGGCCTGATCAAGGACGGCGTCGAGGCCCACCTCCAGGAGCTGCTCGCGGACCGCATGGAGGTGCTCGGCGCCGGCTGGTCGCTGATCCGCCGCGAGTACCCGACGGCGATCGGCCCCGTCGACATCCTCTGCCGCGACTCCGACGGTGCCACGGTCGCCGTCGAGATCAAGCGCCGCGGCGAGATCGACGGCGTCGAGCAGCTCACCCGCTACCTCGAACTCCTCAACCGGGACCCGCTGTTGGCCCCGGTCAAGGGCGTCTTCGCCGCGCAGGAGATCAAGCCCCAGGCCCGCGTGCTGGCCACCGACCGGGGCATCGGCTGCGTCGTCCTGGACTACGACGAGCTGCGCGGCATCGACGACGACAAGCTCAAGCTGTTCTGACGCCTCATCCGCCCGTTGAGGGCGGCGGCGGGGTCGACGGGCTCGACGAGCTCGTCGCGGTCGGGCTCGGAGTCGGGCTCGGTGAGTTCCCCGGCGAGGGCGAGACGTTGCCCGGCGGCGGCGACACCGGCGACTGCGGCTGTTGGGTCACCGGCGGCTGCGGCGCAGGCGGCTGAGCCGTCTGCGACTCCTCCGCCCCCGGCGAGCGCGAGGCCCGGTGCGAGGGCGAGGCGCTCGGCGAGTGCGAGGCCCCGCTCTCGGACGGCGCCGGGCTCGTCCCGTCCCCCGCCGGGCTCCCCGGCGCCGCGGCGCCCGTACCGCCGCCCTGGCTCGTGGTGGAGGCGTGCGGCACCGGCAGCGGCCCGTCCTGGCTGTCCCCGACGTCGTCCAGCCGCCCGTGCGGATCGTTCCCCTTGGGCTGGTCGGTGCCGATCGTCATCGCCGTCGCCGTCCCCAGCACCCCGAAGGTCAGCAGCGCCGCCGAGGCGAGCACGATCCGGCGCTTGCGGCTGGAGCGCAGCCGTCGCGGCACCCGGGCGGCGATCTTGCGGATCACCGGTCCGCGCGCCGCCACCGTCACCGGTGCGGCGGGCAGCTGCCGCCCCTCGGCGCGCAGCAGGTCGAGCATCCGCCGCGCCCCGGCGACGCCGCGCTGCTCCCCGGCGGCGGCCCGCAGGGTGAGCGCCGTCTCCAGTTCGGCAACGGCCCGGGACGGCTGCTGGACGCAGATCGCGTGCACGCCCGCCTCGTGGTGGAACCAGGCCTGGTCGACGGGCGATCCTGTACGCCGGGCGGCCTCCTGACCGAGCTGCAGCACCCGCTCCCAGGCCCCCCAGCGCAGCGCGAGCGCCAGCGCGGGCGCGGCGGCCCTGGCCAGCCGCACCACGGCCTCGTGCCGCCCGGCGGCCCGGTCGGCGAGCAGCACGCCGATCACGACCTCGGCCTCGGCGGCGATCTGCGCGGGCGAGACCGAGCCGTGCCCGACCCACCAGGCGAAGTGCTGGGCGGCGCCGTCCACGCAGCCCTGCGCGGGCCAGTGCGGGACGAGCAGGTCGAGGGCCCCGGCGGTGAGCCGGTGGTGCCCTCCGATGGACACCGCCAGCCCGGCGTCGGCGAGTTCGGCGAGCGCGGCCTCGCCCTGGCCGACGTCGAGGAGCGCGGGCAGGTGCGGCGCGGTGGGGCACTCGCCGCCGAGCGCCACGGCGAGGCGCAGGACGGCCTGCGCGGGCTCGCTGAGCCCCTCGGCGAGCCGGACGGCGGGCGAGGCGGTCTCGGCGACGGAGGGCAGCGGGACGGAGCGGCGCAGCGCGTTCTCGCGCACCGCGGGGTCCGGGTGCTGGACGGGCTCCCGGACGACCCCGAAGACGTCGTGGCGGTCCTCCTCGGCGGCGACCAGCGCGTCCACCGAGACGTCCCGCTGGCGCAGCAGCGCGGCGGCCTGAACGAAGCGCAGCGGCAGCCCCTCGGACTCGAACCAGAGGTCGACCGCCCAGGCCTTCTCGTCGACGTCCAGGGGCCGCCCGGCCAGGCGGGCGGTGAGGGCGAGGCAGGCGGAGCGGGAGAGCCCGGCGACGAGGTGGTCGCGCAGCCGGGAGCCGGCGGGCAGCACGGGGCTGCCGGGGGCGACGGAGATCAGGAAGGCGCAGCGGGGGGCCGCGGCGAGCAGTTCCTCCAGCTCGGTGTCGGAGGGCTCGGCCTCGTCGACGACGACCACGGCGGCGACCTCGGCGAGGTGCGCGGCCAGCTGCCCGGGGTCGGGCCGGAAGCCGGGGGCGTGGTGGGTGGCGGCGAAGAGGTCCTGGAGGAGGTCGGCGGCCGTGCGGCGGTGGCCGCAGAGCTGGACGACGCCTCCGGGGGCGAGGTCGGCGGCGGCCTCGGCGACGGCCGACAGCAGTGCGCTGCGGCCCGAACCGGCCTGGCCGACCAGGCGTATCGAGCGCCCCTCGGCGAGCAGGCCGAGCAGTTCGGCGACATCGGCCTCGCGGTCGAGCAGCGGCAGGTCGGCGGGGCCCGCGCCCATGGCGAGCGGGCCGACCGCCCGTTCGGGGCCTCCGGCGGGGCCGCGGGCGGGCTCGCTGCGCTCGATCCGGCGGGGGCGGGGGCGCCACTCCGCCGGGCAAGGGCGGGCCTCGGAGCCCTCCGGGGCGCCGACGCCGACGAGCAGGCCTCCGCAGACCAGTTCGCCGCCGCGCGTGCGGGCGGCCTCCTGCCGGAACTCGCCGGATGGCTGTGCCACGTTCTGCTCCGCATCGTGCTCGGCCGCCGGCTGCGCGCGCCGTCCGGCTGGTCTCCCCTGCGCGGCCGCGCTCGGCGCGGCGGGCGGCGGCCGTCTTCTGACGGGCAGACTCTCGCACATCCGGCCCCGACCGTGCAGGGGCGGGCCGGTGCACGAACGGGGCGGGTTCGGCGGAGGAGCGCCTCCGCTAGAGGACGTGCGCCTCCGCGCCGTCCACGGCGAGGATGCGGTGCAGCTTGGTGGCCACGAGCAGTCGCTGCAGCTGGGCGGGGACGGAGCGCAGCACCAGGCGGCGGCCGATGCGGCCGGCCCGCCGGTGGGTGCCCATGATGACGCCGAGGCCGGTGGCGTCCCAGAACTCCAGCCGGCCGAGGTCGAGCACGAGGTCCCCGAGGCCGCCGTCCACGGCCTGGTGCAGCTGCGCCCGCGCGTCGGCGGCGGTGCGCACGTCGAGACGGCCTTCGATGGCCAGCGCCCGGTGGTCGCCGGTGATGCGCATGCACTCCTCCTTCGCCTGTCGGTCCGCTTCGGGGACTGGGGTGGATCGGGCGGGGCGTGCCGCGGGGCTGCCGCTCACCCGTACATCCGGACGGAAGGCCGGGTTCCCTCATCTGACGGTGAACCGGCACCCCAGGTTGCTGGTTCCGGCCGAATCTGAAGCAACTTCACTCGTCCGAGGGAATATACGCAGTCAGTCTCCACACCTACGCTCGATTACCGCCCAAATCACCCGTCTGCGGTACCCGGCGTGAGGAAACTCACCCGCCCCCGGCCGGGTGGGCCGTACGGTCCCGCGACCGCCCGGCCCACCCGCTCCGATCAGCGGGTCACTTGCCCTCGTACGGATAGAAGCCGCGGCCGCTCTTGCGGCCGAGGTCGCCCGCGGTGACCATGCGGGCCATGATCTCCGGGGCGGCGAACTTCTCGTCCTGGGTCTCGTCGTAGATGTTGCGCGCGGCGTGCAGCAGGATGTCCACGCCGGTCAGGTCGGCGGTCTGCAGCGGGCCCATCGCGTGGCCGAAGCCGAGGCGGCAGGCGGTGTCGATGTCCTCGGCGGTGGCCACGCCCGACTCGTACAGCTTGGCGGCCTCGACGACCAGCGCGGTGATCAGGCGGGTGGTGACGAAGCCGGCGACGTCGCGGTTGACGACCACGACCTCCTTGCCGACGCCCTCGGCGTACGCGCGGGCGGTGGCCAGCGTCTCGTCGCTGGTCTTGTAGCCGCGCACCAGCTCGACGAGCTTCATCATCGGGACGGGCGAGAAGAAGTGGACGCCGACGACCGACTCCGGGCGCCGCGTGACGGAGGCGATCCGGGTGATCGGGATGGCGGAGGTGTTGGAGGCGAGCACGGCGCCGTCCTTGGCGAGCTTGTCGAGCTCGCGGAAGACGCCCTCCTTGACCTCCAGCTTCTCGAAGACGGCCTCGACCACGATGTCGGCCTCGGCGACGGCGCCCAGGTCGGTGGTGGTGGTGATCCGGCCCAGCGCGGCCTCGGCGTCCTCGGCGCTCAGCTTCCCCTTGGAGACGAACTTCTCGTACGAGGCGCGGATGCCCGCGAGGCCGCGCTGCAGCGCCTCCTCGGTGACGTCCCGCAGCACGACCGGGTGGCCGGCCTGCGCGGACACCTGGGCGATGCCGGCGCCCATCAGGCCGGCACCGATCACGGCGATCTGCTTGCTGGACGCATTGCTCATGGCTGGGTCTCCCGATGCCGTCGCCGCCCCGAGGGCGGGCCCTGAAGGCGGCTCAGGGCAGGGGTGACCGCCGTCGAGCCGCGTCGCTCAGGCCGGACTCTAATGCCCGAATCCTCCGGGCAGTAGCAATCGGGAGTGTGATCTGCAACCAAACGAAGCGGGCGAACCGATCGGGCCCGAGCAGCTCGTCAGATGGTCAGCCCGAGGTCCTGGGCGAGGATCGCCGCCTGCACCCGGCTGCGCAGCCGCAGCTTCGCCAGGATGCGGCTGACGTGCGTCTTGGTCGTCGCCTCCGCCATCTCCAGCCGCTGCGCGATCTCCCCGTTGGACAGCCCCGCCCCGACGCAGGCCAGCACCTCCCGCTCGCGGGCGGTCAGCGCGGCCACCGCCTCCCGCGTGTCGGGGCCGACCGGCCGGTCCGGGCGGGCGAAGGTGCCGATCAGCCGCCTGGTCACCGAGGGCGCCAGCATGCCGTCCCCGCGCGCCACCGTGCGGATGCCCTCGACCAGGGTGTCCGCCTCCAGGTCCTTGAGCAGGAACCCGGCCGCCCCGGCGCGCAGCGCCCCGTAGACGTACTCGTCCAGGTCGAAGGTGGTCAGGACCAGCACCTGCGCGGCGCCGGCCGCGACGACCTGCCTGGTCGCCGAGACGCCGTCCAGCCGGGGCATCTGCACGTCCATCAGCACCACGTCGGGCCGCAGCTCCAGGGCGAGGCGCACGGCCTCCTCGCCGTCCGCGGCCTGCCCCACCACCTCGACGTCCGGCTCGGCCCGCAGGATCATCACCAGCGCCGCCCGTACGGCCGCCTGGTCCTCGGCCACCACCACCCGGATCGTCATGCCCGTCCCTCGCTCTCCCGCCCGCGCGGCAGCACCGCGCGCACGCTCCAGTAGCCCTCGCGCGGGCCCGCCTCGAAGCTGCCGCCCAGCAGCCCGGCCCGCTCCCTCATCCCCACCAACCCGGCCCGGGCGCCGGGCAGTTCGCGGCCCGCCTCGGCCCGGTACGGGCTGTCGACGGCGATCCGCACCTCCTCCGGCCCGAACTCCAGCCGCAGGCTGACCAGTCCGGGCCCGGCGTGCTTGAGCGCGTTGGTCAGCGACTCCTGGACGATCCGGTACGCGGCCAGCCCCACCGGCGCCGGGACGCCCTCGCTGCCACCCTCCTGCACCAGCTCGAAGTCCAGCCCGACGTCCTGCCCGGCCGCCCTGGCCTTGGCCAGCAGGGCGTCCACGGCGGCCAGGTCGGGCGCCGCCCAGGACTCCTCCGCCTCTCCCCCGCCGCTGTCGCGCAGCAGCCCGATCATGCGGCGCATCTCGGCCAGCCCCTGGACGCTGTTCTCGCGGATCACCGCGAGCACCTCCACCAGCGGATCGTCCTGCGGCAGCCGCCGTCTTCGGGCGACGGACTGCGCGCCGGTGGCGTGGATGGCGATCGCCGACAGGTGGTTGGCCACCACGTCGTGCAACTCCCGTGCCATCCTGGCCCGTTCGGCGCCCACCGCCTCGCGGCGGTCCATCTCCGAGAGCAGCGCGGTCTGTTCGGCCCGCAGCCGCTCGGTCTCCGCCGTCAGCCGGTGCTTGCGCACCAGGTCGCCCGTCCAGACCGGCGCCAGGAAGACGAGACTGCTGACCACCGCGACCAGCAGCCCCGCCGACGTCCCGCCCGCGTACAGCGTCAGGCCGGAGAGCACCAGCACCGTCGTCCCGCCGGACAGGTGCAGCACCTTGGACATCCGGGGGGTGCCGTAGAACGCCGCCGCGTACAGCAGGTCGGTGTACATGATCAGCGTCGCCAGCAGGCTGCCCGCGAAGAGGCTCCCGGCGAAGGCCAGCCCGCCGACCGTCACCGCCAGCACCGGCCGGGTCCGCCGCACCAGCTCCAGCCCCGCCATCACCAGCAGCGGTACCACCACCGCCCAGAGCGGCATCCGGCCGGCGCGGTCGTAGACCCGGAAGACGATCAGCACGACACCGCCGAGCAGCCCGCTGAGGGCGATCAGCTGGTCCTGCCGCCGGGGCGGGAGTTGGGCGAACGGGGTGGGCACGCTCCCATCTCACCATCCCGGGAGGACGCGCGGACTCCGGTGCGCGCAGGAGCGGGCTACATCGAAAGGTGCAGCCGGGGACGGCACCCGGCGACGACGACACGAGCACGCCCGCACGGAAGGCTGGACACCGTGATCGTCTCCTTCATCGTCGCCGCCGAGGTCTCCTGGTGGATCGTCCTCGGCCTCGCCCTCTGCGCCCGCTACCTGCTGCGGTGGCGCCGCACCAGCACCGCGCTGCTGCTCGGCCTGCCGGTGGTGGACCTCGTCCTGTACGCGCTCACCGTCCTCAACCTGAGGAACGGCGCCGAGGCGAGCTGGATGCACGCCCTCGCCGCGAGCTACGCGGGCTTCTCGGTCGGCTACGGCCCGTCCCTGGTCGCCTGGGCCGACCGGCACTTCCTGCACCGCTTCGCCGGCGGCCCCAAGCCGCCGCCCGCGCCGAAGTACGGCCCGGAGCGGACGGCGCACGAGTGGAGCATCGCCAAGCGGACGGTGGTCTCGGCCGCGATCACCCTCGGCCTGATCACCCTGCTCGTCCCGCTGTCCGCGGGCACCGCGCAGTTCGGCGCCTTCGCCCAGTGGTACTGGAAGCTGGGCCTCGCCGCCGTCGTCAACCTGGTCGTGGCCGCCTGCTACTCGCTCTGGCCCAAGCAGCCGCCGGCCTCCGAGAACTCCTAGCCCTCCCGAGGCTCCTAGCGGTCCCCGCCCGGCACCCAGAGCACGTCCCCGCGCTCCTTGTTGGCCACCCGGGCCAGGATGAACAGCAGGTCGGACAGCCGGTTGAGGTACTTCGCGGTCAGCGGGTTGACGGTGTCCCCGTGCTCGGCGATCGCCGCCCAGGTGGAGCGCTCCGCCCGCCGCACCACCGTGCAGGCCAGGTGCAGGTGCGCCGCGCCGACCGTGCCGCCGGGCAGGATGAAGCTGCGCAGCTTCTCGACCTGCTCCAGGTAGTGGTCGCAGTCCCCCTCCAGCCGGTCCACGTACGACTGGAGCACCCGCAGCGGCGGGTACTTCGGGTCCTCGACCACGGGGGTGGAGAGGTCGGCGCCCACGTCGAACAGGTCGTTCTGGACCCGGGTGAGCACCGCCGCCACGTCCTCGGCCAGCCCGCCGACCGCCAGGGCCACGCCGATCGCCGCGTTCGCCTCGTTGGCGTCCGCGTACGCGATCAGCCGCGGGTCCGTCTTGGTGGTCCGGCTCATGTCGCCGAGCGCGGTGGTGCCGTCGTCCCCGGTACGGGTGTAGATGCGCGTCAGATTGACCATGCGGCCACCCTAGCCCGGCCGGTTGGGCCGCGTTGACCCTAGGCGACGTTGACCTCCCCCCAGCCTTCGGCCGGGGGGACCCCCACCCCGAGGGTCTCGTCGCTACGCGACGTTGACCCTCTGGCCGGGCGGAGCCGCCTCCAGCCAGGCCAGGAAGCCGGTGAGCGCGTCCTCGCTCATCGCCAGCTCCAGCGGCGCCCCGTTGTGCAGGCACCGCAGCACCACCGAGCCGGAGAGCAGTGCCAGCTCCTCCTGCCCCTCCGGGTAGCGCCGGCCCAGCACCTCGATCTCCCGCCGCGGCAGCACCCTGCGCGGGCGCGGCGCGTACGAGAAGACCCGGAACCACTCGATCGAGTCCCCGCTGTAGCGCCCGATACCAAAAACCCACCCCTTGCCGTCGGTCGGGGGGACCGGGGCTGAGGTGGGTCGGCCGTTCTCGTCGAGGTCGGGCTGCGTCGAGGCGTCGGCGGGCATTTTGAGCCGGTAGCTGCAGTCGAACGTGCCGCCGACCCTCTGGATCAGGCGGCGCCGGACGGCGAAGGCCATCAGCCCGATCACACCCAGGGCCACGACCGCCGCACACACCACAAGCGCGAGGACCATGCTCACCTACCTCCTCGCTACCCGCGTTCCCCGTCACGGTCGTCCCGACGACCGCGCTGACCTACCAACTACGACGACAGTCCCGGGGTCACGCTCACGCGTCCCCGGGACCGTCGATCGACCCCTGTACCGGGGCCAGGCACACTCAGGCGTGGGCCTTGAGGCCGCGCGCCGCGAACAGACGCACCTCGGCGCGACGCTCGGCGTGCTCGTCGAGGCCCGACTTGGCGTTCTCCAGCGCGCGCTCGGCGCGGGCGACGTCGATCTCGTCCGCCAGCTCGGCGATCTCCGCGAGCAGAGACAGCTTGTTGTCGGCGAACGAGATGAAACCGCCGTGCACCGCGGCGACGACGGTGCCGCCGTCCACCGTGCGGATCGTGACGGGACCGGTCTCCAGCACGCTCAGCACCGGGGTGTGGCCCGGCATGATGCCGGTGTCACCGGAGGCCGTACGGGCGACGACGATGGTGGCCGCACCGGACCACACCTTGCGGTCGGCTGCGACCAGCTCGACGTGCAGCTCAGCCAACGTGGGCTCCTAGGCTCATGCAACCCCCGATTACTCGGGAGTTTCGGTAAGAATAACGGCCCCGAACCTCCGGCATGAAACCGGCGGCACGGATTTGACCGGAATCACAGCCGATGCGACGCGAGGGGTGGACCCCAGGGCCGGGGCCACCCCTCACTGTCACATGGCTGCTACCGGCCGCGACTACTTCTTCGCGAGCTCGGCGGCGTTCTTCTCGAGGTCCTCGATGCCACCGCACATGAAGAAGGCCTGCTCGGGGATGGCGTCGTACTTGCCGTCCGCGATCGAGTTGAAGGCCTCGATGGTCTCCGACAGCGGGACGGTCGAACCCTCGACACCGGTGAACTGCTTCGCCACGTAGGTGTTCTGCGAGAGGAAGCGCTCGACGCGACGGGCACGGTGGACCGTGACCTTGTCCTCCTCGGACAGCTCGTCGATACCGAGGATCGCGATGATGTCCTGGAGGTCCTTGTACTTCTGCAGGATGCCCTTGATACGGAGAGCCGTGTCGTAGTGCTTCTGCTCGATGTACCGCGGGTCGAGGATGCGGGACGTGGAGTCCAGCGGGTCGACGGCCGGGTAGATGCCCTTCTCCGAGATCGGGCGCGACAGAACGGTCGTCGCGTCCAGGTGGGCGAAGGTGGTGGCCGGCGCCGGGTCGGTCAGGTCGTCCGCGGGGACGTAGATCGCCTGCATCGAGGTGATCGAGTGACCGCGGGTCGAGGTGATGCGCTCCTGCAGGAGGCCCATCTCGTCGGCCAGGTTCGGCTGGTAGCCCACCGCGGAGGGCATGCGGCCGAGCAGGGTCGACACCTCGGAACCGGCCTGGGTGAACCGGAAGATGTTGTCGATGAAGAGGAGCACGTCCTGCTTCTCGACGTCGCGGAAGTACTCCGCCATGGTCAGCGCGGAGAGCGCGACGCGAAGACGCGTGCCCGGCGGCTCGTCCATCTGGCCGAAGACCAGCGCGGTCTTGTCCAGAACGCCCGAGTCGACCATCTCGTCGATGAGGTCGTTGCCCTCACGGGTGCGCTCGCCGACACCGGCGAACACCGACACACCACCGAAGTTCTCGGCGACGCGGTAGATCATCTCCTGGATCAGAACGGTCTTGCCGACACCGGCACCACCGAACAGACCGATCTTGCCACCCTGGACGTACGGGGTGAGGAGGTCGATGACCTTGATGCCCGTCTCGAACATCTCGGTCTTGGACTCGAGGTCCTTGAACTCCGGGGCCTTGCGGTGGATCGGCCAGCGGACCTCGACCTGCTGGTCGAACTCCGCCTGGTCCACGTTCAGCACGTCACCGAGGGCGTTGAACACCTTGCCCTTGGTGATCTGGCCGACCGGCACCGAGATGGCGGCACCGGTGTCGGACACCTGGGCGCCGCGGACGAGGCCGTCGGTCGGCTGCATCGAGATGCCGCGGACCATGCCGTCGCCGAGGTGCTGGGCGACCTCGAGGGTCAGGATCTTCTTGCCCGAGCCGTCGGGGTTGTCCACCTCGACGTGAAGGGCGTTGAACATGTCCGGAATCGCGTCGACGGGGAACTCCACGTCGACGACCGGGCCGATGACCCGCGCGACGCGGCCCGTCGCCGTGGTCGGCTCAACAGTGGTGGTCATACTCATTCGCTCCCGCGGCTAGCGTCGGCGAGGGCGTTGGCACCGCCGACGATCTCGCTGATTTCCTGGGTGATCTCGGCCTGACGGGCCGAGTTGGCAAGCCGCGTGAGCGACTTGATGAGCTCGCCGGCGTTGTCCGTCGCGCTCTTCATCGCGCGGCGGCGGGCGGCGTGCTCGGAAGCGGCCGACTGCAGCATCGCGTTGTAGATCCGGCTTTCGACGTACCGCGGCAGCAGCGCGTCGAGGACGCCCTCGGCCGACGGCTCGAAGTCGTACAGCGGGAAGATCTCCGCCTTGGCCGGCCGCGAGTCGCTCAGCTGGACCTCGTCCAGCTTGAGCGGCAGCAGCCGTGCCGCGACCGCGTTCTGCGTCAGCATCGACACGAACTCGGTCGAGATCAGGTGCAGTTCGTCCACACCGCCGGTCTCCGCGGTGAAGGCCTCGATCAGCTCGGCCGAGACCGTCTTCGCGTCACCGTAGGTCGGCTTGTCCGAGAAGCCCGTCCACGAGCCCGCCACCGCCAGGTTGCGGAACGCGTAGTACGAGACGCCCTTGCGGCCGATGATGTACGTCGACACGTCCTTGCCCTCGGCGCGCAGACGCTCGGAGAGCGCCAGCGACGCCTTGATGGCGTTGGTCGAGTAGCCGCCCGCCAGGCCGCGGTCCGCCGTGATCACGAGGACGGCGGCGCGCGTGGCGCTCGGGTTCTCGGTCGTCAGCGGGTGCTTGGCGTTGGACCGGGTGGCCACCGCCGTCACCGCCCGGGTGAGCTCATCGGCGTACGGAGTGGAGGCGGCCACCGCGCGCTGCGCCTTGACGATGCGCGACGCGGAGATCATCTCCATCGCCTTGGTGATCTTCTTCGTCGCGGTGACAGAGCGGATCCGGCGCTTGTAGACCCGAAGCTGTGCTCCCATGGGTCGTTACGTCCTTTCCCTCGCTACCGGATTCAGGCCTGCTCGGACAGCAGCTTGCCGTCGGCGGTCTGGTAGCCGGCCTTGAAGCTCTCGATCGCGCTGGTCAGAGCGTCGACGGTGCCGTCCGCGAGCAGACCGGTCTCGACGATGCCGGCGAGCAGGTCCTTGTGCTGCAGGCGCACGTGGTCCAGGAACTCGCGCTCGAAGCGACGGATCTCGGCGACCGGGACGTCGTCCAGCTTGCCGTTGGTGCCGGCCCAGATCGAGACGACCTGCTCCTCGACCGGGAACGGCTGGTACTGGCCCTGCTTGAGCAGCTCGACCATGCGCGCACCGCGCTCCAGCTGGGCCTTGGAGGCCGCGTCCAGGTCGGAACCGAAGGCGGCGAAGGCCTCCAGCTCACGGTACTGGGCGAGGTCCAGACGCAGGCGGCCGGCGACGGAGCGCATGGCCTTGATCTGGGCGGAGCCACCGACGCGGGAGACCGAGATGCCGACGTTCACGGCCGGGCGGATGCCGGCGTTGAACAGGTCGGACTCCAGGAAGCACTGGCCGTCGGTGATGGAGATGACGTTGGTCGGGATGTACGCCGACACGTCGTTGGCCTTGGTCTCAATGATCGGCAGACCGGTCATCGAGCCGCCGCCCAGGGCGTCGTTCAGCTTCGCGCAGCGCTCCAGCAGGCGCGAGTGCAGGTAGAAGACGTCGCCCGGGTAGGCCTCGCGGCCCGGCGGGCGGCGCAGCAGCAGGGAGACGGAGCGGTAGGCCTCGGCCTGCTTCGACAGGTCGTCGAAGATGATCAGGACGTGCTTGCCGGCGTACATCCACTGCTGGCCGATGGCCGAACCGGTGTACGGGGCGAGGTACTTGAAGCCGGCCGGGTCGGAGGCGGGAGCAGCCACGATCGTGGTGTACTCCAGCGCGCCGGCCTCCTCCAGGGCGCCGCGGACGGACGCGATGGTGGAGCCCTTCTGGCCCACGGCGACGTAGATGCAGCGGACCTGCTTCTCCGGGTCGCCCGAGCGCCAGTTGTCGCGCTGGTTGATGATCGTGTCGACGGCCACCGCGGTCTTGCCGGTCTGGCGGTCGCCGATGATCAGCTGGCGCTGGCCACGGCCGATCGGGGTCATCGCGTCGATGGCCTTGATGCCGGTCTGCAGCGGCTGCTTGACCGACTTGCGGGCCATGACGCCGGGGGCCTGCAGCTCAAGGGCACGACGGGTCTCGGCGGCGATCTCGCCCAGACCGTCGATCGGGTTGCCCAGCGGGTCCACGACGCGGCCGAGGAAGCCGTCGCCGACGGGGACCGAGAGGACCTCGCCCGTGCGGCGCACGGTCTGGCCCTCCTCGATGCCGCCGAACTCACCGAGGACGACGACACCGATCTCGCGGGTGTCGAGGTTCAGCGCGAGGCCGAGCGTGCCGTCCTCGAACTTCAGCAGCTCGTTCGCCATGACCGAGGGCAGACCCTCGACATGGGCGATGCCGTCCGCCGCGTCAGTGACCTTGCCGACCTCTTCCACAGAAGCGGCGTCCGGCTGGTACGACTGGACAAAGTCGGCCAGCGCGTCCCGGATCTCCTCCGGACGGATCGTAAGCTCCGCCATCAGGCTTCCCTGCTCTCCTAGTTTGCGATCCTCGGCCCGCCATTGAGGGCCGCAAGTATTCGACTCTCGGCCGGGTCTACCGAACCGGCCGTACGATTTCCCGGCCCCTTGAGGAGCCGGTTCCCGACCGAGGGTCGGATGTGCTTCGGTGCTCAGCCTTCGAGCGACTGCCGGGCGCCTTCGAGGCGGCTCGACACGGTGCCGTCGATGATCTCGTCGCCGATCTGCACCCGGACCCCGCCGACGACCTCGGGGTCGACGTCGATGTTCAGGTGGACCTGGCGGCCGTACATCCGGCCCAGAGCGCCGGACAGGCGCTCCTTCTGGGTGTCCGACAGCGGCACCGCGGTGGTGACCAGGGCCACCATGCGGTCGCGGCGAGCGGCGGCGAGCTTCGAGTAGGACTCCAGGCCCTGCTCCAGGCTACGGCCACGCGGCGCGTTGACGAGGGCGGTGACCAGCCGGACGGTGCCGGCGTTGGCGCGGCCGCCGAGGAGCTTGGTGATCAGCGCGGCCTTGGCGGCGGCGCCGGCCTTCGGCTCGGTCAGCGCGGCGCGCAGCTCGTGCGAGCCGCTCACCACCCGGCCGAAACGGAAGAGCTCGTCCTCGACGTCGTCCAGGGCGCCGGCCTTGTCCGCGGCGATGATCTCCGCGTACGCGGCGAGTTCCTCGGTCGCGTCCACGAGGTTGCGCGAGCCCGACCAGCGCGAGCGGACCAGGCCGGAGACCAGGTCCACCGTCTCGCCCGAGACCTGGCCGGTGAGCAGCGAGGTGACCAGCTGGGCCTTGTCCTGGCCCGACCGCGAGGGGTCGGTCAGGACTCGGCGCAGCGACACCTCGCGGTCCAGCACGGCCGTCACGGCGGTGAGCTCCTCGGCGAGCTTGGCCGAGTCCACCGAGGTGGAGTCGGTCAGGCTCTCCAGGTTCTTCCGGCCGGCGAGGAGCGCCTCACGGCTGGCGCCGATCACTTGGCCGCACCCTGAGCAACGGTGGCCTTGGCCTCCAGCTCGTCCAGGAAACGGTCGACGACGCCGCTCTGGCGGGTGTGCTCCTCGAGGGACTCACCCACGATGCGGGAAGCCAGCTGGGTGGCCAGCGAACCCACGTCCTGACGCAGGGCGGTGGTCGCCTGCTTCTTGTCGGCCTCGATCTGCGCGTGACCGGCGGCGACGATGGCCTCGCGCTGACGCTGGCCCTCCTCGCGCATCTCGGTGAGCTGGGCGGCACCCTGCTCGCGAGCCTGCTCGACGATGCGGGCAGCCTCGTGGCGCGCCTCGGCGAGCTCGGCGCGGTACTGCTCAAGCAGGGCCTGGGCCTCGGCCTGAGCGGCCTCGGCGCGCTCCATGCCGCCCTCGATGGCGTCCCGGCGCTCCGACAGCACCTTCTCGATGCTGGGGAGGAGCTTCTTGCCGAGAAGACCGAAGACGATGAAGAAGCAGAGCAGGCCGATAACGATCTCGGGCCAGTTGGGGAGGAGAGGGTTCATCGTCTCCTCGGCCGCGAGCTGAGCCGCGATGCTCATGTCTGGACCTTCCTCGAAAGGGTCTGCGGCAGGATTACTTGTTGCCGAAGACGAACGGCATGACGATGCCGATGAGGGCGAGCGCCTCGGTCAGCGCGAAGCCGATGAACATGTTGGAGCGGATGAGACCGGCAGCCTCGGGCTGACGGGCCATCGCCTGGACACCGTTGCCGAAGATCAGACCGACGCCGATGCCGGGGCCGATCGCGGCGAGGCCGTAGCCGATGGAGGCGACGGAACCGTAGACGTTGCCCTCAGCGAGGATGCTCATTGACGTTGTCCTTTGCAGGGGTGGTGAACCGGTGGTGATTGGCCACCGGGCGATCCGGGAGGTGGTTCGTGCGAGGCCCAGGGCCTCGGGGCTCAGTGCGACTCTTCGAGGGCACCGGCGATGTAGCTGCTGGCCAGCATCACGAAGATGTAGGCCTGCAGGAACTGGACCAGCAGCTCGAAGGCGGTCAGGCCGACGGCGACGATGAACGAGGCCGAGCCGTAGAGCGCACCCAGGGTCGGGCTGAGCAGGTACCAGGAGGCGATGGAGAACATCACGATCAGCAGGTGGCCGGCGAACATGTTCGCGAAGGCTCGGACCGCGAGCGTGAAGGGGCGCACGAAGATGTTCGAGAAGAACTCGATCGGCACCAGGATGAACATGACCCAGCCGGGGATGCCCGACGGCCAGCAGAGGTTCTTCAGACCGCCGACGAAGCCGTGCTTCTTGAAGGTCAGCGTCATGTAGGTGATCCACACGACCGCCGCGAGGCCAGCCGGGAATCCGATCGTCGCCATCACGGGGAACTGGGCGAAGGGGATGATCGACATGATGTTCATCAGCCAGATGAAGAAGAACATCGAGACGAGCATCGGGACGTACTTCTCGCCCTTCTTGCCAATCGTCTCCAGCACGATGGAGCGCTTGACGAAGTCGTAGCCGATCTCGCCGACGAGCTGCAGCTTGCCGGGGACCAGGCGCGGCTTGGCGAAGGCGGCCCAGAAGAACACCACGACCAGCAGGGCCACGATGATCGACAGAAGCATCGGCTTGTTGAACTCGATGCTGCCGATCGTGAAGATCGGCTTGAACTGGAACTCGTTCAGACCCGGGGCCGGGAAGCCGCAGCCAGCGTCCCCGAAGTGGCAACTGCCTGAGGCGAGGGACGTGAGGTCAGAACTCACCACGGACTCCTTCGTCGTGACGCATGGATACGGCAACCTCGGTGTGTCGGCGTGGCCTGCGGCCACGGTGCGGCACTGGAACTTGATGGGTTTCTCGCCGACCCCGCCCGGCGGTGCGCTGCACCACGGCGGGATCATCGAAGACTGCGCGGGTCCGGGGGGCGATCCGTCCAAGCTCAGGACAGACCTGGCCGCTTCCCGTACTCCGTTGTTGCGACGGACGATAGCAGCCCGTCAGTGCGGCATAAACACCGCCCCCCTCGTTGGGGGGACAGTCGGGCCTCGTCACTGTTGACGACCCTTGTCGGAGGGGCCGTCGCCCTTGCTTTCCGAGGCGTGGGGGTCGACGTAGAAGGTCTTGGCCTTGAGGGCGCCGCGCACCTGGAAGCCCGTCCAGATCAGCGCGCAGCCCAGCAGGGTGAAGGCGAAGGCCTGCCGGTTGAACAGTTCGGTGTTCTTGAAGACGGCGAGCACGATGCCGACCAGCAGGATCTGCGTGGTGTACACGAGCAGGGCCGCGGCCATCATGATCTGCGGGTTCGACCTGGTCAGCCGGTCGAGCGCGACCTGGCCGAAGCTGAAGAAGGCCATCACGAGCAGCGAGCCGAAGAGGGCGCCGAGCAGACCCTTCCCACCGGCGACGGCGAAGGAGATCGCCATGGCGACGATCCCGGCGACCGCAGTGGGGATCGCGGCGCCTCGGAGGATCCGGGCGTCGGTGGACGGCATGTCGGCAGCTCCGGCGGCATGTCGATGTGGCGGGGGACGGGGCACAGACGGGCGGTGGGTGAGACACCTTCCGAGAACTCAGCCGCCGGGCCGCCCGCTGGAGCGGCGGGCCCGTCGAAGGAGACCGACCAGGGACGGAAGTCCTCCACCTGTCAGGTCTTTCGGCGTGTTCTCGGTACTCGTGAACGGTATCACAAACTATTTGATGAGAGCTTTACCATGAATGTGTGGCACCTGTCACACCGACGGAGCAACGGTTCCCCCGTTCGGGTGAGCCCGTTTGACGGAGCGTCAACCCCCTGGTCAGCGGCGTCCACTCGCCTGGTCGTGCGAGGAGGACGGCGAGGAGCCCCGGGTCGCTTCGCCGAGAAGTTGCTTGTCCTTTGCCGACAGTTCAGCCATCGGGCCGGACCGCTGACGGCGGTACCGCGGCGGGACGAAGGACTGCACGGCCTTCGGGGCCCTCGGCCGGAAGCGCGGGGTGAGGAGCACCACCAGGCCGACGAGGCAGAGGCCGGCGAGGGTCAGCACCACGGTGCGGCCGGTGTTGGTCACCGAGAAGGCGACGGTGCCGAAGGCGATCAGCGCGGCCCAGAAGTACATGATCAGCACGGCCCGGCTGTGCGAGTGCCCGACCTGGAGCAGCCGGTGGTGCAGGTGGCGCTTGTCCGCGGCGAACGGCGACTGGCCGGCCCAGGTGCGGCGGACGACGGCGAGCAGCAGGTCCGCCAGCGGCAGCGCGATGACGGTGAGCGGCAACAGCAGCGGCACGTAGATCGGCACCAGGGCGTGCACGGTCGCGGTCTGCGAGCCGGTCTCGCTGGTGATCAGGTCGGGGTCGACACGACCGGTGATGGAGATCGCGGCGACGGCGAGCATCAGGCCCAGCATCATCGAGCCGGAGTCGCCCATGAAGATCCGCGCGGGGTGCATGTTGTGCGCCAGGAAGCCGAGGCACATGCCGATCAGCAGCACGCTGAACAGCACGGCGGGGGCCGCGTCGCTGATCGTGTAGCCGTACCAGAGCCGGTAGCTGTACAGGAAGAAGGCCATCGCCGCGATGCAGACCATGCCGCCGGCCAGGCCGTCGAGGCCGTCGATGAAGTTCACCGCGTTGACCATGACGACGACCAGGACGACGGAGATGACCATGCCCTGGGTGGGGCTGACGGCGACCGCGCCGAAGCCGGGCACCGGGATGGTGATGACCGTGACGCCCTGCCAGACCATCACACCGGCGGCGATCATCTGACCGCCGAGCTTGACCAGGGCGTCCACGCCCCACTTGTCGTCGAGCACGCCCAGCAGGAACATGATCCCGGCGCCGGACAGCAGGGCCCGGATGTCGGTGCCGCCGGAGAACACCTTGCTCAGGTTGTCCAGCTGCGAGGCGACGAGGATGCCCGCGCAGAGCCCGCCGAACATGGCGATGCCGCCCAGGCGCGGGGTGGGCTCGCGGTGCACGTCACGGGCGCGCACGGGCGGCATGGCGCCGGCCGCGATGGCGAACTTCCGGACGGGGCCCGTCAGCAGGTACGTGACGGCGGCGGTGCAGAACAGCACCAGCAGATACTCACGCACCACCGGCCTCCTGCATCACTGTCGAACGGGGAGGTACCGAAGGTACTCCCCTGCCTTCCCGGGGTTCGAGGTGCGTCGCCACGGCACACACCTTATTGAGTCGGACGCCCGGTGCGCGCATCGCGGTTCGCCCTCCCGGGTAGGAGATACGAATACCTGCTCTCCGGTTCCCGGTCAGCGCCCCTCGGCGAACTCCTCCGCCAGCCCCCGCACCCGCTCCCGCAGGCCCTCGGTGACGGGCCCCGCGAGCGCCTCGGCGACCAGGTCGGCGATCCTCCGCAGCTCGCCCTCCCCCATTCCCTGGCTGGTCACCGTACCCGTGCCCAGCCGGATGCCGGAGGCCTCGGCGGGCGGCGCCGGGTCGTACGGCAGCGCGCACTTGCCCAGCAGCAGTCCGGCCGCCGCGCAGCGCCGCTCGGCCTCCGCGCCGGTCACGCCCAGCGGACTGACGTCCGCCGTGACCAGGTGGGTGTCCGTTCCGCCCGTCAGGGGGCGCAGACCGGCCTCTGCGAGCCCCTCGGCCAGGGCGCGCGCCCCGGACACCGCCCGCGCCGCGTACGCCCGGTAGGCGGGCGTCGCCGCCTCCGCGAGGGCCACCGCCTTGCCGGCCACCTCGTTCATCGCCGCGCCGCCCTGGCTGAACGGGAACACCGCACGGTCGACCCGCTCGGCCAGCTCCGCCGTGCACAGCAGCAGGCCGCCGCGCGGGCCGCGCAGCAGCTTGTGGGTGGCCGCCACGGTGACGTCCGCGTACGGCACCGGGGAGGGCGCGAGGCCCGCCGCCACCAGGCCGGTGGTCTGCGCGACGGAGGCGATCAGATAGGCGTCCACCTCGTCGGCGATCTCGCGGAAGGCGGCCCAGTCCGGGTGCCGGGGGTGGGAGATCGAGCCGGCCACGATGGCCTTCGGCCGCTCCCGCCGGGCCAGTTCGCGCACCTGGTCGAGGTCGATCAGGCCGTCCCCCTCGCGCACGCCGTACCCGGTGAAGGCGAACCAGCGGCCGGAGAAGTTCGCCCGCGAGCCGCAGCTGAGGTGGCCGCCGTGCTCCAGCGACATCGCCAGCACCCCGTCGCCGGGCCGCAGCAGCGCCGCGTAGGCCGCCAGCATGGCCGAAGTCGCCGACCGGGGTTGGACGTTGGCGTGCGGGGCGGCGAACAGCTCGCGCGCCCGGTCGATCGCCAGCAGCTCGGCGGCGTCGGCGAGCGCGCAGCCGGTGTGGTGCCGGCGGCCGGGGTAGCCCTCGGCGTACTTGTCGATGAGCGGCCCGGTCAGCGCCGCCAGGACGGCCGGGCTGGTCAGGTTCTCCCCCGCCAGCAGCTGGACCGTCTCCGCCCGCCGCTCGGCCTCCGCCGCCAGCAGGTCGGCGATCTGAGGGTCCGCCCGGCGCAGCGCCTCGGACGCCCAGGGGCGCCCCGTCGTCGTGGTCGGGCCGGTCGCGGCATCGGTGACGGTCATGGCGGGGCTCCCGGGCACGTGCGGGGACGGTGCCTCCAGCCTAGGACCGCACCCCTGGACCGGCCCGCCGAGTGCGGCCTACCGCAGTGCGGGTACGCCCGTCAGAGCGGTGACCACCGGGTCGACCGCGTGGAATATCTCCTCGCCGCAGTTGCGGAACATGCCGATCGGCGCCCCGTACGGGTCGTCCAGCTCGTCCGACTCCGGGGTGGCCGCCAGCAGCCAGCCGCGCAGCGCAGCCGCGGCGCGGACCAGGGCGCGGGCCCGTTCGGTGACGTCGGTGCCCCGGCGGGGGTCCGGGAGGGTGCCCGGGTCGATCGTGCGCACCAGGCGGGTGAACTCCTTCAGGGTGAAGGTGCGCAGGCCCGCCTCGTGGCCCATCGAGATGACCTGGGCGCGGTGGTCCAGGGTCGCGGTGAGCACGAGGTCGGCCTCGACCACGTGCTCGTCCAGCAGCTCCCGGCCGGTGAAGCCCCCGCTGTCGGCGCCGTACTCGTCGAGCACGGTCGCCGCGTGCTCCTCCATCGGAGCGCCCTCGTGGCCCCAGGTGCCGGCGCTCTCCACCAGGATGCGGCCGGCCACCCGGGGGCTCAGCCGGGTGTCCAGCTCACGCCGGGTGAGCCGCTCGGCGATGGGCGAGCGGCAGATGTTGCCGGTGCAGACGAACAGGATGCGGAAGTGGTCCAGCGGCCTGGGGCCCACGGCCAGGTACGGCGCTATGCCGGGCCCGGCATGGAGCGAGGCGACGGCCGTCAACTGCCGGCCTCCAGGTCGGGGACGACCTCCCTCAGCTGCTCGATGCTGATCGCGCCGGCCCGCAGGAGGACCGGCACCTTGCCGGTGACGTCGACGATGGACGAGGCGGTGGCGTAGTCCGCCGAGCCGCCGTCCAGGTAGACCGAGATGGCGTCGCCCAGCTGGTGCTGGGCGTCGTCGCAGGTGACCGGGGACGGGCCGCCGGTCTTGTTGGCGCTGGAGACGGCGAGCGGGCCGGTGTTGTTGAGCAGCTCGATGGCGACCGGGTGCAGCGGCATCCGGACGGCGACGGTGCCGCGGGTCTCGCCGAGGTCCCAGCGCAGCGAGGGCTGGTGCTTGGCGACGAGGGTCAGGCCGCCGGGCCAGAAGGCGTCGACGAGCTCCCAGGCCTGCTCGGAGAAGTCGGTGACCAGGCCGTGCAGGGTGGTCGGCGAGCCGACGAGCACGGGCGAGGGCATGTTGCGGCTGCGGCCCTTGGCGGCCAGCAGCTCGGCGACGGCCTCCGGGGAGAAGGCGTCGGCGCCGACCCCGTACAGGGTGTCGGTGGGCAGCACGACGAGTTCGCCGCGGCGGATGGCCGAGGCGGCCTCACGCAGACCGGTGGCGCGGTCCCCGGCGTCGGCACAGTCGTAGCGGCGGCTCATCGGTGCGGTTCCCTTCCGAAGTGGCTCATGACGAAGCCGACGCTCACGACCCGGCCTTGCGGGCGGTGGTGAAGCGCGGCCGGTTGTTCAGGTCGCGGTGGTCGGCGGTGTCCGTCCAGCCGCGTTCCTCGTTGAAGATCCACGGAACCTGCCCGCCCTGCTGGTCGGCGTGCTCGATCACCACCGCGCCGCCCGGGCGCAGCAGCCGGGCGGCCACGCGCTCGATGCCGCGGATGGTGTCCAGGCCGTCCTCGCCGGAGAACAGGGACATCTGCGGGTCGTGGTCGCGGGCCTCCGGCGCGACGTACTCCCACTCGGTGAGCGGGATGTACGGCGGGTTGGAGATCACCAGGTCGAAGCGGCCGTCCCAGGAGCGGTCGTCCTGGAAGGCCTGGGTGGCGTCGCCGGCGTGCAGGGTGACGCGGGCGCGGTCGGGGCTGGCCTCGATGTTGCGGCGCGTGTACTCCAGCGCGCCCTCGTCGAGTTCGAAGGCGTGCACGGTGGAGCGCGGCAGTTCCTGCGCGAGGGCGAGGGCGATCGCGCCGGAGCCGGAGCAGAGGTCGACGACCAGCGGCTCGGCCACGTCCATCTCGCGGACGGCCTCTATGGCCCACTCGACGACGGTCTCGGTCTCCGGCCGGGGCACGAACACCCCGGGGCCGACCTCCAGTTCGAGGTAGCGGAAGAACGCCCGGCCGGTGATGTGCTGCAGCGGTTCGCGCGCCTCGCGCCGCGAGACGGCCTCCCAGTAGCGGGCGTCGAAGTCGCCGTCCTGCACGGTGTGCAGTTGGCTGCGCTTGACGTGGTGGACGTAGGCGGCGAGCTCCTCCGCGTCGAAGCGCGGCGACGGCACGCCGGCCGCGGCCAACCGCTGGGTGGCCTGGGCCACCTCGGCGAGCAGCAGGTTCATCCGTACGACCTCTTGTTTCTGCGCCCCGGCTCCACGCTCGGCCGGCCGGGGCGCGCCGGTCTCAGTTCTGTTGGGCCGCGGCGAGCTTGGCCGCCGCGTCCGCGTCGACGCAGGACTGGATCACCGCGTTCAGGTCGCCGTCCAGGACCTGGTCCAGGTTGTACGACTTGAACCCCGTGCGGTGGTCCGAGATGCGGTTCTCCGGGTAGTTGTACGTCCGGATGCGCTCGGAGCGGTCCACCGTACGGACCTGGCTGCGACGCGCGTCCGAGGCCTCGCGCTCGGCCTCCTCCTGCGCGGCGGCCAGCAGCCGCGAACGCAGGATGCGCATCGCCTGCTCCTTGTTCTGCAGCTGGCTCTTCTCGTTCTGGCAGGACGCCACGATACCGGTCGGCAGGTGGGTGATCCGGACCGCGGAGTCGGTGGTGTTGACCGACTGGCCGCCGGGGCCGGAGGAGCGGTAGACGTCGATGCGCAGGTCGTTGGCGACGATCTCGACCTCGACCTCCTCCGCCTCGGGGGTGACCAGCACGCCCGCCGCGGAGGTGTGGATGCGGCCCTGGGACTCGGTGGCGGGGACGCGCTGCACGCGGTGCACGCCGCCCTCGTACTTCAGCCGGGCCCAGACGCCCTGGCCGGGCTCGGTGGCGTTGCCCTTGGTCTTCACGGCCACCGAGACGTCCTTGTAGCCGCCGAGGTCGGACTCGTTGGAGTCGATGATCTCGGTCTTCCAGCCGATCCGCTCGGCGAAGCGCAGGTACATCCGCAGCAGGTCGCCGGCGAACAGCGCGGACTCCTCGCCGCCCTCGCCCGCCTTGATCTCCAGGATGACGTCCTTGTCGTCACTCGGGTCGCGCGGCACGAGCAACAGCCGCAGCTCCTCGGTGAGTTCCTCGCGGCGGGCCTCGGAGTCCTTCACCTCGGAGATGAACTCCGGGTCTTCGGCGGCGAGTTCGCGCGCGGCCTCGATGTCCTCCCCGGCCTGGCGCCACTCCCGGTACACCCGGGTGATCGGCGTCAGCTCGGCGTAGCGCTTGGCCAGCTTGCGGGCGTTGGCCTGGTCCGCGTGGACGGACGGGTCTGCCAGCCTCGTCTCGAGGTCGGCGTGCTCGACGAGGAGCTCTTCGACTGCCTCGAACATGGGGTGGCCTTCTTCCCGGGGATCGGATCGGTGGGGGGACGCAGGGGTCGCGTACGGGGGGACGCGAACGGCGCCGGCCCCAGGTGCCCCCGACTGCGAGTACGGGGGCACCGGGAACCGGCGCCGAGGGAGCGCTAGGCCTTCGCGCTGTGCTGCTTGCCGAAGCGCTTCTCGAAGCGGGCAACGCGGCCACCCGTGTCGAGGATCTTCTGCTTGCCGGTGTAGAAGGGGTGGCACTGCGAGCAGACCTCGGCGCGGATCTCGCCACTGGTCTCGGTCGAGCGGGTGGTGAACTCGGCGCCGCAGGTGCAGGTCACCTTCGTGACCACGTACTCGGGGTGAACGTTGGGCTTCAAGGGGTTCTCCTAGTTTTCGGGAGGGCACCGGGTCGGCGGCTGGAGCGCCGCACGTGAACCGGGACCGACGGACCAGTCTGCCAGGACCGGCCGCATCTTCCCAAACCGGGTCCCGTCCGGGGATATTCCGGGCGCCCCTCAGCGGGCCGGTACGGCCTTCTTCGACGGGGTCGCGGCGGGGCTGGGGGCGGCCTGCGCGGGGTTCTCGGGCTGCGCGGAGACGACGGCCTGCGGGATCGGCTGGTCGGCCTTGAGCGCCGCCCACACCTGCCCGGCCTGCGGCTGCTGCTGGACGACCCGGTTGGGGTCGCTGGGGGCCGGGACGACCGGCAGGGTCACCATGCTCAACTGGTCGGGCCCGATCCCCTTGAGCTCCTGCACCAGGCCCACCAGGGAGTTCACGGAGCCGAGCGCGGAGTCGGTGGTGATGCTCTTCGTCACGGTGTCGCCGAGCGACCAGGCCTTGAGCGGGTTGGTGAACAGCCCCGCGCCGCCGGCCTGCTTGAGCAGGGACTTCACCATCTGCTTCTGCAGCTCGATCCGGCCGAGGTCGCTGCCGTCGCCGACGCCGTGCCGGGTGCGGACGAAGGCCAGCGCCTGCTGCCCGTCCAGGTGGTGCTCGCCGGCCGGCAGGTCGAGCCCGCTGTCCTTGTCGTGGATGGCCACCGTGGTGGTCACGGTGGCCCCGCCTATCGCGTCGACGACCCGGGCGAAGCCGGCGAAGTCGACCTGCACGTAGTGGTCCATCCGCAGCCCGGTGAGCTGCTCGGTGGTCTTGACGGCGCAGACCGCGCCGCCGGTCTCGAAGGCGCTGTTGTACATCGCGCGCTTGACCGCCGGGGTCGCCCTGCCGGAGGAGTCGGTGCAGGCGGGCCGGTCGACCAGGGTGTCGCGCGGGATCGAGACGACCTGCGCGTGCGAGTGGTCCTGGCTGACGTGCACCACCATCGCGGTGTCCGAGCGCGCGGTGTCGCCGGTGTCCCCGCCGGCGAGGGAGCCGTTGTCCCCGACCCGGGAGTCGGAGCCCAGGACGAGGATGTTGAAGGAGCCGTCGGTGGCGGCCGGCGGGCGGGCCTCGCCCAGCTGCTGGTTGATGTCGACGCTCTTGATGTTCCCGTTGAGCCGCACGTACGCGTACACGGCCGCCCCGGCGCCCATGACGACGAGCGCGACGAACGCGCAGGCGGCCACCCGCAGGACCTTGCGGCGGCGACTCGGGACCCTCTTGTGCTCGGCCATACGGTCCAGAGTAAATCGGACAAGTAGCCGAAATGGCCCCAAGTCGTCCCGATCCTGGAACAGTGCCCGACCGGACGCACGGAACCCCGGACCGCTCGCGCGGTCCGGGGTTCGGTGTCACAGAGCCGTACGGCTACGGTCAGTCGCCGGAGCCGGGGGTGGTCTTGGCGATCTGCATCAGGAACTCGGCGTTGCTCTTGGTCTGCTTCATCTTGTCCAGCAGCAGCTCGATCGCCTGCTGCGAGTCGAGCGCGTGCAGCACCCGGCGCAGCTTCCAGACGATGGCCAGCTCCTCGCTGCCGAGCAGGATCTCCTCCTTGCGGGTGCTGGAGGCGTCCACGTCGACGGCCGGGAAGATGCGCTTGTCCGAGAGCTTCCGGTCGAGCTTGAGCTCCATGTTGCCGGTGCCCTTGAACTCCTCGAAGATCACCTCGTCCATGCGCGAGCCGGTCTCGACCAGCGCGGTGGCGAGGATGGTCAGCGAGCCGCCGTTCTCGATGTTGCGCGCGGCGCCGAAGAACTTCTTCGGCGGGTAGAGCGCGGTCGAGTCGACACCACCGGACAGGATGCGGCCGGAGGCCGGCGCCGCCAGGTTGTAGGCGCGGCCCAGGCGGGTGATCGAGTCCAGCAGGATGACCACGTCGTGGCCCAGCTCCACCAGGCGCTTGGCGCGCTCGATGGCCAGCTCGGCGACGGTGGTGTGGTCCTCGGCCGGGCGGTCGAAGGTCGAGGAGATGACCTCGCCCTTGACCGACCGCTGCATGTCGGTGACCTCTTCCGGACGCTCGTCGACCAGGACGACCATCAGGTGGCACTCGGGGTTGTTGTGGGTGATCGCGTTGGCGACCGCCTGCAGCACCATCGTCTTGCCGGTCTTCGGCGGCGCGACGATCAGACCGCGCTGGCCCTTGCCGATCGGCGACACCAGGTCGATGATCCGGGTGGTCAGCACGCCCGGGTCGGTCTCCAGGCGCAGCCGCTCCTGCGGGTACAGCGGGGTGAGCTTGTTGAACTCGGGGCGGCCGCGGCCGCTCTCCGGGTCCATGCCGTTGACGGAGTCCAGGCGCACCATGGCGTTGAACTTCTCGCGGCGCTCGCCCTCACGGGGCTGGCGCACGGCGCCGGTGATGGCGTCGCCCTTGCGCAGCCCGTTCTTGCGGACCTGGGCGAGCGAGACGTAGACGTCGTTCTGGCCCGGCAGGTAGCCGGAGGTGCGCACGAACGCGTAGTTGTCGAGGATGTCCAGGATGCCCGCGACGGGGATCAGGACGTCGTCCTCGCCGACCTGCGGCTCGGCGACGCCGGTCGCCTCGAAGCCGTCGCGCCCACGGCGGCCGCGGCGGTCGCGGTAGCGGCCGCGACGACCGCGACGGCCGTCGCCGAACTCGTCGTCGTCGAAGGCGCCGCCCTGCTGGGCCTGCGGCTGCTGGGTCTGCTGGCCGCCCTGGCGGCTCTGCTGGCCGTCGCCCTGGCCCTGCTGCTGGCCGCCCTGCTGGGTCTGGCGCTCGGGGCGGTCGGCACGGTCGCGGCGGTTGCGGCGGTCGCGGCGCGACTCGCGGCCGTCGCCGTCCTGGGCCTCGCCGGCGTCCTGACGCTCGGTGCGCTCGGTGCGCTCGACGCGGTCGGTGCGGTCGCCGCGGTCACGGCGCTCACGACGGTCGCGGCGGGTCTCCCGGCTGTCCTCGCGGCCCTCGAAGCCACGGGTCTCGGTGCCGCGGGCCTCGGACTGCTTGGGCTCGGCGACCACGACGGCGGCCTCGGCCGCAGCAGCGGCAGCCGCCTCGGCGGCGGGGGTGCCGGCGGCCGAGGTGGCACGGCGGCGGGGGCGCTCGGTACGGGCGGGCGCGGCGGTCTCGGCGGCGGCCTGGACCGGGATGTCGATCTGGGCCTGCGCGTCGGCGGCGGCCGGGGCCTCGACGGCGGCGGCAGCGGCGGCGGCCTTGGTGCGGCGGGCCGGCTTCTCGACGACGGTCTCGGTCTCCGCCTTGGCGGCGGTGCGCTTGGCGGCCGGCGCGGCGGCGGGGGCACCGCCGGCGGCGAGCAGCGGGTCGCCGCCGCTCTTCTCCTTGATGGTCTCGATCAGCTGGCTCTTGCGCATGCGCCCGGTACCGGTGATGCCCAGGTCCGCGGCGAGCTTCTGCAGCTCGGCCAGGACCATGCCGTCCAGGCCGGCGGCGGCACTGCGGCGGCGCCGGGCCGGGGCGGCGGGGGCGGCGGATGCGTCCGACGCCTCGGCGTCCGGGCGCGCGCCCATCAGATCGGTGGAGTCGCTCACTAAGGGTCCTTCCCTGGAGCGGACGTCGGCCTGTCTGGCTCGGCGACCGGTTGTGCTGTCCTGACCAACGCTCGACTGCGTCGGTCCGAGGCGGTGATCCCCTCGAATGGCGGGAGCCCGTCGAGGGAGAGCTGGGAGGTGCGGTGCTTGAAGCACGGTGGTGCTGAGTGGCGCGTGGGCCGGTCGGTGTCGACCTCCCCTGAGGGCATTGCCCCCACGCTGCCTGTGAATCCCGGGCCCCCGTCGCGTGACGGTGGCCCGCGCTCCGCCCGTCCTGGCCTCCGGGTGGTGGAGGCCGCGGGTGGGAGTCAGGTGCCGTCACGGCTTCGGGATGCGGCCGCGTGTCGCGCAGGCAGGCTGCGTACGCGCTGCGGTGGGCTCCCGGAGAATCGTCGCCCCGTACATCGCCGCGGCTCCACGGGCGTGGAGTGCTGGGATCGGGACGCGGCGCACCGAGCCCCGGAGGGCACCTGGTGCAGCAATGAGGTTAACACTACCGACCCCCTCAGACATTCCCCGGCCTCGAGCCTGCCAATCGTGTCCGGAGAGCCCGGCTGGAAGCCGGGCTCCCGGGGGTGTCTTGCGGGACTTTGCCGGGTCCCGCAAGACACCCCCTAGCTGCGGTTTCAGGCGTCCAGCGGGAGCACGGTGGCTCCGGTGCGGTCGACGTCCAACCGGTGTGCGGCGAACGCCGGATCGCCTCCGTGGCCGTGGTGGCCGGCGAAGGAGAGCACCTTCTCGGCGTTCTCCTCGTCCGTCAGCGCGAGCACCGTCGGGCCGGCGCCGGAGATGACGGCCGGGACGCCCTCGGCGCGCAGCGCGCCGACGAGCCCGGCGCTGTCCGGCATCGCGGAGGCGCGGTAGTCCTGGTGCAGCCGGTCCTCGGTGGCGGCGAGGAGCAGCTCGGGGCGCCTGGTCAGGGCCTCGACCAGCAGCGCGGAGCGGCCCGCGTTGACGGCGGCGTCGGCCAGCGGGACGGTCTTGGGGAGCAGGCCGCGGGCGGTCTCGGTGAGCACCTCTGCGGCCGGCACGAACACCACCGGGACGACCCGGTCGGAGGGCTCCAGCGCGACCGCCTTCGCCGTCTCCTCCTCCGTCCACGCGATGGTGAAGTTGCCGCGCAGGCAGGCCGCGACGTTGTCGGGGTGGCCCTCCAGCTCGGAGGCGAGGGCCAGCAGCGCGTCGTCGTCCAGCGCGGACGGGCCGCCGATGGTCACGGCCCGGGCGGCGACGATCCCGGCGCAGATGGCGGCCGAGGAGGAGCCCAGGCCGCGGCCGTGCGGTATCCGGTTGGCGCAGACGACTTCGAGGCCGCGCGGCTGTCCGCCGAGGCGGTCGAAGGCGGCGCGCATCGAGCGGACCAGCAGGTGGCGCTCGTCGCGCGGCAGCGTCCCCGCGCCCTCGCCGGCGATGTCGACGGCGAGGCCGGAGTCGGCGACCCTGACGACCACGTCGTCGTACAGACCCAGTGCGAGCCCGAAGGCGTCGAAGCCCGGACCGAGGTTGGCGCTGGTCGCGGGAACCCTGACCCGGACGGCGGCGGCACGGAACGCGGGACCGGCCATGCGGTGGACTCTCCTGGGGAAATCGTGGCGGCGCGGAGCGCGTCGTCGGTGCGAGGGTGGGGAAGGTGCCGCGGGCCCCGTCGGGGGCGGGCGGTCTCGGTCGTCGGCACGGCCCCTACCAGGCCGAGCCCGGGGCAGGTGCCAAACGGCCGGAGCCAGACTATCGAAGAGAGGTTCCCCAGTGGTACACCCCGTGGGCCTTCGATCTGGTGTGTTGCCGCTTCTGGCCGGAATGCGTCCCGGACGCGCTCCGGAACCGGCGCCGTGATTGACACCAAAGTGTCATCGGCGAACGTCGACGGACCGACCCCCGAAAGGGTCGGCCCGTCGGTGCGTCAGGGCCCTTGCGGCGGGCCCGCGACGGTCAGTCCAGCAGGCCCAGGCGCTGCGCGGCGGCCTCCGGGTCGACCGGGACGACCTGCGGCTGCGGCGCGCCGGCCACCGCCCAGTCCGGGTCCTTGAGGCCGTTGCCGGTCACGGTGCACACGATCCGCTGGCCCGGGTCGACGAGACCGGCCTCCGCCTTGGCGAGCAGACCGGCCACCGAGGCGGCCGAGGCGGGCTCGACGAAGACGCCCTCCTGGGAGGCCAACAGGCGGTAGGCGGACAGGATCTGACGGTCCGTCACCTTGTCGATGAGGCCGCCCGACTCGTCCCGCGCGGCGAGCGCGAAGTCCCAGGAGGCCGGGTTGCCGATCCGGATCGCGGTGGCGATGGTCTGCGGCTTCAGGACCGGGGCGCCGTCCACGATCGGGGCGGAGCCGGAGGCCTGGAAGCCCCACATGCGCGGGGTGCGCGCGGCGAGGCCGTCGGTGGCGTATTCGCGGTAACCCTTCCAGTACGCGGTGATGTTGCCCGCGTTGCCGACCGGGAGGACGTGGATGTCGGGGGCGTCGCCGAGCATGTCGACGATCTCGAAGGCCGCCGTCTTCTGGCCCTCGATGCGCACCGGGTTCACCGAGTTGACCAGCGCCACCGGGTACTTCTCGGACAGCTCGCGGGCGAGCGTCAGGCAGTCGTCGAAGTTCCCGTCCACCTGCAGGATCTTCGCGCCGTGCACCAGCGCCTGGCCCATCTTGCCGAGGGCGATCTTGCCCTGCGGGACGAGCACCGCGCAGACCATCCCGGCGCGCACCGCGTACGCGGCGGCGGAGGCCGAGGTGTTGCCGGTGGAGGCGCAGATGACGGCCTGCGCGCCCTCCTCCTTGGCCTTGGAGATGGCCATCGTCATCCCGCGGTCCTTGAAGGAGCCGGTCGGGTTGGCGCCCTCGACCTTGAGGTAGACCTCGCAGCCCGTGCGCTCGGACAGCACCTGGGCGGGAACGAGCGGCGTGCCGCCCTCCAGCAGGGTGACCACCGGGGTGGTCGCGGAGACCGGCAGGCGGTCCCGGTACTCCTCGATCAGGCCGCGCCACTGGTGGGTGTGCGCGCCTCGGACGACGTTCTCGGCAACGGCGTTCATGGCTGTTCCTTATTCCCCTTCGACCCGCATGATGCTGGCCACGTCCCGCACGCTGTCCAGCGCGCGGAGCTTGTCGACCGTCGCCGACAGCGCGGCGTCGGTGGCGCGGTGGGTGACGACGACGAGCGAGGCGTCGCCGTCGCGGCCCTGCTGGCGCACGGTGTCGATGGAGACGCCGTGCTCGGCGAAGACGGACGCGACCTGGGCGAGCACGCCCGCCCGGTCGTCCACGTCCAGGCTGACGTGGTAGCGGGTGACGACCTCGCCCATCGGCTTGGCGGGCAACCGGGTGTACACCGAGTCACCGGGGCCGGTGGCGCCGGCCAGCTTGTTGCGGCAGACGGCGACGAGGTCGCCGAGCACCGCAGAGGCGGTCGGCGAGCCGCCCGCGCCGGGGCCGTAGAACATCAGCCGGCCGGCGGCCTCGGCCTCGACGAACACCGCGTTGTACGCCTCGCGGACGGAGGCCAGCGGGTGCGAGAGCGGGATCATCGCGGGGTGGACGCGCGCGGTGACGGACCCGCCGTCGGCCGCCCGCTCGCAGATCGCGAGCAGCTTGACGACGCAGCCCATCTCCTTGGCGGAGGCGATGTCGGCGGCGGTCACCTCGGTGATGCCCTCGCGGTAGACGTCCGCGGCGGTCACCTTGGTGTGGAAGCCGATGCCGGCCAGGATCGCGGCCTTGGCGGCGGCGTCGAAGCCCTCGACGTCGGCCGTCGGGTCGGCCTCGGCGTAGCCGAGCGCGGTGGCCTCCTCCAGCGCCTCCGAGTAGCCGGCGCCGCTGGTGTCCATCTTGTCGAGGATGAAGTTGGTGGTGCCGTTGACGATCCCCAGCACCCGGTTGACCTTGTCCCCCGCGAGGGACTCGCGCAGCGGGCGCAGCAGCGGGATCGCCCCGGCCACCGCGGCCTCGTAGTACAGGTCGACGCCCGCCTCGGCGGCGGCCGCGTGCAGCTCGGTGCCGTCCTGGGCGAGCAGCGCCTTGTTGGCGCTGACCACCGAGGCGCCCTGCTTGAAGGCGGACAGGATCAGCGATTTGGACGGCTCGATGCCGCCGACGACCTCGACGACCACGTCGATGTCACCGCGGTTGATCAGGGCCTCGGCGTCCGTGGTGATCAGGTGCTCGGGTACGCCGGGCCGGGCCCGCCCGGCCCGGCGTACCGCGATTCCGGCCAGTTCCACCGGGGCCCCGATGCGAGCGGCGAGGTCGTCGGCCGTCGTCGTCATGATGCGCGCCACCTCGGAGCCCACCACACCACAACCCAGCAACGCCACCTTCAGCGGGCGCGTACGCATCATCCGACTCCGCTCTGCATTCATCGTGCCTCGGCAATATTTCCGGCGGTTTTCAGCAGCCGCCGTGACCTGCGGTCCGTACCAGTCTCGGGGACTTTCCGCACGGATCTACGGTCGTTCCATGATCTGAGACGAGAATTTCGTCATCCGATATCGAGACGCAGGAGATCCTCCTCCGTCTCGCGCCTGACGATCACCCGGGCCGCACCGTCCTTGACGGCCAGGACGGGGGGCTTCAGGGCGTGGTTGTAGTTGCTCGCCATCGAACGGCAGTAGGCGCCGGTGGCGGGCACGGCGACGAGGTCGCCGGGGGCCAGGTCGGCCGGCAGGAAGGCGTCCTTGACGACGATGTCGCCGGACTCGCAGTGCTTGCCGACCACCCGGACCAGCATCGGCTCCGCGGCGCTGGTGCGCGACACCAGGGCCACGGAGTACTCCGCGTCGTACAGCGCCGTGCGGATGTTGTCGGACATGCCGCCGTCCACGCTGACGTAGGTGCGCAGGCCCTCCAGCGGCTTGACCGTGCCGACCTCGTACAGGGTGAACGCCGTCGGGCCGACGATCGCCCGGCCCGGCTCCACGCTCAGCCGGGGGGTGTCCAGGTTCGCGGCGGCGCACTCGCGGCGCACGATCTCGGCCAGCGCGGCCGCGATCTCGGCCGGCTCGCGCGGGTCGTCCTCGCTGGTGTACGCGATGCCGAGGCCGCCGCCGAGGTCGATCTCGGGCAGCTGGACGCCGTGCTCGTCGCGGATCTCGGCCAGCAGGCCGACGACGCGGCGGGCGGCCACCTCGAAGCCCGCCATGTCGAAGATCTGCGAGCCGATGTGGGAGTGGATGCCGAGCAGTTCGAGGCTCTCGTGGCCGAGCGTCCGGCGCACGGCCTCGGCCGCGGCGCCGCCGGTCAGCGAGAGGCCGAACTTCTGGTCCTCGTGCGCCGTGGCGATGAACTCGTGGGTGTGGGCCTCGACGCCGACGGTGACGCGGATCAGCGCCCGCTGGCGCACGCCCTGCTGGGCGGCGACCGCGGCCAGGCGCTCGATCTCCTGGTAGGAGTCGAGCACGATGTGGCCGACGCCGGACTTCACGGCGTGCTCCAGCTCGTCCACGGACTTGTTGTTGCCGTGCAGCGCGATGCGCTCCGGCGGCATCCCGGCGGCCAGGGCCACCGCCAGCTCGCCGGTGCTGCACACGTCGACGTTCAGGCCCTCCTCGTGCAGCCAGCGCACGACCGCCTTGGAGAGGAAGGCCTTGCCGGCGTAGTAGACGTCCGCGTCGGCGCCGAAGGCGTCGCGCCAGGCGCGGGCCCGGGAGCGGAAGTCCTCCTCGTCCATGACGTAGGCCGGCGTGCCGAACTCGGCCGCCAGGCGCTTCACGTCGATGCCGCCGACGGTGGCCACGCCCTCGGCGTCGCGGACGACCGTGCGCGACCAGACCTTCGGGTCCAGGGCGTTGAGGTCGGCCGGCGGGGCCTGGTAGTGGCCCTCGGGCAGGACGTCGCCGTGGCGGGGGCCTGCGGGGTGTGCGGAGCGACTCATCTTCTCGATTCCTTCGAGACTCATGGCGAGGGGCGGCCGCCGGTCCCCGTTGACCGGTCAGCCGCCCCCGCTGCGCGCTTGGGGGGTGCTGCTTACATCCGCTCGGGCGCCGTTACGCCCAGGAGCGTCAGACCGTTGGCCATCACCGTTCGCGTGGCCTCGACCAGCCAGAGCCGGGCCCGGTGCGTGTCGCCCAGTTCCTCGTCGCCCTTGGGCAGGAACATGCAGTTCTCGTACAGGCGGTGGTACTTGCCCGCGAGGTCCTCCAGGTACCGCGCGACCCGGTGCGGCTCGCGGAGCTCGCCGGCCGTCGCCAGGATGCGCGGGAACTCGCCGAGGGCGCCCAGGATGTCGGACTCCCACTCGGTGGCGAGCAGTTCGGGTTTGAAATCCTCGGCCGATCCCTTGTCCACGCCCAGCTCGGCGGCCTTGCGGGCCACGCCGCACATGCGGGTGTGCGCGTACTGGACGTAGTAGACCGGGTTCTCGTTGCTCTGGCTCGTGAGGACGTTGATGTCCAGCGTGATCGTCGAGTCCGTGGAGGAGCGCGCGAGGGTGTAGCGGGCGGCGTCCACACCGATCCAGTCGACCACGTCGTCGATGGTGATGATGTTGCCGGCCCGCTTCGACATGCGGACCTCTTCGCCGTCGCGGATCATCTTCACGAACTGGCCGATGCGGACCTCGATGTTGCGGTCCATGTCGTCGCCCGCGCAGGCCACGATCGCCTTGAGGCGGTTGACGTAGCCGTGGTGGTCGGCGCCC
Source organism: Kitasatospora sp. NPDC101183 (assembly GCF_044767945.1). Classification (NCBI taxonomy): domain Bacteria; kingdom Bacillati; phylum Actinomycetota; class Actinomycetes; order Kitasatosporales; family Streptomycetaceae; genus Kitasatospora; species Kitasatospora sp. NPDC101183. The sequence continues at coordinate 52,209 of NZ_JBIWOW010000028.1, read as the reverse complement.
AGCATGTAGACCGCGACCTCGGCGCCTCGGTCCCGCTTGGAGAGGTAGTACGCGGCGTCGGCGGCGAAGTAGGTCTTGTCGCCGTCCGCCTTGACGAGGACGCGGTCCTTGTCGTCGCCGAAGTCGGTGGTGCGCAGGAAGACCGCGCCGTCCTGCTCGAAGACGTGGCCCTGCTCGCGCAGCCGGTCGATGGACTTCTCGACGGCGCCCGAGTCGTGCAGCGTCTTCTCGGAGAACCAGACGTCGAAGTGGGTGCCGAACTCCTCCATCGAGCGCTTGATCTCGGCGACCATGAGCGCCAGGCCCTCGGTGCGGAAAACCTCGAGCTGCTCGTCCTCGGGCAGGTCGAGCACGCCGGGGACGGCGTCGGTGATCGCCTTGGCGATGTCGACGATGTACTCGCCGACGTAGCCGTCCTCGGGCGCCTTGCGGCCGTTCGCGGCGGCCTGGAGGGAGGCGGCGAACTTGGAGATCTGCACGCCGGCGTCGTTGAGGTAGTACTCGGTGGTGACGTCGGCGCCGGAGGCGCGCAGGACGCGGGCCAGGGAGTCGCCGACGGCCGCCCAGCGGACGCCGCCGATGTGGATCGGGCCGGTCGGGTTGGCGGAGACGAACTCCAGGTTGATCTTCAGGCCCTTGAGGGCCTCGTTGCGGCCGTAGGCCTCGCCCGCCTCGACGACAGCGCGGGCGAGCGCGCCGGCGGTGGCGGTGTCCAGGGTGATGTTCATGAAGCCCGGACCGGCGATGTCGACCTTGGCGACGCCGGTGATCCCTCGCAGGCGGTCGGCCAGCACCTCGGCAACGGCTCGCGGGGGCTTGCCGGCCGCCTTGGCGAGCTGGAGGGCCACGTTCGTCGCGTAGTCGCCGTGGTCCCGGTTCTTGGGCCGCTCGACCGTCACGTGCTCGGGCACGGCGACGGCCAGTTCGCCCGCCTCGACGGCGGAGCTCACTGCGGCCTGGATTGCCTGGGAAAGGTCTGCGGGGGTCACGACGCCAAGCGTAGGCGAGACGGGGGGACCGCCCGCCACCCGGTTTGCCCGCTGAGACCGGCGCCACGCCGCAGGAGCGGGGGTGTCAGCCGCGATCGGTGCGCTCCGTTCGCTCAGGGCGAAACTGTTCGTGCTGCCCCGTGAGCCGCATGAGCCTGCGGACGAGGGCGACGAGGTCCGCCGGGTCGAAGGGCTTGCCGAGGTAGCCGTCGACGCCGACCGTCTCCCCCAGGTCGAGGTCCGCCGGGGTGCAGGCGCTGACGATCGCGATCGGCACGGCACTGGTGTCCGGGGTCGCGCGGAGCCGGGCCGCCGTCCGCAGGCCGTCCAGCCGGGGCATCACCACGTCGAGGGTCACCACGTCCGGCTTCACCCGGCGGATGACCTCCAGGCACTCGGCGCCGTCGGCTGCGGTCACGACCTCGAAGCCTTCGAGCTCCAGGTTGACCCTGATCAGCTGGCGGATCACCTCGCTGTCGTCCACCACGAGGACCCGCCCGGACACGACCGACACCTCACCGAGGGTATCGGCGGGCCCCCGGGCGCGTCCGGCCTTTGGGCACTTCCGCCGCCCCGCCCCCGCTCCCCGCGCCGGGAAACCCGTGCACGGACCACGGCCCGGGCCTGGTAGTGTTCTCCACGTCGGAAGCGCGAGCCTCCGGCAGGCCAACAGGCCCCCGTAGCTCAGGGGATAGAGCACCGCCCTCCGGAGGCGGGTGCGTAGGTTCGAATCCTACCGGGGGCACTTCGCAGGAAGTGCGGTCGAGGCTCAGGTCGGTGGAGTTGCTCCACGGTCTGGGCCTTCTTGGCGTTTCCGGGCTCTTTTTGACGTTCCCGGGCCTTTTCGGCGCTTCCGGCCCCGGCCGCCTAGGAGGCGCCCTCGACCTCGGAGTAGAGGGCCGCGATGGTGTGGTCGAAGTAGGCGCTGTACGAGGTGTCGTCGGTGTCGCCGCCCTGCTGGTAGCCGCCGATCGCGCCGATCACGTCTCCGGTGGCGGTGTTGATCCAGGGGCCGCCGCTGGTGCCGGCGGGGTAGGCCGGACACTGGACGGAGCGCTGGTAAGTGCCCTGCTGGTCGGTCGCGTTGGTGCAGAGGCTGGGCGTCTCGGAGCCGGCCGGGTAGCCGTAGAGGCGGACGGTGGCACCGAAAGGCTCGTCGGTGCCGAGCTTGTTGCCGCCGACGACGTCCTCGACCTTGCGGCCGTTGTTGGGGGCCGTCTCCAGGATCGCGAAGTCCTCGTCCACGTCGGCCTTCTGGGACCAGCCGGTGGTGGTGTGGACGGCGGTGACCTGCCAGGTGCCGTACGGGGCGGCGCCGTCGCGGTAGCCGGGGGCGAAGGTGACGCCGTCCGTGCCGCTCACGCAGTGGGCGGCGGTGAGCAGCAGGTTCCCGGTGGCGCTGTGCAGCACGCTGGCCGTGCAGAAGTGGTTGCCGGCCGCGACCGATCCGGTGAACAGGGCGCCCACGGTGGCGGATTCGGGGGCGTCGCCGGGGGCGGGGGCGGTGGTGCCGAGGCTGACGCTGCGCGGCGCCGGAGCCGCGGGCGCGGCGGTGGCGGGGGCGGGAGCGGGAGCGGCGGCGGTGGTCGGCGTGGCCGTGGCGCTGGGGGTCGCCACCGTGACGGGCGCAGCGGGGGCGGCGCTCTGGGTGGGCAGCGCGGCGGGCCGGGTGTTGCGGGCCTTCGCGGCGGCCGTCGCGTCCGTGAGGTTCAGTCCGTGGGTTCCGGCGACGACCCCGGCCACCACGACCGCCGAGAGGGCGGTGAACAGGGCCGGGGCGAGCAGACGACGGTGCGGCTTCCGGCGGCGGTGCTGACCCATGCCTGACTCCCCTGCCGTTGACGGATGGTGGTGTACCGATCAACGACTATGCCGTCTCAGCCTGGAAAGGTCGTTACCGGGGGCTTGGAGGTCGATGAGAAAAATGTCACCGACCTCCCGGTAAGCCTCTTCGCCCGTCGGCGAGTTCGCAGGTCAGAGCGCTATCCGCCGGTTCTCCTCCGGTCGGTGGGGGCGACGACGGCCGCCGCCTCCTCCTCGTTCAGCCGTGCGGCGACCTCCACGGGCTGCGCGGTCGCGGTCGTCGCGGCGGTCCGTACGGCCGGTGCGCTCGCGCCGCCGGGGACGGTGGTCGCCTCGCCGGGCGCCGGCCGGTGGTCGATCATCACGAACGCGACCAGCGCGGCCAGCAGCAGCACGCCCATCGCCACCCAGGTCGCGGTGACGTAGCCGTGCACCGCGCCCTGCGCCTTCACCAGCGGGCTCGCGCCGATCCGGGTCGACAGGTACGTCGCGGTGGCGCTGGCGGCGACGGTGTTCAGCAGCGCCGTGCCGACCGAACCGCCCACCTGCTGGGCCGAGTTGATGGTGGCCGAGGCGGCGCCGGCCTCGTTCGGGGCGACGCCGAGGGTGGCCAGGCTCATCGAGGGCATGAACACCATGCCCATGCCGAAGCCGAGCAGCAGCTCCGCGGGGAGCACCATCCCGGCCCACGGGCTGTCCACCTTCATCTGGGTCAGCCAGGCCATGCCTCCGGCGGCCAGCAGCAGTCCGGGGCCGATCAGGTTCCGGGACGGCACCCTGGTCATCAGCCGGGCCGCGAAGCCCGTCGAGCTGATCACGATGGCGGCCGTCATCGGCAGGAAGGACAGGCCGGAGACGACCGGCGAGAAGTGCTTGATGGCCTGGAGGTAGTACGTCAGGAACAGGAACAGGCCGAACATGCCGACCATGGCCAGGCCCACGGAGAGCGCGCCGCCGCCGCGGTTGCGGTCGGCCACGATGTGGATCGGCAGCAGCGGGTGCCGCGAGCGCTTCTCGACCAGGACGAACACCGCCAGCAGCGCGACGCCGCCGATCAGCGAGCCCAGCACCAGGGCGTCCACCCAGCCCCGGGTGACGGCCTCGGAGGTGCCGTAGACGATCGCCAGCAGGCCGGCGCTGCCGAGCAGCGCCCCCGGCAGGTCGAGTTTGATCCGGCGGCCCTTCTCGACGTGGTCGCGGTTGAGCACGGAGAAGGCGGCGAAGGCGGTCGCGACGGCGATCGGGGTGTTGACGAACAGGCACCAGCGCCAGTTCAGGTACTCGGTCAGCAGGCCGCCGGCGATGAAGCCGATGGCGGCGCCGCCGCCCGCGATGGCGCCGAAGATGCCGAAGGCCGTACTGCGTTCCTTCGGGTTGGTGAAGGTGGTGGAGAGCAGCCCCAGCGCGGAGGGGGCGAGCAGGGCGCCGAAGCCGCCCTGGAGGGCGCGGGCGCCGAAGAGCATGGCGGGGCTGGCCGCCGCGCCGCCGATGGCGGAGGCGAGGGCGAAGCCGAGCAGGCCGATGGTGAAGACGCGCTTGCGGCCGAAGAGGTCGCCCAGGCGTCCGCCGAGGAGCAGCAGGCCGCCGAAGGCGAGGGTGTAGGCCGTGATCACCCATTGCCGGTTGGCGTCGGAGATGCCGAGGTCCCGCTGGGCGGACGGCAGGGCGATGTTCACGATGGTGATGTCGAGGACGATCATGAGCTGGGCGATGGCGATGACCGCCAGTGCCCACCAGCGGCGGCTGTCCGCCTGCTCATGACCGGTGGCTGGTTGTGAAGACACTGGTCGAGCCTTCCGGAGTGGTTCGGAGAGGTCACGCAGTCGTCTTCCAGTCGAACTCCGCAGCGGGCCGATCGCAAGGAAAAACCTGGCCAAATCGCTCAGGATGGGACAAAAGGACCAGGCCCCTTGGGACTCCGGTCGGAGCCTCGGGGGCCTGGTCGGCGGTGCCTCGGTGAACGGGGTCAGAGCGCGGACAGCTCCGCGACCAGGTCGTCCAGGCCGAGCGAGCCCTGCGAGAGCGCCGCCATGTGCCAGGCCTTGAGGTCGAACTCCTCGCCGCGCGCCTCGTGCGCGGCCCTCGCCGCCGCCCGGCCGGTCAGCCAGGCGCGCTCGCCCAGCTTGTAGCCGATCGCCTGGCCCGGCAGGCCGAGGTAGCGGACCAGCTCGCTGTCCAGGAACTCGGCCGACAGGCCGCAGTAGAGGCCGAAGAACTCCCGGGCGTGCTCGGGGGTGACGGGCTCGCCCGGGCGGTACGGGGAGTCGGCGGGGAAGGACAGGCCGACGTGCATGCCGATGTCGACGATGACCCGCAGCGCGCGCATCATCTGGGCGTTGAGGTAGCCGAGGCGGTGGCCCGGGTCGGTGAGGTAGCCCAGCTCGTCCATCAGGCGCTCGGCGTACAGCGCCCAGCCCTCCATGTTGGCGCTGACGCCGCCGAGGCTCGACTGGTACGTCGAGAGCCGGTCGGAGACGTACACCCACTGCGCGAGCTGGAGGTGGTGGCCGGGGACGCCCTCGTGGTACCAGGTCGAGACGAGGTCCCAGACGGGGAAGCGGTCCCCGCCGAGCACCGGCAGCCAGGTGCGGCCGGGGCGGCTGAAGTCCAGCGACGGCGGGGTGTAGTACGGCGCGGCGGCGCTGCCGGCCGGGGCCAGGCGGGACTCGACGCGGGTGATGGGCTCGGCCAGGTCGAAGTGGGTGCCCTGGAGGTCCCGGACGGCCTGGTCCATCAGGCCCTGGAGGTACTCGCGGGCGGCCTCGGAGCCCTCGACGGCCGGGCCGTCCGTCTCCAGCCACTTCATGGCGGCCATCGGGCCCTGGCCGGGCAGGACCTTCTCGGCCTCGGTCTCCATCTGGGCGCGCAGGTCGTGGAACTCGCCCCAGGCCCAGGCGTAGGCCTCGTCGAGGTCCAGGTCGGAGCCCGTCCAGAAGCGGACGAAGCGGCCGTATCGCTCGCGGCCCACCGGGTCCGGGGTGCCGGCGACGGCCGGGCCGTACACCTCGCTCAGCCAGTCGCGCAGCCCGGCCAGCGCCTCGGCGGCGCCCACGGCGTGGGCGGCCAGCTCACCGCGCAGCGACTCGGGGGCCTCCTGGACGAAGGCGCCGAACCATCCGCCGGGGACGTCGCCCGAGAGCCACTCGCCGAACTGGCCGATGACGGTGGACACCTGGCGCGGGCCGGAGAGCAGGCCGCGCTCCACGCCCTCGGCGAGGGTCTGGCGGTACTGCTCCAGCGCCAGCGGGACGCGGGCCAGGCGGCGGCCGACGACCCCCCACTCGGCGTCGGTGCCGGTGGCCATCAGGGTGAAGGACTCCCGCAGGTCGTGCACCGGTGAGCCCAGGTTGCGCAGCGAGCGGTAGCTCTCCCCCGCGTCGTGGACGGCGAGTTCGGCGAGGAGGCGCTCGCGCAGCAGCCGGGCGCAGCGGCGCTCCGCGTCCGCGTCCTCGCCCTCGGCGGTGGCGCGCTCGGCCTCGTCCAGGCGGGCCAGGGTGCGGCGGGCCAGGTCGGCGAGGGCCTCGGCGCCGGCCGGGGAGAGGTCGGGCAGCGCGTCGCTCTCGGGGTTGAGGCCGAGGTAGACCGCGATCAGCGGGTTGAGCTCGGCCAGTTCGCGAACGTACTCGTCGGCGAGGCGGCGCGGGGTGGTGCCGTCGGTGGTGATCAGTTCTTCAGCCATCCGGACATCATCGCGTGGCACCGGGCGATTGCAAGACCTCGGCGATCACGATCGGTGAGCGTTCCCGCAGGCCCGCCGCGCACGGACGTCCGTTCGGAAACAACCCTGTGGAGACAGGACCGGATCGGCCCGTTGCCCATTACGCTGACCGGCATGGAAGCCCGCCCCACCACGGCAGACGGCCCGATCCCCGCCCCGACCACCCCGCCCGCCCCGACCGCGTCCGAGCCGCGACCGCGACGCTCCGGCTACCGGCGGCTGCCGGTGCAGCAGCGGCGCGAACAGCTGATCGCCGTCGCCCTGGAGCTGTTCGCCTCCAGGGCGCCCGAGGAGGTGAGCCTCGACGACGTGGCAGAGGCGGCCGGCGCCTCCCGCCCGCTGGTCTACCGCTACTTCGCGGGCGGCAAGCAGCAGTTGTACGAGGCGGCGCTGCGCTCCGCGGCGGACGAGCTGACCAGCCGCTTCGCGGTGCCGGTGGCCGGCACGCCCTCCCAGCAGCTGGCGGCGGTGCTGGACGGCTACTTCGCGTTCGTCGCCGAGCACGACGCGGGCTACTCGGCGCTGCTGCGCGGCGGTTCGGTGGTGGAGACGGCCCGCACCACGGCGATCGTCGACGACGTCCGGCGCGCGGCGCTACGGCGCACGCTGCGGCACCTGGGCGTGCGGGAGGCCGGTCCGCGCCTCACGCTGCTGGTGCGCTCCTGGATCGCGGTGGTCGAGGGGGCCTCGCTGACCTGGCTGGACGAGGGGCGCGCGCTGCCGGTGGCGGAGCTGCGCGACTGGCTGGTGGACCAGTTCACGGCGATGGCGGCGGCGACGGCGCTGCACGACCCGCAGACGGCGGACGTGCTGACGCTGCTGCTCACCCTGGAGGGCCCGGACGCGCCGCGCGCGGCGAGGCTGCGCGAGGTGCTGTCCGTACGGTGACGCTGCCCCGCTCCCGGCTCCCGGCTCCCGGCTCCCGACCCCCGTGCCAAGGGTCGGGGCCGCTCAGGGCGTCACGCCTTGCCGAGCACCTGGCGCTGGCGGCCGAGGCCGTCGACCTCGATCTCGACGACGTCCCCCGGGGCGAGGAACGGCGTGCCCGGGCGGCCCAGGGTCACGCCGGCCGGGGTGCCGGTGATGATCACGTCGCCCGGGTCCAGCACCGTGAACCGGCTGACGTAGCGGACGAGTTCGAGCACCGGGAAGATCATCTCCGAGGTGCTGCCGTGCTGGCGCTGCTCGCCGTTGACCCACAGCCGCAGGGTCAGCGCCTGCGGGTCGGGCACCTCGTCGGCGGTGACCAGCCAGGGGCCGAGCGGGGTGAAGGTCTCCGCCGACTTGCCCTTGTCCCACTGGCCGCCGCGCTCGAACTGGAAGGCCCGCTCGGTGACGTCGTTGGCGATCGTGTACCCGGCGATCACCCCGGCCGCCTCGGCGTGCGACTCCAGGTACCGGCCGGTGCGGCCGATCACGATCGCCAACTCGGCCTCGTAGTCCGTCTTCTCGCCGCCGCGCGGCACCAGCACCTCGTCGTACGGGCCGACCACGGTGTTGGACGGCTTGAGGAAGACCACCGGCTCGGACGGGATCGCCGCCCCCGCCTCCGCCGCGTGGTCGCGGTAGTTGAGCCCGATGCCGACCACCTTGCCCGGGCGGGCCACCGGAGCGCCCACCCGCAGGCCGTCCAGGTCGACCACCGGCAGGGCGCCGGAGGCCGCCTCCCGGGCCAGGGCGGCGGTGTCGAGCCCGGAGAGGAACTCCCCGTCGAGGTCGCGGGTCCGCCCCGAGAGGTCGTACGCGGTGCCGTCCTGGCCCAGCAGGACCGGGCGCTCGGCACCCCTCGGTCCGACGCGCAGGAGCTTCATCGATCCGTCACCAGCCTTTCGTCGCAGCTCACCGGGGCGGCGAGGGCACCGCTCCGGAGTCCGGTGACGAGGTATATCAACGGCCCGGGCGCCGGGCCAGGGCGTCCCGATGGGCGAAATCCTCCCAACCCGGCGGGGCGCGGCCCGGGTCGGATCGGGCGCCCGCACGATTGACCGCGCCCGCCCCGCGCCCGCCCCGCGCCCGTACCCGCTCCCGCCCCCGGCTCCCGCGGGGCTGCGCCGTGGGCGAACGGGCGGGCGCGGCCGGGCCCGAGGGCCCAGGATTCCGAGCCATGGAGATCATCCGGGTACGCGACGAGTTGCACATGATCATGCTGGAGTTCGGCGCCGCCTACCTGTGGCGCGACCCCCACGGCCTCACCCTGGTCGACACCGGCATCGCCGGATCGGCCCAGGACGTCGAACGGGCCGTGCGCGAGATCGGGCTCGACCCGGCCGCGCTGCGGCGCATCGTCCTCACCCACCACCACGAGGACCACACCGGATCGGCCGCCGAACTCGCCCGCCGCTGGTGCGCCGAGGTGGTCGCGCACCGCCTGGACGCCCCGGTGATCCGCCGCGAGCAGCCGCCCGTCCCGCCCGTGCTGAGCCCGTTCGAGCAGGAGCTGTGGGACGGGCTGCCGCCGATACCGCCCGCCGAGCCCTGCCCCGTGCACCGGGAGGTCGGCGAGGGCGACGTGCTGGACATCGGCGGCGGCGCGGTGGTGCTGCACGTGCCCGGGCACACCGAGGGGAGCATCGCGCTGCACCTGCCGGGCCCGGGCGTGCTGTTCACCGGGGACATCGCGAGCAACGTCGGCGGGACCACCCGGCCGGGGGTGTTCCACACCGATCCGGCGCTGGCCCTGGAGTCCTTCCACCGGCTGGCGGCGCTGCCGGTGGAGACGGCCGTGTTCGGGCACGGAGACCCGATCGCCGAGGGCGCCTCAGCGGCCCTGCGCGCCGCCTCCGAGCAGGCCCGCCAGGTCCGTCCCTAGCGCCTCTCCCCCGCCCTCGCGCTCCGCCACCGCCTGCCAGTGCCGCAGGTCGCGCTCGACGTCGGCGCGGGCGGCGGGCTCGGCGGCGAGGCCGGGCAGCAGCTCGCGCAGCAGCGCCACCGCCGCGCCCGGGCGGCCGTCGCGGGCCAGCCACAGGGCCAGGTCGTGGCAGGTGCGCAGGGTGCGCGGGTCGGCGGGGCCGCAGATCCGGGCGAGGTCGGGCAGCAGCGCGGTGAGCATCTCGACGGCCTTGCCGTGGGCGCCCTCCTCGCCGTGGCGCCAGGCCTGGTCGGCGCGGCGGCGCAGCTGCTCGGGGCTGGGGTCGTCCGGGCTCAGCATCCCGGGCCGGATCCCGCGCAGCCGGGCGCGGACCTCGGCGGCGGTGGCGGGCCGGTCGTCCGGGTCCTTGGCGAGCAGTTCGGCGACGAGGTCGGCGAGGGCCGGGTCGAGGCTGCGCAGCCGGGGCGGGATCTCGGTGGCGTGCTTGGTCATGTACCCCATCGGGGTGTCGGCGCGGAGCGGGCGGCGGCCGGCGCACACCTCGTACAGCATGACGCCGAGCGCGTAGAGGTCGGCGCGGCCGTCGACGACGCCGTCGCCCCAGCACTCGGGGGCCAGGTAGGGCACGGTGCCGACGACGACACCGGCGGAGGTGAGGCCGGCGCCGGACTGGCTGAGCAGCCGGGCGATGCCGAAGTCCACCACCTTGGCGCGCTGGTCCGCGCCGATCATGACGTTCTCGGGCTTGATGTCGCGGTGGACGACGCCCTTGCGGTGCGCCGCGTCCAGCGCCTTGCAGACGTGGCCCATCCACTTGAGCGCGAGCGCGTGCTCGGGCCGCTCCTCCTTGAGGACGGCGGACAGCGCCCGGCCCTGGACGAGTTCCATCACCAGGTAGTGGATCTCGCCCTCGCCGTCGAGGATCCGGCCGTAGTCGTGCACGGTGACGATGTGCCGGTCGTTCAGCCCGCCGGCCGCCTTGGCCTCGCGGACGAACCGCTGCACGGAATCCTGGTCGGTGGCGTGCTCGGCGCGCAGCAGCTTCACCGCGACCTCGCGGTCGAGCACGGTGTCGACCGCCTTCCAGACGACGCCGAAGCCGCCCTTGCCCAGCTGTTCCGCCAGCCGGTACCGGCCGTCGAGCAGGTCCCCCTGCCGCATGTACGCCCCCAACCCGCCCGTCCCCGCCCGGCGTTCGCCGGAGTCGGGCCACCATAGCGGCGGTCGGGGACGAACGGGTGAACGGGTCTCGCGATCTTACGGGTTCACCTTGGGAAGGCCGGGCGGGTTGATCTCGGAGGTGGGCACGGCCTCGTTGTCCAGGCCCCAGCGCTTGAGCACCTGGCCGTAGGCGCCGTTCTTGATCACCTCGTTGAGTGCCTGGTTGAGGGCCTGGTTGAGCCCGTTGTCCTTCTTGGTGGTGGTCGCGATCTTGCCCTGGACGTCGGCGCCGCCGCCGGAGTACGTCCCGACGATCTCGCTCTCGCCGGTCTGCGCGACGTGGAAGGCGAGGTTGGGGTTGGGGCCGACGTAGGCGTCGATGCGGCCGGAGGAGAGCGCGAGGTAGAACTCGGTGCCCTGGAAGTACTTGATGTCGATCGGCTTGCGGCCGGCCTTGGTGTTCTCCTCGCTCCAGGCGATCAGCAGCTTCTCCTGGTTGGTGCCGGAGCTGACGCCGACGGACTTTCCGGCCAGGTCGGCGGCGCCGGTGACCTTGAGGCCGCTGCCCTTCTTGGCCTCGAAGCCGAGGATGTCCAGCCGGTAGGTGGAGAAGTCGTACTTCTCCTTGCGGGCCTCGGTGACGGTGATGTTGGAGATGCCGACGTCGTACTTGCCGCTGTCCAGGCCGACGAAGATGTTCTCCCAGGACACCGGGGTGAACTCGACCTTGAGGCCGAGCACGTTGCCGATCAGCGTGGCGAGGTCGGGCTCCACGCCGATGATCGTCTTGTCGTCGTTGGCGTAGAAGTCCAGCGGCGGCGTCGTGCCGAGGGAGTCGACGACCGTCAGCGTGCCTCTCTTCCTGATCTCCTCCGGAACCAGCGCAGCGATCGCGTCCACTTTGGGCGTGGTCACCCGGTTCTGGTTCGGCGAGAGGTTCACCGTGACGCCGTTGGGCGCGACGGAGCCCTTGGCGGGGGCGAGGTCCGCCGAGGCGCCCGTGGCCCCGCTGCCGCAGGCGGCCAGGGTGAGGGCGGCGACGGATGCGGCGGCGGCGGTCACGAGGGCGCGACGGGGTACGGACACGGCGGAACTCCTGCTCGGTGAAAGGGGGTTGATCGGGTCGTACGGGAAGAAGGGGAGTCAGAGGACCTTGGCCAGGAAGGCCCGGGTGCGCTCCTGCTGCGGGCGGTCCAGCACCTCGGCGGGCGGGCCCTGCTCGACGACCGCGCCGCCGTCCATGAACACCACGGTGTCGGCCACCTCGCGGGCGAAGCCGATCTCGTGGGTGACGACGATCATCGTGGTGCCGCTGCGCGCGAGGTCCTTGATCACGTCGAGGACCTCGCCGACCAGCTCCGGGTCGAGCGCGGAGGTCGGCTCGTCGAACAGCAGCACCTTGGGCTCCAGGGCCAGCGCCCGGGCGATCGCCACCCGCTGCTGCTGGCCGCCGGAGAGCTGCCGGGGGTAGGCGGAGGCCTTGTCGGCCAGCCCGACCCGCTCCAGCAGGGCCAGCGCCGCGCCCCTGGCCTCGGCCCTGGGCCGGCGCAGCGCGGCGACGGGCGCCTCGACGATGTTCTCCAGCACCGTGAGGTGCGGGAACAGGTTGAAGTTCTGGAACACGAAGCCGATGCCGGTGCGCTGGCGCAGCACCTCGCGCTCCTTGAGCTCGTGCAGCCGGTCGCCGACGCGGCGGTAGCCGATCAGCTCGCCGTCGATGGCGACGTAGCCCCGGTCGAGCTTCTCCAGGTGGTTGATGGCGCGCAGCAGGGTCGACTTGCCGGAGCCGGACGGGCCCAGCACCACCGTCACCGAGCCGGCCGGGACGTCGAGGTCGACGCCGCGCAGCACCTCCAGGTCGCCGTAGCTCTTGTGCAGCCCGCGCACCCGCACCATCGGGGGCGCCGCGGCCTCGGCCTTGGTCAGCGTGGTCACGGTCGTCCTCCATCGGTGCGGGCCGTACGGGCGGTGCGGGCGGTGTCGGGCAGGCTCCGGGCGAAGGCGCGCAGGCGCTGCCAGGGGGTGGGCGGCGGGGTGCGCTCGGAGCCCCGGGCGAAGTACCGCTCGACGTAGTACTGGCCGACGGACAGCACGGTGGTCAGCACCACGTACCAGACGGTGGCGACCATCAGCAGCGGCACCACCCGGCCCGTGCGGCCGTACACCACCTGCGCCTGGTAGAAGAGTTCGCCGATCGCCATCACGTAGACCACCGAGGTGCCCTTGAGCAGCGAGATCACCTCGTTGGCGGCGGCCGGCAGGATGCCGCGCATGGCCTGCGGCAGCACGATCCGCCAGGCCTGGCGCCCGCGCGGGATGCCGAGGGCGGCGGCCGCCTCGCGCTGGCCGGGGTCCACGCCGAGGACGCCGCCGCGGATGATCTCGGCGGCGAACGCGGCCTGGTGCAGGCCGAGCCCGAGCACGGCGGCGCCCAGGGCGCTGAGCACGTCCACGGTCCTGAAGTCGCCGAAGGTCGGGCCGAAGGGGATGCCGAAGCCGAAGCTCTTGTACAGGTAGGAGAGGTTGAACCAGAACACCAGCTGCACGATCAGCGGGATCGAGCGGAACACCCAGACGTACGCCCAGGCGATGGTCTGCAGGATCACGCTGCGGGACAGCCGCAGGGCGGCCACCCCGGCGCCGAGGACGAAGCCCAACAGGGTTCCGTAAGCAGTGAGTTCGAGGGTGCGGCCGACGGAGGTGACGATCACGTCGGCGGTGAAGTAGGAGCGGAAGGTCGGCCAGTCCCAGCCGGGGTTGGTGGCCAGGCCGTGGCCGAACTGGAGCAGCAGCACGATCGCGAGGGCCCCGGCGGCCCAGCGCCAGGGGTGGCGGGCGGGGACGGTCCTGAGTCCCTCCAGCTCCTCCAGTTCCTCCGGCGAGTCGAGCCTGTGGACGGCCGGGGCGCTGCGGCTCCGGCCGCGGGCGGGTCTGGGGCGGGCGGCGGAGGCGGCGGTGTCGGTGGTGACGGTCATCGGGGCTCCTTCGGGGCTCCTTCAACGGCCTGGCGGATCACGGGTGTTCGGGCGGGCTGATCTGCGACTCCTTGATGGCGGAGTCCGTGACGCCCCACTTCTTGAGGATCCGGTCGTACGTCCCGTCCTTGATCAGCTGGTTGACCGCCGCCTGGAAGGCCGGGGTGAGCTTGGAGCCCTTCGCGAAGGCGAAGCCGACGTCCAGCCGGTGGAACTCGCTGAGGAACCGGACCCCGGCGGCCTCGCTCGCGGCCTGGTAGCGCAGGCCGTTGATGGTGGACATCTGGACGTCCACCCTGCCCTGCTGGACGGCGGTGAGCAGCGCGCCGTTCTCGCTGAACGCCCGGACGTCGTACGGCTTCTTGCCCGCGTCCGCGCAGACGCCCTTCTTGCTGTTGAGGGTGCTCTCGAAGGTGGTGCCGGCGCCGGTGCCGATGGTCAGGCCGCACAGCTGCACCAGGTCGGTGACCGGTTGGAGCGCGGTGTCGCCCTTCTTGACCGCGAAGCCCTGGCCGTCGTCGATGTAGGTGACGAAGTCGATGGTCTTGAGCCGGGCCGTGGTGACCCCGAAGTTGCCGGTGCCGACGTCGTACTTGCCGCTGCCCAGAGCCGGGAGGATGGTCTCGAAGGCGGCCTCCTCGCGCTGCACCGTCAGGCCGAGGACCTTGGCGACGGCGTCCGAGAAGTCGATGTCGATGCCGGCGGCCTTCTTGGTGGCCGGGTCCGGGTAGTAGGCCCCGGGCGGGGCGCCGAAGGCGGAGCCGAACTTCACCGTGCCGGCCTTGCGGACCTCCTCGGGCAGCAGGCCGGCGGCGGCCTCCGACTTCGCGACCCCGGAGACGACGTCCTCGGTGGCGGTGACGGCGGGCGCGCTCGCCCCGGTGGCGCCCACGATCTTCGGGTCCGAGCCGCAGCCGGTGAGGCCCAGGACGGGCAGCGCGGCGAAGGCGAGGACGGGCAGGCGGCGGGCGGTGGTGCGCTTCACGGACGGCCTTTCGGGGCGGGAACCGCCGGGGCCAGCTGCTTCTCGAAGGGCAGCGGGCCGATGGTCAGCGGATCGGCGGTGACGTCGAACAGCGGGGTGTAGCCGGTGGCCAGATAGAGGCCGCGGGCCTCGGGCTGGAGGGGCCCGGTGGTGAGGTAGATCCGGTCGTAGCCGGCGGCGAGGGCGGTGCGCTCCAGCTCGGCCAGCACCCGGCGGGCGAGGCCCCGGCGGCGGTGCGCCGAGTGCGTCCACATGCGCTTCACCTCGGCGGTGCGGTCGTCGTAGCGCTTGTACGCGCCTCCGGCGACGGGCTCGCCGTCCTCCAGCAGGAGCAGCAGCACCCCGCCGTGGGCCTCGGTGAACAGCTCCGCCGGGTAGCGGGTCATCTCCTCGCCGCCCTGGGGCCCGTAGCGGCTCACGTACTCCTCGGCGAGCTCGCGCAGCAGCGGCTCGACCAGCGGGTCCTCCACGGCGGCCCGGCGGAACTCCGGGGCGCGCGGCTCCTCCTGCGGGCCCTCGCCGGGGGCGGCGGCGCGGCCGAGGACTTCGACGGGCATGACGGGACCTTTCGGGGCGGGGTGGAGCCGCCGGCCGCGGGTGGGCAGGCCGGAGGGGGCCGCGGCGGGGCGGCCGGTGGCGCCGGGCAGGCGGGAGCGTGCTCGCGGGTGGGCGGGGACGTGACGAGGACCGGTACGGGACGGGGCGGACTGCCGGAGCGCAGCGCGAAGTCTCGGACGGGGGAGAAGAACTGACGATGCGTCAGTCGAAAGAGGCGGCGGCCGGACGACACCGGCCCGCGACGGGGAAGACCGAGGGAGGCTCCCCGGGGAAGATCAGGCCGGACGGGCGGCCCGCCGCCGGGTCAGCCGCGACACGCCGCGGACCACACCCGACCGAAGTCGATGTGGTCGCGGGTGACCAGGGGCTGCGCGGCGTTCATGGCCACAAGTGAACAGTCGTCCGAGTGCCCCGTCAACCGTCCATCATTGCCGCACTGTTGCGATCTCCTGTCACTTCCGAGACGCCCGCCCACCGGCCCTCCGGGACCCCTCGCCACCCTTGACAGCCGCGAGACGCACATGCGTACGATCGACGCGGAGTGCAGCACCACCGTGCCCGGCCGCGTTGAGGGACGCCGGCCCGGCGCAGGCCCGTACGTGACGACCGCCCGTACCCACGCCCCGCCCGCACTCCCCGCCTGGAGCCGAAGCCATGGCCACCCCGCCGGACGTCCTGCCCGTGCAGCCCGTACTCGACAAGCCCTCCCCCGTCCACGACGATCCCGCACGCGACGATCCCGCACACGACGAGAACGCCGAGGCCCGCATCGTCGCCCGCCGCAAGCCCGGCCAGTGGGCCGCCGCTGCCGTCGCGCTGCTGCTCGCCGTGATGGCGGTCGGCTCGCTGGTCCGCAACGACGCCTTCCAGTGGAGCGTCGTCGCCGAGTGGTTCACCGCCCGGTCCGTCCTCAACGGCCTCACCCTGACCCTGTGGCTGACCTTCGTCACCCTCGCCCTGGGCTTCGTCCTCGGCACCGTCCTCGCCACCATGCGGCTGTCCGACAACCCCGTGCTGCGCACGCTGAGCTGGGGCTACATCTGGATCTTCCGCTCCACCCCGCCGCTGGTGCAGCTGCTGTTCTTCTTCAACATCGGCGCGCTCTACCCGACCCTCGGCCTGGGCATCCCCTTCGGGCCCGAATTCGTCACCGTGAAGACCGTCAACCTGATCGGGCCCACCCTGACCGCCGTCATCGGCCTGACCCTGCTGGAGACGGCCTACGCGGCCAAGGTGATCCGCGGCGGCATCCTCTCCGTGGACCGGGGCCAGCTGGAGGCGGCCGCCGCGCTCGGGCTCGGCCGGTGGCGGGTGCTGCGGCGGATCGTGGTGCCGCAGGCGATGCGCTCGATCGTGCCGACGGCCGGGAACATGCTGATCGGCGCGCTCAAGGGCACCAGCATCGTCAGCGTGCTGGCCGTCTCCGACCTGCTCTACTCGGTGCAGCTGGTCTACCTGCAGTCCTACCGGGTCATCCCGATGCTGATGGTCGCCACCATCTGGTACCTGGTGGTCACCACCGTGCTGTCCGTCGGCCAGTACTACGTGGAGCGGCACTTCGCCAAGGGCGCCACCCGCGACGGCCTCCCGCCCACTCCGCTGCAGCGCGCCCGCGCCGCCTTCCGTCGGGCGGCGGTCAAGGCATGAGCGTCCTCGTGATCGTGGGCGCCGGGCCGCGCGGCACCGGGCTGCTGGAGCGGATCGCCGCCAACGCCGCCGAACTCCTGCCCTCCGAGCGACCGTTGGAGATCCACCTCGTCGACCCGTACCCGCCCGGCGCCGGCCGGATCTGGCGCGCCGACCAGTCCCCGCTGCTGCGGATGAACTCGATGGCCGAGGACGTCACCATGTTCACCGACGAGCGCTCCACCATCGAGGGCCCCGTCCGCCCCGGCCCCTCCCTCGCCGAATGGGCCCGCGCCCAGCGGGAGTTCGCCCCCTACCGGGAGGTCGCCGACCCGGCCGTACGGGCCGAGCTGCACGCCCTCGCACCCACCGACTTCCCCACCCGCCGCGCCCAGAGCGCCTACCTGGACTGGACGTTCCGCCGCGCCGTCGCCGACCTGCCCCCGCACATCACCGTGACCCTCCACCGCACCCGGGCCCACCGGATCGACGGACCGGCCGACGGCCCCCAGCGCGTCCTCCTCGACGACGGCACCACGCTCACCGCCGACCACGTCGCCCTCACCCTCGGCCACCTCGACTCCGCGCCGCACCCGCGCCACGCGGCCGACGCCGAGTTCGCCGCCCGGCACGGCCGCTTCCACCTCCCGCCCGCCTACTCCGCCGACGTGGCACGGGAGTTGGCGGCCCTCACCCCCGGCGAGCAGGTGGTGGTGCGCGGCCTGGGCCTGGCCGCCGTCGACCTGATCTCCCTGCTCACCGAGGGCCGTGGCGGCCGCTTCGAGCCCGTCGGCGAGGGCCCGGCCCTGCGCTACCTGCCCTCGGGCCGCGAACCGGTGCTGCACCTCGGCTCCCGGCGCGGCGTGCCGTACCACTCCAAGACCGGCTACCGCCTCCAGGGCCCGCCCGCCCCGCTCCCCCGCTACTTCGACGCGGCCGCCGTGGACGGCGCCCTCGCGGGCGATGGCCCGCTCGAACTGCGGCGCGACTTCTGGCCGTTGATGGCCCAGGAGATCGCCTTCGGGCACTACCACGAGCTGTTCCACGCCCACCCGGAGCGCACCGCCCTGCCCTGGACGGAGTTCCTCGCCCGCTTCGACGCCCACGGCTGGTACACCCCCGAGCGCGCCGCCCTGGAGGCCGAGGCCGTCCCCGACCCGGCCGACCGGATCGACTTCGAGCGCCTCGACCACCCGCTGGCCGGCCTCGAACTCGCCACCGACGAGCAGCTCCAGGCCCACCTGCGCGCGTACGTCACCGAGGACGCCGACCGCCGCGCCGACCCCGCCCACAGCGCCGACCTCGGCGCCTTCCTCGCCCTGCTGTCGATCTTCGGCCAGCTCCCCCGGGTGCTGGCGAGCGGCCGGCTCACCGCCCGCTCGATCGCCGAGGAGGCCGACGAGTGGTTCTTCGGCTACTTCAGCTTCCTCGCCTCCGGCCCGCCCGGCTTCCGGCTGCGCCAGCTGCTCGCGCTCTCCGAGGCCGGGGTGGTGGGGTTCCTCGGCGCGAACGTCCGCATCCACCGGGACGAGGCCACCGGCACCTGGCGGGCCTCCGGCACCACCGTGCCGGGCCACGCCGTCACCGCCACCGCGCTGATCGAGGCGTACCTGCCCAAACACGCGCTGAGCCGCACCGGGGACCCGCTGCTGCGCGAACTCCACCGCGCCGGACGGGTGGTGGAGGAGGTAGTCGCCGACGAGGAGTACACCCACCGCTCCGGGCTGGTCACCATCACCCCCGAGGACGGCCGCCTGCGCGACCCCTCCCTCGGCGGCGAACCGCACCCGCGCCGCACCGCCCTCGGCCCGCACACCAGCCTGCGCTCGGCCGCCGCCTTCGCCCGGCCCCGGACGAACTCCCCGGGCTTCCGCCAGAACGACGCCGCCGCCCGGGCCCTGCTGCGGGCCCTGGCGGCGCTCCCGGCGGCGGTGCTGGCCGCATGAGCGGCGCGAGCAGTGCGAGCAGTGCCCGGTGGCCTACGGGCCGAAGATCTCCTCCACCAGGTCCTCGTCCGAGACGTGGTCCGGCGCGTCGAACACCACACCGGCGACGCCCTTGAGCCCGATCCCGCGCTCCAGCGCCTGCACCGCCAGCGCCGCGTCCCGGTCGTTGACGAAGCTCCACACCCGCAGGCGGCGCACCAGCAGCAGCGCCTCCCCCCGGCTCATCTTCGGCGGCCGGTTGCGGCGCTTGGTGCCGCTGACGGCCAGCCGCTGCTGGAAGGACATCAGGTCCTGCCAGGCCTGGACGGTGCTGGGGTGGCGCTCGCCGAGCGTCTGCGTGAGGTCCGGCAGCAGCGCCCGCAGCCCGGCGACGGCCCCGTTGAGGTCGCCCCGGTTGGCCTGGCGCACGGCGATGTCGTGCCGGGTCTTGAGCACCCGCTCGTCCTGCGGGCCGCCGGCCACGTGCAGGTCGGGCAGCAGCTCGGACAGCAGCCGGATCGCGGTGACCTCGGCGCCGCCCTCCCCGACGCACCAGGCCAGGTGGTAGCGGGCGCTGACGGTGTCGGGGTCGGCCGGGCCGAAGGCCGTCCGCATGTCCTCCACGACGGTGAGCAGCAGCCGGATCGCGCCGTCGAGGTCCCCCGCCCGGCTGAGGTACCAGGAGAAGTCCCGCCAGGTGCACAGGGTGTCCCGGTCGGCGGCCCCGAGCGCGGCCACGCACTCCTGCGCGATCGCCTGGAGCTGGATCGCCGACTCGCCCGCCGTCGCGGCCCGGTACGCGGCCGAGCGCCGCTCGTGCAGCGAGGCCCGTACGGCGTCGGAGGCCGCGACGGCGACCACGGGCGGCGTGGTCAGCGGGGACAGCACCTGCGAGGGCGTGGGCACCCCAGGAGCGCCGGGCACCCCGGGCACCCCCGGCGGCTGCGCCGGGGCGGGCGGCGGCGCGGCGGGCATCGGCGGCGCCTGAACCACCGGCGCGGCCTGAACCACCGGCGGAGCCTGAACGACCGCCGCGCCCGGCTCCTCCCGTACGGTCGCCGCCGCCCCCTCACCGCGCCGCTCGGCCAGCTCCGCCAGCCGCCGCTCGACGGTCCGGGCGTCCTCCGGCCGCTGCTCCGGGTCCTTGGCCAGCAGGTCGGTGACCAGCGCGGCCACCTGCGGCGGCAGCCCGAACTGCGCCGGGTCCAGCACCGGCGGCGGCTCGTTGAGGTGCTGGTACATCAGCACCGGCGTGGAGTCCCCGCCGAACGGCCGTGCCCCGGTGAAGAGTTCGACGAGCACGCAGCCGAGCGCGTACAGGTCCGCCCGCCCGTCCACCCGCCCGCCGGTCCACCGCTCGGGCGCCATGTACGCGGGGCTGCCGACGATCGTCCCGGTGGTGGTCAGCCCGCCCATGCCCGTGTCGAGCTGTGCGATGCCGAAGTCCAGCACCTTGAGCCGGCCCGAGTCGGTGATCATGATGTTGTCCGGCTTGATGTCCCGGTGCACCATCCCGGCGTCGTGCGCCGCCGCCAGCGCCCCGCAGATCTGCCGCCCCCAGCGCAGGCTCTGCGCGGGCCCGGGCACCCCCTCGCGCAGCACCTGCGTCAGGGTGCGCCCGATCAGCATCTCCATGACCAGGAAGGTCACCTGCTCGCCACCGACCTCGCTCTGCCCGAGGTCGTGCACGGTGACGATGTGCGGGTGCGACAGGTTGCCCGCCGCACACGCCTCCCGGACGAACCGCAGCGCGGCCTTCGCCTGGTCGCCGCCGTGGTGCCCGATGACCTTGACGGCCACCGGCCGCTGCATCCGGGTGTCCTGCGCCTTCCACACCACCCCGAAGCCGCCCTGTCCGAGCTTCTCCAGCAGCTCGTACCGACCGTCGAGGACGTCTCCGACCCGCACGTGCCCCTCCCCCTTCCGCTCGTGACGAGCAGACTCTACCGAGGTCGGGCGCCTCCCCTCCCCCTGCCTCCACGTGGGTGGAAGGATGGACACCGGGCCCCGCGACGGTGCGGCGGCCCGAGCAGGCACAGCCCGAGGAGCGCAGTCATGGCCAAGCAGGCCCCGCAGAGCGACCCGGCGCAGGACGCCCCCGAGGTCTCCGCGCCCCAGCACGCGGCCGCCGGCCTGCCCGCCGTCGGCCACAGCCTGCGGATGGCCACCGAGCAGATGGGCGCCGTACGCACCCTCGCGACGCTCAGCAAGGTCAACCAGCACAAGGGCTTCGACTGCCCCGGCTGCGCCTGGCCGGAGCCGGACAAGCCGCACCTCGCCGAGTTCTGCGAGAACGGCGCCAAGGCCGTCGCCGAGGAGGCCACCGAACGCCGGGTGCGCGCCGACTTCTTCGCCGCCCACCCGATCGCCGACCTCGCCGGACGCTCCGGCTACTGGCTCGGCCAGCAGGGCCGCCTCACCGAGCCGATGCTGCTCGACGAGGGCGCGACCCACTACACGCCGATCTCCTGGGACGACGCCTTCGCGCTGATCGCCGAGGAGCTGCGCGCCCTCGACACCCCGGACGGCGCCGCCTTCTACACCTCCGGGCGCACCAGCAACGAGGCCGCCTTCGCCTACCAGCTGTTCGCCCGCCGGCTCGGCACCAACAACCTGCCGGACTGCTCCAACATGTGCCACGAGTCCTCCGGTTCGGCGCTCACCGAGACCATCGGCATCGGCAAGGGCAGCGTCTCCCTCAAGGACCTCTACCAGGCCGACCTGATCATCGTGGCCGGCCAGAACCCCGGCACCAACCACCCCCGGATGCTCTCCGCCCTGGAGCGCGCCAAGCGGGCCGGCGCCACGATCGTGAGCGTCAACCCGCTGCCGGAGGCGGGCCTGGAGCGCTTCAAGAACCCGCAGCACGCGCGCGGCCTGGTCGGCCACGGCACCAAGCTGACCGACCTGTTCCTCCAGATCCGCCTCGGCGGGGACCTGGCGCTCTTCCGCGCCCTCAACCGGATCGTGCTGGAGGCGGACGGCGTGGACCGCGCCTTCGTCGCCGAACACTGCCACGGCTACGAGGAGTTCGAGGCCCAGGCCCTCGCGACCGACCGCGAGGAGGTCCTCGCCGCCACCGGCCTGCCCTGGGAGCAGATCGAGGAGCTGGGCCGGATGGTCCTGGCCTCCCAGAAGGTCGTCGTCTGCTGGGCGATGGGCCTCACCCAGCACAAGCACGCCGTCCCGACCATCCGCGAGGTGGTCAACTTCCTGCTGCTGCGCGGCAACATCGGCCGCCCGGGCGCCGGCGTCTGCCCGGTGCGCGGCCACAGCAACGTCCAGGGCGACCGGACGATGGGAATCTTCGAGCGGCCCTCCGCCGCCTTCCTGGACGCGCTGGGCGCGGAGTTCGGCTTCGAGCCGCCGCGCGAGCACGGCCTCGACTCGGTGGACACCATCCGCGCCATGCGCGACGGCCGGGTGAAGGTGTTCTTCGCGATGGGCGGCAACTTCGTCGCCGCGACGCCGGACACCGAGGTCACCGAGGCCGCGATGCGCCGCTGCCGGCTGACCGTCCACGTCTCCACCAAGCTCAACCGCTCGCACGTGGTCACCGGCGCCCGCGCCCTCGTCCTGCCCACCCTCGGCCGCACCGACCGGGACGTGACCCCCGCCGGCGCCCAGTTCGTCACCGTCGAGGACTCGATGGGCCAGGTCCACTCCTCGCGCGGCGGCCTGCGCCCGCCCGCGCCCGGGCTGCTCTCCGAGACGGCGATCGTCTGCCGCCTGGCCCGGGCCGCCCTCGGGCCGCAGGACGACGTGCCCTGGGAGGAGTTCGCCGCCGACTACGACACCCTGCGCGAGCGGATCGCCCGCGTGGTGCCCGGATTCGACGGCTTCAACGACAAGGTCCGCCGCCCCGGCGGCTTCACCCTCCCGCACGGCCCGCGCGACACCCGTACCTTCCCGACCGCCACCGGCAAGGCCAACTTCACGGTCAACCCGCTGACCGCCCCCGAGGTCCCGCCGGGCCGCCTGCTGCTCCAGACCCTGCGCTCCCACGACCAGTACAACACCACGGTCTACGGCCTCGACGACCGCTACCGGGGCATCAAGGGCGGCCGCCGCGTCGTCCTGGTCAACCCGGCGGACGCGGCCGAACTCGGCCTGGTCGAGGGCGGGTTCGTGGACCTGGTGAGCGAGTGGCGGGACGGCGTCGAGCGGCGCGCCCCGCACTTCCGGGTCGTCCACTACCCCGTGGCGCGGGGCGGCGCGGCGGCGTACTACCCGGAGACCAACGTGCTCGTCCCGCTGGACTCCACGGCCGACATCAGCAACACCCCGACCTCCAAGGCCGTCGTCGTCCGCTTCGCCCCGGACTCCGGCCCGACGGCCTGACAGCCTGACAGCCCGGTCAGAACGCGAAGGGGCCGCCCGGCGATCGCCGGGCGGCCCCTTCCGCTTGCCTACCGGTTCAGTTCCCCAGCGGCAGCGTCGCCGTCGGGCTGCCCGGGGCGGAGGCCGAGGCGCTGCCCGTCGACGCCGCCGTCCCGGTGGAGCTCGGCGAGCCCGTCCCGCCCGGTGCCGGGGTGGCCGGGGTGGTGCCGGTGCCCGAGGGCGTGCCCGGGGTCGCGGTGCCGGTCGGCGTCGGGGTGCCCGGCGTCGTCTCGGTGGGCGTCGGGGTCGGGGTCGGCGTGCCCGGCTCGGACGGCGTGCCGCTGGGCGTCCCCGGCGCGGGGGTGACCGGCGCGGTCGGGGTCGTCCCCGGGGTGGCGGGCGGCGTCTGCGGCACGGGGCTGGGCGCTATCGGCGTGACGCTGTCCCAGCCGGCCGGCAGGTCCGGCACCTTCCAGGAGCCGCCGGCGTCGTCGGCCGCACCGTCGGGGTCGGGCCGCACGGCGCCGAGGATGGCCATCGAGCCGATCGGCGAGACCTTGATGTACGCACCGGGCCGGGGCGCCTGCACGATGAGCCCGCCGCCGATGTACATCCCGACGTGCGAGGCGTCCTTGAAGTAGACGACGAGGTCGCCGGCCCGCAGCTGGTTGAGCGGCACGTGCGGGAGCTGCGCCCACTGCTCCTGGCTGGTGCGCGGGATCGCCCGGCCGGCGTGCAGCCAGGCCTGCGAGGTGAGGCCCGAGCAGTCGTACGAGTCCGGGCCGGTGCCGCCCCACAGGTACGGCTTGCCCAGCTGGGCCAGGGCGAAGGCGACGGCCCCGCGCCCCTGGACGGAGGGGGTGCGCTCGCCCTTGCCCAGGGCGCCGGAGGCGAGGAAGGCGAGCTGGGCCTCGTCGGCCCGGGCCTTCTCCAACTGCTCCAGCTCCGTGCGCTGGGCGCCGGTGAGGGAGGAGACCATCTGCTCGACGGCGGCGAGGTCGGTGGCGGCCTTGGTCTTGGCCGCCTCCTGCTGGGCGACGAGCGTCTGGGAGGTCTTCAGCGCCTCCTCGCTCTGCTTCTTGAGGCCGTCCAGCGCGTCGCGGTCGCCCTTGAGCTTGTCGAGGAACTCGGACTGCGAGCGGCTGGCGGCGCTGAGCAGTTCGGCGATGGTGACGGCGTCGTACGGGTCCTTGGAGAGCAGCAGCTCCGCGTAGGCGGAGGTGGCGCCGTTGCGGTACTGGGCGGCGGCCAGCTGCGAGGCGATGTCGGTGCCGGCGTCGACCTGCTTCTCCTGGCGGTCGAGCTTGCCCCGGAGGTCGGTGAGCGCGGTCTGCTGCTCGGCGACCTTGGCGACCGAGCCGTTGTACTGCTCGGTGGCGGCCTCGGCGCCCTGGTAGAGCTCGTGCAGCCGGTCGAGCATCGGGCCGAGGGTGGCCTTGGTGGCGGCGAGCGGGTCCTGCCCGGGGGCGACGGTCACCCCGGTGGTGCCCGGGTCCGGGCTGGCCCAGGCCGCGCCGGCGGCCAGGGGGAGTGTGAGTGCGGCGGCCGCGAGGGCGGCTCCGCAGCGCAAGGCCGCCCGCACCCAGGGCCGTACGCCCGCCGTCTCCGTGCGCTGTGCAGCCCCGCCCATGGTTGGTCCTCCCCGCCCCGAACCTCTGCCTGCCCCCGTGTGTTCGCCGGGTTGCGGCAGATCCTCCCATGGGTTACCGGTCGGAAACAGAGCACGCCCCGACCAGGGGGTTAATTCTCCGTGCGAACTGTGAGACAACTCTCAACAAACCCGATCGAAAGCGGACGTTCCCCTTCAGTGGCGGGCTCGACACGCCGTACTTCACTCCTACGAAAGCTTCAGGCCATCGCCGCGCCACCATCAGAACCACGATTCCCGCTTCAGTTCACCTTCCGTTCACCAACTCGACCTACGGTCGCGACGACACCAACGTCCGTGCGACAACTACGACGATTGTTTGGGTATGGAACACATCTCGTTCCTGGTAGCCGTTGTGATCATCACGGCGCTCGCCTTCGACTTCACCAACGGGTTCCACGACACCGCCAACGCGATGGCCACCTCCATCGCGACGGGAGCCCTCCGGCCGAAGGTCGCGGTCACCATCGCGGCCGTGCTCAACTTCGCGGGCGCGTTCCTGTCCGTGAAGGTCGCCACCACCATCTCCGGCGGCATCGTCAACGAGAAGAGCGGCGTCCATCCCGAGATCATCTTCGCCGCGCTGGCGGGCGCCATCCTCTGGAACCTGCTGACCTGGCTGCGCGGCCTGCCGTCCAGCTCCTCGCACGCCCTGTACGGCGGCCTGATCGGCGCCACCGTCGTCGGCGTCGGCATGAACGGCGTCAACTTCGACACCGTCGTCTCCAAGATCCTGATCCCCGCGGTCGCCTCCCCGTTCGTCGCCGGCCTCGCCTCCTGGGGCGCCACCAAGCTGGCGTACGCGATCACCCGCCGCAGCGACGAGGGCACCGTCACCAAGGGCTTCAAGACCGGCCAGGTCTTCTCCTCCTCGCTGATCTCCCTCGCGCACGGCACCAACGACGCCCAGAAGACGATGGGCATCATCACCCTCACCCTCGTCTCGGTCGGCGCCCTGCCGCACGGCGCCCTGCCCCCCACCTGGGTGATCGTCTCGGCCGGCGCCGCGATCGCGCTCGGCACCTACATGGGCGGCTGGCGGATCATCCGCTCGATGGGCAAGGGCCTCGCGGACATCAAGGCCCCGCAGGGCTTCGCCTCCGAGTCGGCCGCCGCGACCGTCATCCTGACCTCCTCGCACATGGGCTTCGGCCTCTCCACCACCCAGGTCTGCTCCGGCGGCATCATGGGCGCCGGCCTCGGCGGCCCCAAGGGCGAGCTGCGCTGGAGCCTGGTGCGCCGCATGGTCTACACCTGGGCGCTGACCCTCCCGGCCGCCGCCCTCGTCTCCGGCGGCGCGGCGCTGCTGGCCCGTCAGGGCACCTGGGGCATCGTCGTGGTCGGCGTGGTGCTGGTCGCCGGCTCCGGCGCGATGTGGCTGATCTCCCGCCGCCAGCCCGTCGGCGCGGACAACGTCAACGACGCGGACGAGGTGACCCCGGTCGAGCTCGCTCCCACCACCGGCCCCGCGAACACCCCGTCCCCCACCTCGACCACCGTCGCGGCCTGAAGAAACGCTAGGACGCCCTCACCATGCACATCAAGTGGACCGCCCTGGCCCAGACCGCCGGCTTCAGCTTCGGCATCACCGTCGCCGTCGTCGCCGTCTTCGCCCTCGGCATCCTGGCGCTGTCGCGCCGCGAGGCCACGCTGAGCGCCCGCGAGGGCGCCTCCGGCAACGGCGGCAAGCCCGCCCTGCTGGCCGGCGCGTACGCCTGCTTCGGCCTCTGCGCCGCCGCCGTGGTCTACGGCCTGGTGCTGATCGCCGCGCCGTAGTTCCGGAGTTCCGGGTACGACGAACGGGCCGGGAGTGCGCTCAGCACTCCCGGCCCGTTCGTCGTGTTCCGCCGTCAGCTCTGGCTGGTCTTCAGCACCGTCTCCCGGATGAACAGCACGGTGACGAAGGACAGCAGGGCGAACGGAGCCGCGCACAGGAACACCGTGCCGACGCCGTGCCCGAAGGCGTCCGTCACCAGCGGGACGATCGGGGCGGGCAGCTTCGCGAGGTCCGGGATGCCGCCGCCGGAGGCCGCGTGCCCGGCCGGGATGTGCGCCGCGGCCATGTTCTCCGCGAGGTAGTGGCCGACCTTGTTGGTCATCACCGCGCCGAGCGCGGAGACGCCCATCGCGCCGCCCATGGTGCGGAAGAAGGTGACCACGGAGCTGGCCGCGCCGAGCTCGTGCCGGGGCACGGTGTTCTGCACCGCGAGCACCAGGTTCTGGCTGGTCAGGCCGAGGCCGATGCCGGTGATCGCCATGTAGAGCGAGAGCAGCGCGTAGTCGGTGTCGGCCCGGGCGGTGCCCAGCAGGGCGAAGCCGATCGCGAGCATCGCGGTGCCCGTGACGAGGTACGCCTTCCACTTGCCGTACTTGGTGATCAGCCGCCCGGCCACGGCGGAGGAGGCCGCCAGGCCGATGATCATCGGCAGGGTCATCAGACCGGCCGTCGTCGGGGACTTGTCCCGGGCGAGCTGGAAGTACTGGCTGAGGAAGGTCGTGGCGCCGTACATCCCGACGCCGACCAGCACGCTGGCGATCGCCGCCAGCGTGACGGTGCGGTGCTTGAACAGGGACGGCGGGATGATCGGCTCGGCCGCGCGGTGCTCGATCACGACGGCCAGCGCGCCCAGCAGCAGGCCGCCGCCGACCATCGCCGCGCTCTGCCAGGACACCCAGTCGTAGTTCTTGCCGGCCAGGGTGATCCAGATCATCAGCAGGCTGACGGCCGCGGTGATGGTCACCGCGCCCAGGTAGTCGATCTTCACCGGGCGCTTGACCACGGGCAGCTTGAGGGTGCGCTGCACCACCAGGATCGCGGCCAGCGCGAACGGGATGCCGACGTAGAAGCACCAGCGCCAGCCCAGCCAGTTGGTGTCCACGATGACGCCACCGATCAGCGGGCCGCCGATGGTGGCGAGGGCGAAGACCGCGCCGAAGTAGCCGCTGTAGCGCCCGCGTTCGCGCGGCGGGACCATCGCGGCCAGGCAGATCTGGCCGAGCGCGACGACACCGCCGGCGCCGATGCCCTGGAGGGCGCGGCAGGCGATCAGCTCGGCGGTGTTCTGCGAGAGCCCGGCCAGGGCGGAGGTCGCTATGTAGATCAGCAGGGCGATCTGGAGCAGCAGCTTCTTGCTGGCCAGGTCGGAGAGCTTGCCCCAGATCGGGGTCGAGGCGGTCAGCGTCAGCAGGGCCGCCGTGATCACCCAGGTGTAGGCGGACTGGCCGCCGTGGAGGTCCGTGAGGATGTGCGGCAGGGCGTTGGAGACGACGGTCGAGGAGAGCACGGCCACGAACAGGCCGAGCAGCAGGCCGGAGAGCGCCTCCATCACCTGCCGGTGGGTCATCGGTTGGTCGACGGCGGCGGCTGCGCCGGTCTCGGCCCGGGTGGTCACGGTCATCTGAGTCCTCTGATTTCGTTGCCTTAGGCAACCATACGACCGGATGGTTGAGTAAGGCAACTTTCTTCAAGGGCAAGTAAAGCCCGGCCGGAACCCGTCGGTGCGGGTCCGACCGGGCTCCGGTCGACCACCTGGGACGTCAGTGGGACGTGGGCTCGCCGATCACGTCGTTGAAGCGCCCCAGCAGCTCCGCGAACCGGGCCACGTCCTCCGGCGGCCAGTCGCACATCAGCTCGCGCACCCGCTCCATCCGGCAACCCCTGGCCGCCGCGAAGCGCCGCCGCCCGTCCTCCGTCAGCGAGACCAGCACGGCCCGGCGGTCCAGCGGGTCCGCCTCCCGGCGGACGAGGCCCAGTTCCTCCAGGGCCCGGATCTGACGGCTCACGGTGGCCTTGCCGACGGCGAAGTGCGCCCCGACGTCCGTCACCCGCACCCGCCCGGCCTCCTCGATGTAGCCGAGCATGCTGTACGCCGCCCCCTCCAGCTCGGGGTGCACCCGGCGTGAGAGTTCCGCCACTCTGGCCCGGCCCCGCCGGAACATCAGCGCGACCTCCCGTTCCACCGCCATCAGGGCTTCTTCGTCGCTCACGGCGCCAGTATCGCGCAGCGGCCCGCCCGCTCCCCCGGCGCGTGAGGTGCGACAACCGAACTAGTTCATGGTATTAAGTATCCGTTTTCCGCCGATACGCAAGGAGATGCGAATGGCTGCCCCGGGGCAGGGATTCATGACCGAACTGAAGAGCGCGGTCACCCCGCGCGCGGCGCTCCTGGTGCTCGGGGTGCTGCTGTTGCAGCTCGGCTTCATCACCTCGTACGTCGGGGCGCTGCACCACCCGGCCCCGCACAAGCTGTCCATCGCGGTGGTCGCACCCGAGCAGGTCTCCCCCAAGCTGGTCGAGGCCCTCAACTCGGCGCCGAACGACGCCGTCAAGGCCGTCACCGCGCCCGACGCGGAGACCGCCACCCAGCAGATCAAGGACCAGAAGGTCTACGCGGCGCTGGTCTTCAACCCGACCGCCAAGGAGGACACCCTCCTCGTAGGCGGCGCCCGCGGCCCGTCCGCCGCCAAGGCCGCGGAGACGATCACCACCGCGCTGGACGCCAAGCAGGGCCGCACCGTCGTCGTCCACGACGTCGTGCCGCTCGCCAAGGGCGACACCAACGGCCTCTCGTCGTTCTACCTGGTCATCGGCTGGTGCGTCGGCGGCTACCTGGTCGCCTCCATCCTGGGCATCAGCGCCGGCTCCAAGCCCGCCAACGTCAACCGCCTGCTGATCCGCCTCGGCGCGCTCGCCGTCTACTCGGTCGTCGCCGGCCTCGGCGGCACGATCATCGCCGGGCCGATCCTGGACGCCCTGCCCGGCTCGATCCTCGCCCTGACGGCGATCGGCGCCCTGGTGGTGTTCACGGTCGGGGCCTTCACCATGGCGCTGCAGTGCCTGTTCGACATCATCGGCATCGGCGTCGCCGTCCTGATCTTCGTCGTCCTCGGCAACCCCAGCGCCGGCGGCGTCTACCCCGACCCGATGATGCCCCCGTTCTGGCGCGCCATCGGCTCGATCATCCCCAACGGCGCGGGCACCAGCGTCACCAAGTCGATCGCCTACTTCGACGCGACCAACATCGCCGTGCCGATCCTGGTCCTCGTCGTCTGGGCCCTCGTCGGCATCGGCGTCGCCCTCCTCGCCGTCCTCCGCGGCCCCCGCTCCGGCGGCCGCGAACTCGCCCCCGCCACCGCCTGACCCACCCCCCACCCCCTGAGCCCCCGGCCCCCCACGGCCGGGGGCTCAGCCCATTCCCGCCCCGGCTCAACGACGTTCCGCTCCGGGGCGGTTCGCGAGGCTCAGGGTGCCCCCGGGGCGGCCAGGGGGCCCGGGTCGGCGATGATGCCGCGGACGACGGCGACGGCCGCGCCGAGGAGGGGGCCCCGGCGGCCGAGGCGGGAGACGGTGAGGCGGTCGTCCGACCAGGGGCGGACCGTGACGCGGGCCGCCAGTTCCGCGCGCATCGCCGGGAGCAGCCAGGGGGCCGGGCGGGTGTAGCCGCCGCCGAGGACGACCTCCGCCGGGTCGAGCAGGTTCACGGCCCCGGCGGCCGCGATGCCGAGGGCCCGCCCCGCCCCCGCGAGGGCCTCGCGGGCGGCCGGGTCCCCCGCCGCGGCGCGGTCGGCGACCAGCGCCGCCCAGTCGCCCCGGGCACCGGCGAGGTGCGCCGCCCGCAGGACCGCCGCCCCGCCCGCGTACTGCTCCAGGCAGCCCCGCGCGCCGCAGGCGCAGTGCGGGCCGTCCGGGTGCACGGGTACGTGCCCCAGCTCGCCCGCGTAGCCGCGCGCTCCGCGCAGCAGCCGCCCGCCGAGCACGATCGCCGCGCCGACCCCGGCTTCCGCGGAGATGTACAGGAAGTCCTCCCGCCCCTCCCCGAGCCACCGCTCGGCGAGCCCGCCGAGGTTGGCCTCGTTCTCGATCCGGATCGGCAGCGCCGCGAGCCCCGCCCCGCCGTCCCCCGCCCGCAACGCGGCCCGCAGCCCCGACGCCAGCGGCACGTCCGCCCACCCCAGGTTGGCCGCCCGCTGCAGCACCCCGCCCGCGCCGACGAGTCCGGGCACCGCCAGCGTCAGCCCCGCCGGTGCGAGGCCCGCCTCGGCGACGGCGGCGCGCAGCAGCACCACCAGGTCCGCCAGGACGGCCTCCGGCTCGCGGCCCTCGTTGGACCGCTCCACCCGCCGCCGGGCCCGTACCTGCCCGCGCAGGTCGACCACGCAGGCCCCCAGGTGCCGCACCCCGATCTCCGCGCCGAGCCCGCCGGGCCCGTACGGGTTGAGCCCGAGCGCCGTGCCGGGCCGCCCGACCTTGCCGCTGGGCGCGGCCGGCCCCTCCTCGACGACGAGCCCGGCGGCGAGGAGCTGCTCGGCGAGGGAGGAGACGGCGGCCCGGGTGAGCCCCGTCCCGTTCGCGACCTCCGCGCGCGAGCGCGGGGCCCGGGCGATGACGCCGAGGACGAGGGCGAGGTTGGCCCTGCGCATGCCCTGCTGGCTGGCGGGCCCGGCCCCGAGGCCTTCCGGTTCCCCGCGCATGCTGCTCACCTCACGGCCTCATCGGGCATCCCGTGACATTCCGGGTGCAGCGTAACCGGCATCCTCCACCGGCGACGGCCCGGTGAAGACCCACCGCTGGACGGCCCAGAAGCGGAACAGCATGGCCACGAACGTCCCGACGACCATCCCGCTGAGGAAGTCGGCGACCTCCTGCGCGAGCGGCCCGATGTACGGCTCGCGCAGGTCGAGCAGGTACCGCGAGGCGATCAGCGGCAGGTCGTTGACGGCGATGGCCACCGCGCTGACCAGGGCGAACAGCAGCGGCTCGCGCCGCCGCCCGCAGGTGCGGAAGGCCCAGCGCCGGTTGAGCACGTACGAGACGACGGTGCCGATGACGGTGGCGACGGTCAGTGCGACGACCGGTTTGTGCTCCAGCACGGTGAACTTCAGCTCGAAGTCGATCACCACGGTGAGCGTGAAGCAGAACCCGCCGACGATCAGGAACTTCACCAGCCGCCGGTGCCGGACGAGGAAGGGGCGCAACGGCTGCGGCACCCTCGCCAGGGCTCGCTGCGTGGGGGACGGCACCCGAGCAGTGTCACACGCCCGGGTGCCGTCCGCCCTCCAACGCCGCTGGTCAGGCGGCTCAGGCGGCTCAGGCGGCGGCCACGAGCACCGCCGCCGGCTCCAGCGCCAGCTCCAGCACCTCCCGCACGTCCGCCACGGGGTGGACGGTGAGCCGCTCCAGCACCTCGGCCGGGACGTCGTCCAGGTCGGCCTCGTTGCGCTTGGGGATGATCACCGTGGTGACCCCGGCCCGGTCGGCGGCGAGCAGCTTCTGCTTGACCCCGCCGATGGGCAGCACCCGCCCGGTCAGCGACACCTCGCCCGTCATCGCCACGTCCGTGCGCACCTTGCGCCCGGAGAGCAGCGACGCGAGCGCCGTGGTCATGGTGATGCCGGCGCTGGGCCCGTCCTTGGGGACGGCCCCGGCGGGGACGTGCAGGTGGACGCCCCGGTCGCGCAGGGAGGTGACGGGCAGTTCCAGCTCGGCGCCGCGCGAGCGCAGGTAGGAGAGGGCGATGTGCGCGGACTCCTTCATGACGTCGCCCAACTGCCCGGTGAGGGTGAGCCCGGTGCCGCCGGTCTCGGCGTCGGCGAGCGAGGCCTCGATGTAGAGGACGTCGCCCCCGGCGCCGGTGACGGCGAGCCCGGTGGCCACGCCGGGGACGGCCGTGCGCCGCTCGGCGGGCTCCTGGGCGGCCTCGGGCACGTGGTGCGGCCGGCCGATGAGGGCGCGCAGGTCCTCCGGGCCGACGGCGGCGGGCAGCTCGCGCTCGCCGAGTTCCGTCTGCGCGGCGATCTTGCGCAGCACCCGGGCGATGGAGCGCTCCAGGGTGCGCACGCCCGCCTCCCGGGTGTACTCCCCGGCGAGCCTGCGCAGCGCCTCCTCGTCGACGCTGACCTGGCCGTCGCCGAGGCCGGCCTTCTCCAGCTGGCGCGGGAGCAGGTGGTCGCGGGCGATGACGACCTTCTCGTCCTCGGTGTAGCCGTCGAGCCGGACGAGCTCCATGCGGTCGAGCAGCGGCTCGGGGATGGACTCCAGCACGTTGGCGGTGGCGAGGAAGACGACGTCGGAGAGGTCGAGCTCGACCTCCAGGTAGTGGTCGCGGAAGGTGTGGTTCTGCGCCGGGTCGAGCACTTCGAGCAGGGCGGCGGCCGGGTCGCCCCGGTAGTCGGAGCCGACCTTGTCGATCTCGTCGAGCAGGACGACGGGGTTCATCGAGCCCGCCTCCTTGATCGCCCGCACGAGCCGCCCGGGCAGCGCGCCGACGTAGGTGCGCCGGTGGCCGCGGATCTCGGCCTCGTCCCGGACGCCGCCGAGGGCGACGCGGACGAACGTGCGGCCCATGGCGCGGGCCACGGACTCGCCGAGCGAGGTCTTGCCGACGCCGGGCGGGCCGACGAGGGCGAGGACGGCTCCGCCGCGACGGCCGCCGATCAGCCCGAGCCCCTGGTCGGCGCGGCGCTTGCGCACGGCCAGGTACTCGACGATGCGCTCCTTCACGTCCGTCAACCCGGCGTGGTCGGCGTCCAGCACGGCGCGGGCGCCGGCGATGTCGTACGCGTCCTCGGTGCGCTCGTTCCAGGGCAGTTCGAGGACGGTGTCGAGCCAGGTGCGGATCCAGGAGCCTTCGGGCGACTGGTCGGACGAGCGCTCCAGCTTGTCGACCTCCTTGAGCGCGGCCTCCCGGACCTTCTCGGGCAGGTCGGCGGCCTCGACGCGGGCGCGGTAGTCGCCCTCCTCGTCGGCCGGGTCCCCGTTGAGTTCGGCGAGTTCCTTGCGGACGGCCTCCAGCTGGCGGCGGAGCAGGAACTCCTTCTGCTGCTTGGCGACGCCCTCCTCGACGTCCTTGCGGATGGTGTCGTTGACCTCCTCCTCGGCGAGGTGGTCGCGCAGGAGGGTGAGCGCGTACTCCAGCCGGGCGACCTGGTCGGCCTCCAGCAGCACCTTGAGCTTCTGCTCGGCGGTGACGAAGGGCGCGTAGCCGATGTTGTCGGCGAGTTCGCCGACGCCCTCGATCTGGGCGACCCGGTCGACGATCTGCCAGGCGCCGCGCCCGCGCAGCCACTGGGTGGACAGCGCCTTGTACTCCTTGACCAGCTCGGCGGCCCGGCCGGCGACGGGGGTGCCGACGGAGGACTCCTCGAACGGCGTGGTCTCCACCCACAGGGCGGCGCCGGGCCCGGTGGTGCCGACGCCGATGCGCACCCGGCGCACGGCGCGCACCAGGGCGGCCGGCTCCCCGTCGGCGAGGCGGCCGACCTGCTCGACGGTGGCGAGGGTGCCGGCGGCCGCGTACGAGCCGTCGACCCGGGGGACGAGCAGGACCTGGGGCTTGCCGGGGCCGGCGGCCGCGGCGCGGGCGGCCTCGACGGCGGCGCGCACCTCGGTGTCCTTGAGGTCGAGCGGGACGACCATGCCCGGGAGCACGACCTCGTCGTCGAGGGGCAGCACGGGCAGGGTGAGCGGTGTGGACGTCGATGCCATGATCTCTCCCCGGTCAGTGAACTTGAGTCGACCTGACTAAGGCTTGACGGCCCCCGGATGTTCCCACCGCCTTGTTCGCTGTGAGCGAACACCTGAACCGACTGAACCGGCCCCTGACGACCGTTCGGTTGGGCCTGTCAAAAACGGAGCCCGGCAGGCTCAGCGCGCCGCCGACAACCCTCCGCGCGCCCGCGCGCCGTGGACGGCGCGCGCCGCCGCCCGGCGCGGACCCGCGGTCGGGCCCCGCCGGCCCCGCCGCAGCCACCGCCACAGCGCCACCCCGGCGAGCAGCGCCGCCGGGTGCCCGACCGCGGTGACCAGGTCCCGGTCCTGCGCGATCTGCTGGGCGATCATCACGGAGGCCCCGCCGAGCGCCAGCAGCCGCTCCCGCACGGGCATCAGCCCGGCCACCGCGCCCAGGCAGGCGAGCACGCCGTAGCTGACCCCGATGTCCAGCCGGTCCATCGCGTCGGTGCCCATCCGCCCGGTGGCGACGGCGCCCATCACCACGCCCTGGGAGAGCAGCGTGGCCCCGACGTGCCCGACCGCGAACACGGCCGCCGCCCTCGCCGGGCCGACCCGGCGCTCCAGCGGTGCGAGGGTGAGGGCGAACCCCCACAGGTAGGGCACCCACACCTCCCCCGCGACCCAGAAGCCGCTCAGCACCAGAGCGCGCACAGGATGGTGCAGGAGGTTGTGCCCGTCCGAACTGGACGCCTCCTGGAGGCGCTGCACGAGTTCCGGGTCGGCGAGATTCGCGAAGGTGGTCGTGGTGGCGACGACGGCGAGGTATCCGAGCGTGAACGGATTGCGCCGGGGCGTCGGCACGCGTTCCAGCAACCAGTCGAGGACGTTGGTGCGCAGCCCGTACCGGAACATTCCGTAGGGCACTCCCGTCGTCGCCGGGCCGTACTCCCCGGTATCCCGCCGCAGTCCCGCCATGACGCCTCCGCTCCACGTCCGCAGCCACCGCTTTTGCCCGCCCCGCGCCCAACGTACCGGCGGACGCCGGGGATTCCACCCGGCGGGAGCGTCGTCACGGCGACGTTACGTCGAGGTTCTGAGAGGCACCTGAGAATGGCCCGTGAAGACTGTCCCGGAGTCAGTGAGTCCGATTACCGGAAATTGGTCTGGACCTAGTTCCGGAGAACCCCCCGGCATCCGCTCTGACCGGCGACTTGGCTTCGACTCCATCGCATACGCACCGTTACGCGCCGGAAATTCCCCGGGTAAGGTATCGGCCCGTGCCCACCCCTTCGGTGGGCCTACGGGCGGCCCGGAAGGCCGGCCCACGGGCCGGAAACGTCCGGTCCACCTGCCGGGAAGCATGCGCTGTCCGTACGCTGCGAAGTGCGCGGGAGCAGCGGGCGGCCGACCACCGCCCGCCTCGTTCCCGATCGCGCGACGGGGCGGCGGGACCCGGCACAGTCCACGACGGAACAAGACTACGAGCGGAGCCCGCCATCCCCACAGGTGGCCGGCCCGCAGCCCTGGGGGCGGTGGCGTGACCGTGACAGAGATTCAGCAGGACAACCACAACACCGGCGGCACGGTG
Source organism: Kitasatospora sp. NPDC101183 (assembly GCF_044767945.1). Classification (NCBI taxonomy): domain Bacteria; kingdom Bacillati; phylum Actinomycetota; class Actinomycetes; order Kitasatosporales; family Streptomycetaceae; genus Kitasatospora; species Kitasatospora sp. NPDC101183. Next base: position 16,653 of record NZ_JBIWOW010000028.1, on the reverse strand, counting down.
AACAGCCAGCGCAGAGTGCTGGTGGTGGAGGACGAGCCCACGATCGCGGAGTCGATCGCGGCCCGGCTGGGCGCGGAGGGCTTCAAGGTCGCCGTGGCCCACGACGGCCCCGGCGCCGTCGACGGCTTCCACACCTGGCAGCCGGACCTGGTCGTCCTCGACATCATGCTGCCCGGCTTCGACGGCCTGGAGGTGTGCCGCCGCATCCAGGCCCAGCGGCCGGTGCCGGTACTGATGCTGACGGCCCGCGACGACGAGACGGACCTCCTGGTCGGCCTCGGCGTCGGCGCCGACGACTACATGACCAAGCCGTTCTCGATGCGCGAACTCGCGGCCCGGGTCAACGTCCTGCTGCGCCGCGTCGAGCGCGCCCAGCAGGCGGCCCGCACGCCCGCGCTCGGCAGCCTGCGCTTCGGCGAGCTGGAGATCGACCACGTGCAGCGCCGGGTCCGCCTCGCCTCCGGCGACGTCCACCTGACGCCCACCGAGTTCGACCTGCTCGCCTGCCTGGCCGCCCAGCCGCGCGCCGTGCTCACCCGCGAGCAACTGCTGGCCGAGGTCTGGGACTGGACGGACGCCTCCGGCACCCGCACGGTCGACAGCCACGTCAAGGCGCTGCGCCGCAAGATCGGCGCCAGCTGGATCCGCACCGTGCACGGCGTCGGCTACGCACTGGAGGCCCCGCTGTCCTGACGGCGCGCCTCGGGCGACGGGCCTCCGGGGGGCCCGTGTCCCGAACCACCGCCCACCTGGACGCACGCGGGGACCGCTCGGGGGACCGATGACCTTTCCACAGCAACGCGACGGGGACGCCGAGGGCGCGCGCCCGCAGACGCTGGCGTCCCGCGCCGCCCGCCGGGTCTGGGCCGACATCCGGCCGCTGGACCCGGTCCGCTCGATCAAGGGCAAGCTCGCCCTGCTGGTGATCGTCTCCGTCTTCCTGGCCACCGGGATGGTGGTCGTCGCGATACGGTCCGAGACCCAGATCCGGATCATCATGGTCTTCTCCATGATCGCCTCGCTGCTGTTCATGCAGTTCCTCGCGCACGGGCTGACCTCCCCACTGCGCGAGATGAAGGACGCGGCCCGCGCCATGGCCTCCGGCGACTACAGCCGCCGGGTCGAGGTGAGCTCCCGCGACGAGATCGGCGAGCTGGCCGTCACCTTCAACGCGATGGCCGCCGACCTCCAGGCCGCCGACCAGCACCGGCGCGAGCTGGTCGCCAACGTCTCCCACGAGCTGCGCACGCCCATCGCCGCGCTGCGCGCCGTCCTGGAGAACGTGGTGGACGGCGTCGTCCAGCCGAACCCGGCGACCCTGGGGGCGGCACTGGAGCAGACCGAGCGGCTCGGCCGGCTGGTCACCCACCTGCTGGACCTCTCCAAGATCGACGACGGCGTGGTCGACCTGGACGCCCGCCCCTTCGAGGTGCGCGAGTTCCTGGACGGCGTGCTGCGCGGCGTCACCGTGGACGGCGCGACGGCCGGCGGGGCCTTCTCCCGGCGCGGCGACGTCCGCCTCGCCCTGGAGGTCAGCCCGAGCGGCCTGACGGGCGTGGCGGACCCGGAGCGCCTCCACCAGGTGGTCGCCAACCTGGTCGACAACGCCTGCAAGCACTCCCCGCCCGGCGGCACCGTCACCGTGCGCGCCCGCCCGGACGGCGAGGAGGGCGGCCTGCTGCTGGAGGTCGAGGACGAGGGCCCCGGCATCCCGCCCGCCGACCGCAACCGGGTCTTCGAGCGGTTCAGCCGCAGCGGCACCGCGACGGCCGCCGGCCCGGGCGCGGACGGCGGCACCGGGCTGGGCCTGGCGATCGCCCGCTGGGCGGTGGACCTGCACGGCGGGCGGATCGCCGTCGCCGAGTCCCCGCGCGGCTGCCGGATCGAGGTCCGGCTTCCGGGACAGCGCCAAGCGTGACCGGTTCATCACACGGGTTATTTGTCACAGAACCGACACAGTGATCCAGGAAGATCACCTACGGTTCAATGCAGAGATATGTCCGGATTCGCCATAGTTTGACCACTGACCGGCATCGGTCAGTTCCCCTCAGATACGGCTTCCTAACGCACTTTTTCAGCCAAAGTGCAGGTCAGGACTGTGATCTGGGCGACGCCTGGGGCCCGGGGACTGCGCGATCACTGGTCAGGGGCGTAGCCTTAATCCCCGCTGTCCAAACATCCCAAAAGGAAGCGGAAGAGGGCGGTTGCCGCCGTGTCGCCACAGTCCCAAGAAACCCCCAACAGCTCGGCAAGCTCCACTGGCTTCGGCCCCAATGAGTGGCTCGTCGACGAGATCTACCAGCAGTACCTCCAGGACCCGAACTCGGTCGACCGAGCCTGGTGGGACTTTTTCGCCGACTACAAGCCCGGTACCGAGGTGACCCCAGTGACCCAGGCCGCGACCCCGGTCGGCACCACGCCGACCCCCGCCGCCGCCCCCGCGCCCGCCGCTGCTGCTCCGGCCGCACCCGCCCCCGCCGCGCCGGCCGCCCCGGCTCCGGCGCCGGCCCCGGCCGCACCGCTCGCCGCAGCCCCCGCCGCGCCCCCGGCCCCCAAGGCCGCCGCCGCTCCGGCCGCTCCCGCCGCCGCCCAGGACGGCCCCGAGCTCGTCCCGCTGCGCGGCCCGGCGAAGGCCGTCGCGACGAACATGGACGCCTCGCTGGAGGTGCCGACCGCGACCTCGGTCCGCGCCGTCCCGGCGAAGCTGTTGATCGACAACCGCATCGTCATCAACAACCACCTGCAGCGCGCCCGCGGCGGCAAGGTCTCCTTCACCCACCTGATCGGTTACGCCCTGGTCCAGGCCATCAAGGCCTCCCCGGGCATGAACCACAGCTACAAGGTGGAGAACGGCAAGGCCTTCCTGGTCAAGCCGGAGCACGTCAACCTCGGCCTGGCCATCGACCTGGTCAAGCCGAACGGCGACCGCCAGCTGGTCGTCGCGGCCATCAAGAAGGCCGAGACGCTCGACTTCTTCGGCTTCTGGCAGGCCTACGAGGACATCGTCCGCCGGGCCCGTGCCAACAAGCTGACCATGGACGACTTCACCGGCGTCACGGTCTCGCTGACCAACCCCGGCGGCATCGGCACCGTGCACTCCGTGCCGCGCCTGATGCAGAACCAGGGCACCATCGTCGGCGTCGGCGCCATGGAGTACCCGGCCGAGTTCCAGGGCTCCGCCCCCGAGACGCTCTCGCGCCTGGGCGTCTCCAAGATCATGACGCTGACCTCGACCTACGACCACCGCGTCATCCAGGGCGCGGCCTCGGGCGAGTTCCTGCGCGAGATCCACCGCCTGCTGCTCGGCGAGAACGGCTTCTACGACGAGATCTTCGAGTCGCTGCGGATCCCGTACGAGCCGGTCCGCTGGGCCACCGACGTCGCCACCACCCACGACGACGAGGTCAACAAGACCGCCCGCGTCATGGAGCTCATCCACTCCTACCGGGTCCGCGGCCACCTCATGGCCGACACCGACCCGCTGGAGTACAAGCAGCGCAAGCACCCCGACCTGGACGTCACCACCCACGGCCTCACCCTGTGGGACCTGGAGCGCGAGTTCGCGGTCGGCGGCTTCGGCGGCCAGAAGATGATGAAGCTCCGCGACATCCTCGGCCTGCTGCGCAACACGTACTGCCGCACCGTCGGCATCGAGTACATGCACATCCAGGACCCGAAGCAGCGCAAGTGGCTGCAGGAGCGCCTGGAGAAGCCGTACTCGAAGCCCGAGCGCGAGGAGCAGCTGCGGATCCTCCGCCGCCTGAACTCCGCCGAGGCCTTCGAGACCTTCCTGCAGACCAAGTACGTCGGGCAGAAGCGGTTCTCCCTGGAGGGCGGCGAGTCCCTCATCCCGCTGCTGGACGCCACGATCGACGCCGCCGCCGAGCACCGCCTCGACGAGGCCGTCATCGGCATGGCCCACCGCGGCCGCCTGAACGTGCTCGCCAACATCGTCGGCAAGCCGTACGGCAAGATCTTCGGCGAGTTCGAGGGCAACCTCGACCCGAAGTCGATGCACGGCTCCGGCGACGTCAAGTACCACCTGGGCGCCGCGGGCACCTTCACCGGCCTGGACGGCGAGACCATCAAGGTCTCGCTCGCCGCGAACCCCTCCCACCTGGAGACGGTCGACCCGGTCGTCGAGGGCATCGTCCGCGCCAAGCAGGACGTGCTCGACCAGGGCGGTACCACCTTCCCGGTGCTCCCGATCCAGGTCCACGGCGACGCGGCCTTCGCCGGCCAGGGCGTCGTCGCGGAGACCCTGAACATGTCGCAGCTGCGGGGCTACCGCACCGGCGGCACGATCCACCTCGTGGTCAACAACCAGGTCGGCTTCACCGCCGCCCCGGCGTCCTCGCGCTCGTCGATGTACTGCACCGACGTGGCCCGCATGATCGAGGCGCCGATCTTCCACGTGAACGGCGACGACCCGGAGGCCGTGGTCCGCGTCGCGCGGCTCGCCTTCGAGTTCCGGCAGGAGTTCCACAAGGACGTCGTCATCGACCTCATCTGCTACCGCCGCCGCGGTCACAACGAGGCCGACAACCCGTCGTTCACCCAGCCGCTGATGTACGACCTGATCGACAAGAAGCGCTCGGTGCGCAAGCTGTACACCGAGGGCCTGATCGGTCGCGGCGACATCACCATGGAAGAGGCGGAGCAGGCGCTCCAGGACTTCCAGGGCCAGCTGGAGAAGGTCTTCGCCGAGGTCCGCGACGCCGCCCAGGCTCCGGCCGACGCCGCCGCCGCCCGCCCGGTCGCGAACTTCCCGGTCGCCATCCAGACCGGCATCTCCCAGGAGATGGTCAAGCGGATCGCCGCCTCGCAGGTCAACCACCCGGACTGGCTGACCGTCCACCCGCGCCTGCTGCCGCAGCTGCAGCGCCGCGCCGCCTCGGTCGAGGACAACACCATCGACTGGGCGACGGGCGAGGCCCTCGCCATCGGCTCGCTGCTCATGGAGGGCCACCCGGTCCGCCTGGCCGGCCAGGACAGCCGCCGCGGCACCTTCGGCCAGCGGCACGCCGTCCTGATCGACCGCAAGACCGGCGAGGACTACACCCCGCTGCAGTACCTCACCGAGGACCAGGCCCGCTTCACCGTCTACGACAGCCTGCTGTCGGAGTACGCGGCCATGGGCTTCGAGTACGGCTACTCGCTGACCCGCCCGAACGCGCTGGTCATGTGGGAGGCGCAGTTCGGCGACTTCGTCAACGGCGCGCAGACCATCGTGGACGAGTACATCGCCTCCGCCGAGCAGAAGTGGGGCCAGCACTCCGGCGTCACCCTGCTCCTGCCGCACGGCTACGAGGGCCAGGGCCCGGACCACTCCTCCGCCCGCCCGGAGCGCTTCCTCCAGCTGTGCGCGCAGGACAACATGACGGTCGCCATGCCGACCCTGCCGTCGAACTACTTCCACCTGCTGCGCTGGCAGGCGCACAACCCGCACCACAAGCCGCTCATCGTCTTCACCCCGAAGTCGATGCTGCGCCTGAAGGCCGCGGCGAGTGCGGCGGAGGAGTTCCTGTCGGGCTCGTTCCGCCCGGTCATCGGCGACAACACCGTCGACCCGGCGCAGGTCCGCAAGGTCGTCATCACCTCCGGCAAGTTCTACTACGACCTGGCCGCGGCCCGGTCGGAGCGCGGCGTCACCGACACCGCGATCGTGCGCATGGAGCGGCTCTACCCGCTGCCGGTGGCCGAGCTCCAGGAGGAGCTGGCCCGCTACGGCGACAACGTCCAGTTCATCTGGGCGCAGGAGGAGCCGGCCAACCAGGGCGCCTGGCCGTTCATCGCGATGAACCTGGTCGACCACCTCCAGGTCGTCATCGGCCGCAGCGGCGGCGACGCCCGTCTGCGCCGCGTCGCCCGTACGGCCTCCTCGGCCCCCGCGGTCGGCTCGGCCAAGCGCCACGGCGCCGAGCAGGCGGCCCTCGTGGACGAGGTGTTCTCGCTCTGACGACGGCCCCCGCGCCGACGTCCTGACGCCCGACGGCCCCCGCCCTCCCCACCAGGGAGGACGGGGGCCGTCGGCGTACGCAGTTCACGGTTGTGCAACCGATGCGAATCCCCGGTGCACGCCCTCCTGACAGGTCGATAGGTTATGCCTCGCCATGGCGACCGTCCGGCGCCCGTCTTCGCGCCCGCGGCCCGGCCGTACGACCTCACAGCACTCAGGGGGACCTCACCACATGACCGCCGACACTCCCCGGGACGCCGGCCAGCTCCCGCCGGTCTTCCAACCGCTCCTGCCCGACGACCCCAGGGAGGTCGGCGGCTACCGGCTGTTCGCCCGGCTCGGCGCCGGCGGCATGGGCCGCGTCTACCTCTCGTACACCCCCGGCGGCCGCCCCGTCGCGCTCAAGGTGGTGCGCCCCGAGTTCGCCGAGGACGGCGAGTTCCGCCGCCGCTTCGCACAGGAGGTCAGCAGCGCCCAGCGCATCCACGGGCTGTACACGGCGCAGGTCATCGACTCCGGCGGCCTGGACTCGGACGCCCCCTGGCTGGTCACCGCGTACGTCCCCGGTCCGTCGCTGCAGCAGGTGGTGCGCGAGCACGGCGCCCTGCCGGTGCGCACCGTGCTGCTGCTCATGGGCGGCATAGCCGAGGCGCTCCAGGCCATCCACAGCGTGGAGGTCGTGCACCGCGACCTCAAGCCGGCCAACGTGCTGGTCGCCGGGGACGGCCCCCGGGTCATCGACTTCGGCATCGCCCGCGCCGCCGACGCCACCGCCCTGACCGGCACCGGGTACCGCATCGGCTCCCCCTCCTTCATGGCCCCCGAGCAGGCCCAGGGCCGGGCCGTCACCCCGGCCACCGACGTGTTCGCCCTCGGCGCCCTGGCCGCGTACGTGGCCGGCGGCACCGCGCCCTTCGGCGACGGCCCCGACACCGCGGTGCTCTACCGGGTGGTGCACGAGGAGGCCGACCTCACCGGCGTCCCGGAGGACCTGCGGGAGCTGGTCCAGCGCTGCCTGGCGAAGTCCCCGGAGGACCGGCCGACGCCCGCCGAGATCATCGGCGTCGCCCGCAACCACCCGGAGGTCGGCGGGCAGCTGCGCTTCGGCGAGGACTGGCTGCCGCGCCAGGTCAACACCGAGATCACCCGCCGCTCGAACCTCCCGAAGACTCCCCCCACCCCGGTGCTGATCGCGCCCGCCGCTCCTCCCGCCGCACCGACGACGCCCCCGGCCCCCGCCACTCCCCCGCCGCCTGCCGCCGCGCCCGTCCAGCACGCGACGCACCCGGTGACCGTCACCGCCCCGCAGCAGCCCGCCACCCCGCCGCCCGGCTTCACCCCGCCGCCGGTCGGCTCGTACGGGCCTCCGCAGCCCGCCACCGAGGCGCCCACCGCCCCGGTGCCGCCCGCCCACCCGACCCTCCAGCTCGCCGCCCAGCCGGCGGTGGCCGCCGACACCCCGCCGCCCGCGCCGGTGGTGACCGCCGTCGCCCCGGCAACCGAGCCGAAGCGCAAGGGCGGGGTGTCCTGGAAGGTGCTGCTCACCGTCGCCCTGGTGATGGCGATCGGCGGCACCGCGGGCGGCGTCGCCCTGATGAAGAAGCTCGACGACGGCAAGAAGAGCGACACCGGCAGCTCCGCCCAGGCCCCGGCGGCCGGGACGGCCAACCCGCCGGCGGCCGCCGCGGGCGACCCGTCGGCCGGCTCCGGCGCCGTCTCCAACGCGCCGGTGACCGCCTCGCCCTCGAAGACCCCCAGGAGCACCGTCTCGGCCCCCGCCCGGCCGACCGGCTACACCGCCGCGCTCACCAAGGTCTCCCTCGCCGTCCCCGCGGCGAACGACGCGAGCGACGCCTACCGGATCGACCTGGACTCCGGCAAGGTCGTCCCCCGCCAGACCAAGCTGAAGTGGGGCTTCGGCGTCGGCAAGAAGGACTGCTGCGGCGGCAAGGCCGACACCTTCTACGGCTTCGGCGACGACGCCTCCGACTTCGCGCTGATCACCGACCCCACGGTCACCCCCGAGCAGTGCGCCACCGCCATCGACTCCCGGCCCGACACCGACCTGAGCTTCAACCGCGTCACGGCGGGCCGGCTGCTCTGCATCCGCGACCGGGTCACCCGCAACATCGCGGTCGCGGCCATCGACGCCGTCGACACCACCGGCGGCGGGACCTCGGTCACGGTCAGCACCTGGCGGGCGAACGACCAGCCCGTATCCTGACCAGGTCAATCCCCACCGGACCGGAGCGAACCGTGTACTTCACCGACCGCGGCATCGAGGAACTCGCGAACCGGCGCGGCGACGAGGAGGTCACCTTCGAGTGGCTGGCCGAGCGCCTGCGCGAGTTCGTCGACCTCAACCCGGACTTCGAGGTCCCCGTCGAGCGGCTGGCCACCTGGCTGGCGCGCCTCGACGACGAGGACGACGAGTGACCTGAGGCACCCCGACGAGGGCCCCCGGAGGCAGCCGCCTCCGGGGGCCCTCGCGTTCTCCCGTAGGGGTCGCGTCCGGGCTCGTCTCCGGGGCGGAACCGCTTGCTTTTCCCGGCACGCGATATATCGTCTTTACAAGAGAACGCGATACATCGCGATCCGCGACGGGAGGCGGCAGAGATGAACCAGTGGACGGTCGAGGGACCCGAGAGGATCACCGTCGACGAGGCGGTCCGGGCGCTCCACGTGCGCGTCATCGACGGCACGGTCAACGTGGTCGCCGCCGAGGGCCCCGCCCGCCTGGAGGTCACGGAGCTGCGCGGCGAGCCGCTGCACGTGACGCTGGTGGACGGCGTCCTGACCGTGACGTACAAGGACATCAACAGCTGGAACGACTTCGGCAACGTCCTCAAGTCGATGGACTCGGTGAAGACCTGGTTCTCCGCCCTGCGCAACAAGCGGGTCGTCGGCGTCACCGTCACCGTCCCTGCCGGCACCGAGGTCAAGGTCGGCACCGTCTCCGCCGGCACCACCGTCTCCGGCTTCGCCGAGCACGTCTCGGTGCAGAGCCTCAGCGGCGACGCCACCCTGGTCGGCCTGTCCGGGCGGACGGACGCCAACACCGTCAGCGGCGACGTGGACGCCCAGTCCGTGGCCGGCCGGCTCAAGGTCAACACCGCCTCCGGCCGGCTGACCGTGGTGGCCGGCACCGCCGACCGCGTCCAGGTGAACTCGGTGACCGGCGCCGTCACCCTGGACCTCGACGTCGCGGCCGAGACGGACGTGAAGGTCAACACCGTCAGCGGCGCCGTCGCCGTCCGCATCCCCTCCCTGGCCGACGCCAAGGTCGAGGCGGGCTCCACCAGCGGCGACATCACCAGCACCTTCGAGCAGCTCAAGGTCGCCGGCAGCTGGGGCGCCAAGCGCCTGTCGGGCCAGCTCGGCGAGGGCCGCGGCAGCCTCAACGTCACCACCGTCTCCGGCGCCGTCACGGTGCTGCGCCGCCCCGAGACCGAGGACGAGGCCCCCGTGGTCCGCGAGCTCACCGCCCCGGCCGACAAGCCGGCCGGCCCCGACTTCACCAAGGAGGCCTGAGATGACCCCCGTGTTCGGCCACGGCCGGCTCCGGCTCTACCTGCTCAAGCTCCTCGACGAGTCCCCCCGCCACGGCTACGAGGTGATCCGGCTGCTGGAGGAGCGCTTCCAGGGCCTGTACGCCCCCTCCGCCGGGACGGTCTACCCGCGCCTGGCCAAGCTGGAGCAGGAGGGCCTCGTCAGCCACAGCACCGAGGGCGGCCGCAAGGTCTACCGGCTCACCGACGCCGGCCGGGCCGAACTCGAGGCCCGGAAGGTCGAGTTGGACGAGCTGGAGCGGGAGATCCACGACTCGGTGGCGCAGCTGGCCGGGGCGATCCGCGAGGACGTCAGGGACAGCGCCAAGAACCTGCGCGAGGAGCTGTGGAAGGCCGCCGGCCAGGCGCCGCGGCCCGACCGTGCCGAGGGCGGGGACCCTTGGGCGGGCCCGTGGGGGGACAACGAGTCCTGGCAGCGCGCCAAGGAGGAGTTCACCCAGTTCAAGCGGCAGGCCAAGGAGCAGGCCAAGCGGGCCCGCGAGCAGGAGAAGGCGGCCAAGGCCAAGGCGAAGGCCGCCGAGGAGGAGGCCCGTCGGCTGCGCGAGGAGGCCAAGGCCTCGCGCACGGCGGCGCAGCAGGAGGCGCTGCGGATCAAGCGCCGGGTCGAGCAGCAGGTGCGCGAGCACGCCGCCAAGGGCGACTGGCCGACGGGGCTGGCCGAGGGCCTGTCCGAACTGACCAAGGGCCTGGCCGGGTTGGCCGACGCGGCCCGCTGGGGCCACCCGGCGGGCGAGGCCTCCCCGCCCTCTCCCCCGTCCCCGCCGTCGCCGCCCTCCGCCCCGGCCGAGCGGATCACCGTGACCAGGGTCGACCTGGACAAGGAGGAGCCGGCCGCACCCGCCGACCTGCCGGCCTGGGCGCACACCGACCCCGACGGGGACCCGGCCCGCGAGCTGGAGCGGCTGCTCGACCGCTTCCGCGACCAGGTCCGCGACGCGGCCCGCGACGGCGGCGTGAGCGAGGAGCAACTCGCGGACGCCCGGACGGTGTTGGGCACCGCAGGCGAGCGACTGCGGCGTCTGCTGGGCTGACGCACCGGGTGGTCCGGTGCCTCCGGGGGGAGGCACCGGACCACTGGCGTGTTCAGGGGCTCAGTGACTCAGGGGTTCAGCACGATCTTCCCGAAGAGGTCCCCGGCGGCGAGCCGGGCGAAGCCCTCCCGGGCCTCGGCCAGCGGCAGGACACTGTCGATCACCGGCCGCACCCCGGAGTTGGCGCACAGGGCGAGCAGCCCGGCCAGCTCCTCCTTGGTGCCCATCGTGGAGCCGACCACCCTGAGCTCCAGGAAGAAGATCCGGTTCAGCTCGACGGCGCTCGGGTTGGCCCCCGAGGTCGCCCCGGAGATGACGATCGTGCCGCCCGGGCGCAGCGACTTCACCGAGTGCGACCAGGTCGCGGCGCCGACGGTCTCCATCACCGCGTCCACCCGCTCGGGCAGCCGGGCGCCGCTCTCGAACACCGCGTCCGCGCCCAGCTCCAGGGCCCGCTCCCGCTTGGCGCCGTCCCGTCCGGTGACCCAGACCCGCAGCCCGGCGGCCTTGCCGAGGACGACCAGCGCGGTCGACACCCCGCCGCCGGCGCCCTGCACCAGCACGGTGTCCCCGGGCCGGACCCCGGCGTTGGTGAACAGCATCCGGTAGGCCGTCAGCCAGGCGGTGGGCAGGCAGGCGGCCTGCTCGAAGCTGAGCCCGGCGGGCTTGGGCAGCAGGTTCCAGGTCGGCACGGCCACCTTCTGCGCGAAGGTGCCCTGGTAGCGCTCGGTCAGGATCGAGCGCGGCTCGGCCGGGCCCACCCCGTGGCCGCTCTGGCCGATCACGGAGTGGAGGACGACCTCGTTGCCGTCCTCGTCGACCCCGGCGGCGTCGCAGCCGAGGATCATCGGCAGCCGCCCGGCGGGCAGGCCGACCCCGCGCAGCGACCAGAGGTCGTGGTGGTTGAGGCTGGCGGCCCGGACGGTGACCACGCTCCAGCCCGGACGGGCCTGCGGCTCGGGCAGGTCCCCGAGTTCCAGGGCGCTGAGGGGGTCGTCGGGGTCGATGCGTGCGGCGTAGGCGGCGAACATGCCTCCGGACGTTAGCCCGGCACGGCCGAGGCCGGGAAGCACGCGACGGTGTGACGCGTGTCCCGGCCTCACCGGACGGGCTCAGACCCGGGCCACGCCCTCGGCCCGGGCGGCCTCGGCGACGGCCTTGGTGACCGCCGGGGCGACCCGCTCGTCGAACGGGGAGGGGATGACCTTCTGCGGGGTCAGCTCGTCGGCGACCACGCCCGCCAGCGCCTTGGCGGCGGCCAGCTTCATGCCCTCGGTGATCCGGGAGGCCCGGACCTGGAGGGCGCCCGCGAAGATGCCGGGGAAGGCCAGCACGTTGTTGATCTGGTTCGGGAAGTCGCTGCGCCCGGTGGCGACGACCGCCGCGTACTTGTGCGCGACCTCGGGGTGGATCTCCGGGGTGGGGTTGGCCATCGCGAAGATGAACGCGCCCTCGGCCATGGTCGCCACGGCCTCCTCCGGGACGGTGCCGCCGGAGACGCCGATGAAGACGTCCGCGCCCGCCATCGCCTCGACCAGGCTGCCCTTGAGGCCGGTGCGGTTGGTCAGCCCGGCGATCTCGGCCTTGACGTCCGTGAGGTCGCCGCGGCCCTCGTACACGACGCCCTTGCGGTCGCACACCGCGACGTCGCCGATCCCGGCGGCCACCAGCATCTTGGCGATGGCGATGCCGGCCGCGCCGGCGCCGGAGATGACGGCCCGCAGCGAGCCGACCTCGCGGCCGGTGACCTTGGCCGCGTTCCACAGGGCGGCGGTGGTGACGATCGCGGTGCCGTGCTGGTCGTCGTGGAAGACCGGGATGTCCACGGCCTCCTGGAGCCGGCGCTCGATCTCGAAGCAGCGCGGGGCGGAGATGTCCTCCAGGTTGACGCCGCCGAAGGAGGGCGCCAGCCGCACCACGGTCTCGACGATCTCGTCGACCCCGGTGCAGGCGAGCGCGATCGGCACGGCGTCGACGCCGCCGAACTGCTTGAACAGGATCGCCTTGCCCTCCATCACCGGCAGCGAGGCCTCGGGGCCGATGTCGCCCAGGCCGAGCACGGCGGTGCCGTCGGTGACCACCGCGACGACGTTCGACTTCCAGGTGTAGTCGTCGACCAGCTCGGGCTGCTCGGCGATGGCGGTGCAGACCCGTGCGACACCGGGGGTGTAGGCGAGGGACAGGTCGTCCGCGTCGCGCACCGGGACGGTCGACCGGATCTCCATCTTGCCGCCGCGGTGGAGCGCGAAAACGGCGTCGACCGGATCGTCGGTGTCCTGGGTGCTGCTGTGGATGATCTCCGCTGCCACGATGACCTCTTCGTCATTGATCTGGCGAGGTGCGCGGCCGACGGACTGGTCGACCCGTCCGGGAAACCGGAAACCGGGTACGCCGAAGCGGACCCGGGGGCGGGGTCGGGGCGCAGCCGCCGGGCGGCGCCCTCGGATGAGGGTTATGGGGTCTGTTGGTCTGATGAGTGCTTCCGGGGCCGAGCGTAAGTCGGACGGAGGCATCGCACCTATGCCTTTTCGTCCTCGTCGCGCACTGTTCATCGCCGTGCCGTCGCGTCACTGGGGCCCGGCTTGAACACGAGCCGGGGCTCCGGCGGCGGCAACGGCGAGGAGGCACGCTTACCCGCGGGAGTGAACGCGGTCCAGGGAGCCGGTGCCATGGATACGGAGCCTCGTGATGGACTTCCGTTCCCGGGCACCCCGAGCCTGTCGGGGCTCGTCGGTCCGGTTCGAGCGTCCGGGGGTCACCCGGGTACCGAATTCTGGCACACCCTCCCGCGGCACCGGGCGGCGGGCCTCCGGGCCGGGCCACGGATGATCCGCATACTTATACGGAGGGTGACAGGGCCACGGTATTGGTCCGAATAGCGGACACTGTGCGCCCTCGTTATCCGATTTTGATCTGAATGAGGGCCACCTGACCGTCGTCTGATGGCAGGATTCCCCCCATCTCGGATCGAGCCGACCACTGGTCGAGGCGGTTCAGGTCAACGTCCACCTCGGCGGAGGGTGGCGGACGCAGTACCCCGCACGCCCCTGCGCGCCCCCGCGTCCAGGCACTGCATCACCAGGCCCCGCACGTACGACGACGTACAGACGTACAGCCGAATACACCACCCGTACGGCGCCGTACGGCCTGCTGCCCCGGTGCGCCGCTCCCGCGGCGCGCTCCGCCCGACCTCTCTCCCCAGGAGGAGATCCCCCTCATGACCGCCCGTACCCAGCGCACCCGGCTCCTCGCGGCCGGTGCGGTCGCCGCCTGCGTCTCCCTCGTCCTGACCGGCTGCGGCAGCAGCAAGTCCTCCTCCGGCTCCTCCGCCGGCGCCGGCACCAACCCGAGCGCCACCGTCGGCGCCGTGACGGCCGACCCGAAGCTGGCCGACCTCGTCCCGGCCGACGTGAAGTCGGCGGGCAAGCTCGTGGTCGCGGCCGACGCCTCGTACGCGCCCAACGAGTTCAAGGACGAGAAGGGCAACATCGTCGGCATGGACGTCGACCTGGCCGACGCCATCGCCAAGAAGCTGGGCCTGACGGCCGACGTCCAGAACGCGGACTTCACCTCGATCATCCCGGGCATCTCGGCGAAGAAGTACCAGGTGGGCATGAGCTCCTTCACCGACACCAAGGAGCGCGAGGCGACCGTCGACATGGTCACCTACTTCACCGCGGGCAGCGCCATCGCGGTCAAGAAGGGCAACCCCGACAAGATCGACCCCAAGGACCTCTGCGGCAAGAAGGTCGCCGTCCAGACCGGCACCACCCAGGCCGACGAGATCAAGGACACCCGCAACCCGGACTGCGTCAAGGCCGGCAAGCCCACCATCCCCAACGACGGTGACAAGTTCCCGCTCCAGACGGACGTCACCCAGTCCCTGTTCGCCGGCCGCGACCAGGCGATGATGGCCGACTCGCCCGTCATCGACTACGCGCTCAAGCAGACCAACGGCCAGCTGGAGAAGATCGGCGACACCTACGACAGCGCGCCCTACGGCGTGGTCCTGGACAAGAACTCGCCGCTCTCCAAGGCCGTCCAGGGCGCCGTCCAGTCGCTGATCGACGACGGCACCTACAAGCAGATCCTCAACAAGTGGGGCGTCTCGGCCGGCGCGATCGACAAGTCCGAGATCAACGCCGCCAAGAGCTGATCCTCCGCTCCACCACACCCCCCGAGGCCACCCACTGTGAATCCTTCAGACCAGGGGCTGGCGAAGCCGGGACGGCCCGATCCCATCAAGGCCGTCCCGGTCCGCCACCCCGGACGCTGGGCCGGAGCCCTCGTCGTCCTCGTCCTCGCGGCGATGCTGCTCCACGCCCTGATCTACAACCCCGCGTTCAAGTGGGACGTCGTCCGCGACACGATGCAGGACGACACGATCCTCTCCGGCATCGGCACGACCCTCGAACTCACCCTGTTCGCCATGCTCATGGGCGTGGTCGGCGGCGTGCTCCTGGCGATCATGCGCCTCTCGCCGAACCCGCTGCTGTCGGGGACGGCCTGGTTCTACATCTGGGTGTTCCGAGGCACGCCCGTGCTGGTCCAGCTGGTGTTCTGGAACACCCTGGGCTCGCTCTGGCAGGACCTCTCGATCGGCATCCCGTTCGGGCCGTCGTTCTGGTCCGAGAACACCAACACCCTCATCCCGACCTTCACCGCGGCGCTGCTCGGCCTCGGCCTCAACGAGGCCGCGTACATGGCGGAGATCGTGCGAGGCGGCATCCAGTCCGTCGACGAGGGCCAGAGCGAGGCCGCGCACGCGCTGGGCATGAGCCGGGCGGCCACGCTGCGCCGGATCGTGCTGCCGCAGGCGATGCGGGTGATCATCCCGCCGACCGGCAACGAGACCATCTCGATGCTGAAGACCACCTCGCTGGTCCAGGTCATCTCGCTGACCGAGCTGTTCACGGCCGGCCACGACATCTACTCGCGCACCTTCCAGACGATCCCGGTCCTGGTCGCGGTCAGCATCTACTACCTGATCATGACCTCGATCCTCACCGTGGGGCAGTACTACATCGAGCGGCACTACGCTCGTGGTGCGAACCGAACGCTGCCGCCGACGCCGTTGCAACGGCTGCGCCGACTGTTCGCCGGAAAGCCAGCCCCGAAGGAGCACGACGTCGTCCCGGGGCTCGAGGGAGGTGGTCACGCATGACCGATCTGACCAAGACCCCCGCCGACTCCGCACCGGCCGCCGCCGAGCCGATGGTCCGGGCCGAGGGCGTTCACAAGTCGTACGGCCTGGTCGAGGTGCTCAAGGGCATCGACCTGGAGGTCAAGCAGAGCGAGGTGTTCTGCCTGGTCGGGCCGTCCGGCTCCGGCAAGTCGACCTTCCTGCGGTGCATCAACCACCTGGAGAAGATAAACGGCGGGCGCCTGTGGGTCGACGGCGAGCTCGTCGGCTACCGGCAGAAGGGCGACCGGCTCCACGAGCTGCGCGACAAGGAGGTCGCCCTCAAGCGGCGGGACATCGGCATGGTGTTCCAGCGCTTCAACCTGTTCCCCCACATGACGGCCGTCGAGAACGTCATGGAGGCCCCGGTCCAGGTCAAGAAGGAGGGCAAGGGCGAGGCCCGGGAGCGGGCGATGGCCCTGCTGGAGCGGGTCGGCCTCGCCGACAAGGCCGGCAACTACCCCTCCCAGCTCTCCGGCGGCCAGCAGCAGCGCGTGGCCATCGCCCGGGCGCTGGCCATGAAGCCCAAGCTGATGCTCTTCGACGAGCCCACCTCGGCGCTCGACCCGGAGCTGGTCGGCGAGGTGCTGGACGTCATGCGCGGGCTGGCCGAGGAGGGGATGACGATGATCGTCGTCACCCACGAGATGGGCTTCGCCCGCGAGGTCGGCGACGCGCTGGTCTTCATGGACGGCGGCGTGGTCGTCGAGTCCGGCAACCCCCGCGAGGTGCTCAGCAACCCTCAGCACGAGCGGACCAGGGCGTTCCTCTCCAAGGTGCTCTGAACGGCGCTCCGCGTACGGACGGGCGGGGGGGGGCGCGGCCGCCCCCCCCGGTTTGGGACGGGGGGCCTGCCGGGGTGCGGGTCCCCCCCGCCACCGGGGGTGAGATCCCCCCCCCCCGGGGGGGGGC
>NZ_JBIWOW010000027.1:0-109170 GCF_044767945.1 Kitasatospora sp. NPDC101183 | reverse complement strand
GGCTCCACACCTACAATCACCACCGCGGACACACCGCACTCGCAGGCAAGCCACCCGCCAGCCGCATCCCCAACCTCACGGGACAGAACACCTAGAGCGCGCTCTTGCGCTGTAGCACGTTGTAGGCGATCCAGCCCGGCACCACCGGCAGCCAGAAGGTCAGCGCCCGGTAGAGGAACACCGCCGGGGTGGCGACCGAGGGGGAGACGTCGGCGACGGTCAGGGCGCCGATCAGGGCGACCTCGACGGGGCCGATGCCGCCCGGGGTGGGGATCGCGGAGCCCGCCGCGTTGGCGGTCAGGAAGACCACCGCCACGGCCGAGAAGCTGACGTTGCCGCCGAACGCCTGCACCGAGAAGTCCAGGCAGGCGGTGAAGGAGAGCGTCAGCAGCAGGATGCCGCCGAAGCCGGTGATCAGCTTGCTGGGCGTCTGCATCAGGTCGAGCATGCGCGGCACCACGCCGAAGAACAGCGAGCGCAGCCGCCCCAGCACGAACCGGCGCATCGGCGCCACGGCCGCCACCACCAGGGCGAGCACGGCGGCCGAGAGCACGCCGATGATCACCGCGCGGGAGGCGGAGAGGTCCCCGTTGGTCTGGCTGCCGGTGATCAGGCCGAAGGCGAACAGCAGCAGCAGGTGCCCGGCCAGGCCCGCCAGCTGGGAGGCGCCCACCGAGGCGACCGCCTGCCCGGAGCGGATGCCGGCCTTCTGCAGGTACCGGGTGTTGAGCGCCATGCCGCCGATCGCCGCCGGGGCGACCAGCTTGACGAAGGACCCGGCGATCTGGGCGGCGACGGTGCGCCGGAACGGCAGCTTCTCGGGGACGAAACCGGTGAGGCTCATCGCCGCGGCCACGTAGCTGAACGCCGCCGCGAGCAGGGCCGCCGCGGCCCAGGCCCAGTTCATCTGGGAGAGCTTGAGCTGCGCCGGATTGATGGTGGTCAGCGCCAGGTACGCGGCGAAGGTGAGCGCGATCACCATGATCAGGGTCTTGGGCTTGAGCCGCTCCAGCTTGGCCGGCGCCATCGGCGCCTCCGGGGCGATCTGGAGGATCTGGCCGCGCAGCCGGCTCAGCAGGTCCTCGCCGGCGACCGCGATGTCCTCCTCCGCCTGCTGCTGGGTGCGCTCGCCGGAGGCGACCTGCTCCAGGGCCCTGGCCCGGGCGACGGTCTTGCGCTCCTTGGTCAGCTTGGCGAGGTCGACCCTGGTGGAGCGGCTCATCCCGACGGGCTGGAGCAGCGGCAGGGCCTGCGCGACCCGGTCGGCGCCGAGCACCGCGTTGGCGACGGAGACGGCCCGCTCGGGGCCGATCCGCAGCGCGAAGGTGGTGAGCAGCTGGGCGACGTCGATGCGCAGGGTCAGGTCGGTGGCGGCGATGTCCCCGCCGGAGAGGTTGACCAGGCAGCCGGTCTCCTCGTCCACGACCAGCAGGGACTCGCCGGTCAGGCGGCGGTGCGCGATGCGGCGCTCGTGCAGGGCGGCCACCGACTGCCACAGCGAGGCCATCATCCGGTCGGTGACGTCCTCGTCGGCCAGCTCGTCGAGGGTGCGGCCCTCCACGTACTCGTAGACCAGGATCGCGGCGTCCGGGCCCAGCTCGGAGGTGGCGACCAGCTGCGGCGCCCGGGCTCCGGAGGCGGCGGCCGCGTACGCGATCAGCGCCTCCTGCTCCAGGGCCTGGCGCAGGGACTGGGGGCTGCGGCGCACGGCCACCGAGCGCAGCCGCAGGCGGCGCCAGGCGCGGTAGAAGAAGCCGGAGGCCTGCTGCTCCCGGTCGATGATGTGGACGTCCAGCGGCGGGCCGTCCTGCTGGGTGACGTGGTAGCGGCGGGTGCCGCCGGGCGCGTCGGGGGCGCGCAGCGCGGAGTCCGGGGTGAAGCCGACCTTGCGCAGGCCGATCATCAGGTGCTGGCCGGTGGGGCGGATGTTGGGCGAGCCGATCGCGTACAGCGTGCCGTAGGCGACGGACCAGCCGATCAGCACGGTGAGCATCAGCGACAGCGGGGTGGTGTAGCCGCCGAGCAGCTCGGTGATCCCGCTGAACAGCACGACGGCCCAGAGGGCGACCCGCCAGCGGGGTCTGCTCGACATGCCGACGGCGGTCATGTAGGCGATCACCGGCGCGAGGTAGCCGTGCACCGGGTCGGTCAGGGTGCCGTTGCTGTTGGTCGCGAGCCGGGTCAGGGCGTCGCGGATGTGGTCGGAGGCGCCCTCGGCCACCCACCAGTCGATGCCCAGCGAGACGCCGTACGCCAGCACCGAGGCGAGCACGCCGTCGGCGACCCGCAGGCCGTCGCGTTTGATCAGCCGCTCGACGGCGAAGGACAGCGGCACGGCCAGCACGGCGACGCTGGAGAGCAGGCCGGTGATGGTGGACAGCACCGCGGAGAAGTGCGGGGCGTTGGTGGCGATGTCCTGCTCGATGCCGCTGGTCGTCGAGGTGGCGATGCCCGCCAGCACGAAGACGGCGACGATGCCGAGGACGCCGGCCAGGAAGCGGATCAGGTCGGACGGGCGGTGCGCGCGGGCGGCGAGCAGGGGCTCGTCGACGTCCAGCGGCGGGGCGTCGTCCAGGGGGTCGTGGTCGGGGGCGGGGACCTTCGCTGCCCGGTCCCTCTTGGTCTTGACCAGTGACACCTGGGGCGGGACGGGGGCCGCGGGCTCCTCCTCCGAGGGGCTCTGCGGCCCTCCCGGAGGCTCCGCGGGTACGGCGGCGGAGGACTCGTCGGAGTCCTTCTCCACGCCCACGTCAGCCGTCCCGGTCATCTGGTCTTGTCCTCGTATCACCACTCACCGCCCCGGAAGATGGTGGCATGCCCCGCGCCCCCGCGCTGGACAGGGGCCGGATCGGGCGCGGCGGATCGTACGGACCGGCCCTGCCCCGCGCCCCGGTGCGGAAGAATGCCGCAGGTGACGGACGTGACAGAGGAAGGCCCTCCGGGTGCACTTCCGGCCTTCGCCGAACTGGTGCTCGACCTGACCGAGCGGATTCCACCCGGCAGGGTGATGACGTACGGGGACGTCGCCGAATACCTCGGCCAGGGCGGCCCGCGGCAGGTCGGCCGCGTGATGGCACTCTACGGCGCCTCCGTGCCCTGGTGGCGGGTGATCCGGGCGGACGGGCGGCTGCTGCCCGGCCACGAGCACCGCGCCCTCGCCCACTACGGTGACGAGGGCACCCCGCTGCGCGAGCTCGCCGACCCGCCCCGGGTCGACCTGCGCCGGGCCCGCTGGGACGGCGCCGAAACGTCACCGGATGCGGCGAAACCGCCACGCGGACGGGATTGACGGGGCAGGATCGTAGGCTCGATGCGGGCGGGCTCACTCGGGCCCGCTCGTCCGGATGGGCCCCGGCCCGCCCCTCAGGTGCCCGAAAGACCCCAGGACCAGTCAGTGACCTCCCCCTACCGGCTCGTGCGCAGCCCGCTCGCCCAGCCCGACCCGCCCGTGCTGGACGAGTACCAGCGCGCCGTGGTCGAGCACCGCGGCGGCCCGCTGCTCGTCCTCGCAGGGCCGGGCACCGGAAAGACCACCACCCTCGTCGAGGCCGTCGCCCGCCGCATCGAGGAGGGCGTCGACCCTGAGAAGGTCCTCGTCCTCACCTTCAGCCGCAAGGCCGCGATGGAACTGCGCGACCGGATGTCCGGCCGCCTCGGCGCCAGCGCCGCCGCCCCGCAGGCCACCACCTTCCACTCCTTCTGCTACGCCCTGCTGCGCGCCCACCAGTCCCCCGAGGACTACGCCGAGCCGCTGCGGCTGCTCTCCGGCCCCGAGCAGGACGTCATGGTCCGCGAACTGCTGGCCGGCGGCGCCGAGGACGCGAAGGCCGGCCGGGGCCGCACCGCCTGGCCGCTGGACCTGCGCGCCTGCCTCACCACCCGCGGCTTCGCCGACGAGGTCCGCGCCGTCCTCGCCCGCAGCCGCGAGCTCGGCCTCGGCGAGCAGGAGCTGGAGCGCTTCGCCCAGGGCGTCCAGCGCCCCGACTGGGCCGCCGCCGCGCACTTCCTCGCCGACTACCTCGACGTCCTCGACCTGCGCGGCGTCCTCGACTACGCCGAGCTCGTCCACCGCGCCGTCCTGCTCGCCGAACGCCAGGACGTCGAGGAGGACCTGCGCCGGCGCTACGAGGTCGTCTTCGTCGACGAGTACCAGGACACCGACCCCAGCCAGGTCCGGCTGCTGCGCCGCCTCGCCGGGCCGGGCCGCGACCTCGTCGCCGTCGGCGACCCCGACCAGTCGATCTACGCCTTCCGCGGCGCCGACATCAACGGCATCCTCGACTTCCCCCGCACCTTCCGGCGCGCCGACGGCGCCCCCGCCGACGTCAAGGTGCTGCGCGTCTCCCGCCGCTCCGGCGCGGTCCTGCTCGCCGCCTCCCGCGAACTCGCCCGCCGCATGCCGATGGGCCGGCTGCCCGCCGACAAGCTCGCCCAGCACCGCGCCCTGCTCCCCTCCCGGGAGGGCGGCCGGGTCGAGGTGTACACCTACCCGACCCCCGGCGCCGAGCTGGACTCCGTCGCCGACCTGCTGCGCCGCGCCCACCTGGAGGACGGGGTGCCCTGGGGCGAGATGGCCGTCCTCGTACGCGCCGGCGCCCGCTCCATCCCCGGCGTGCGGCGGGCCCTCGGCGCCGCCGGAGTCCCCCTGGAGATCGACGGCGACGACCTGCCGCTGCGCGAGGAGCCCGCCGTCGCCCAGCTGCTGCTCGCCCTGCGGGTCTGCGCCGATCAGGCCGCCCGCGACAAGGCGGGGGACCCGGACGCCCCCGACCCGCTCACCGTCGACCTGGCCCACGCCCTGCTCACCGGCCCCCTCGGCGGCCTCGACGGCGCCGACCTACGCCGCCTCGGCCGCGCCCTGCGCGAGGAGGAGCGCGCCGCCCTGCGCGCCGAGAAACTGCCCGGAGCCCCCCGGGCCGCGGGCGAACTGATCCGCGAGGCCCTCGCGGAACCCGAGCGCCTCGTCGCCCTCGACCCCGCGCACGCCCGCCGCGCCCGCGACCTCGGCACCCTGCTGCGCAAGGTCCGCGAACGCCTCGCCGGAGGCTGCACCGCCGAGGACGCCCTGTGGGAGCTGTGGGACGGCAGCCGCCGCTGGCGCGAACGCCTGGAGCGCGCCGCCCTGCGCGGCGGCGCCGCCGGCCGCAACGCCGACCGCGACCTCGACGCCCTGTGCGCCCTGTTCGAGACCGCCGCCCGCGCCGAGGAGCAGGTCACCGGCCACCGCAGCGCCCTCGACCTGCTCGCCGAACTCGACGCCCAGGACATCGCCGCCGACACCCTCACCGTGCGCACCGTCCGGCCCGAGGCCGTCCGCCTGATGACCGCCCACCGCTCCAAGGGCCTCGAATGGCGCCTCGTCGTCGTCGCCGGGGTCCAGGACGGCCTCTGGCCCGACCTGCGCCGCCGCGGCTCCCTCCTCGAAGCCGACCGCATCGGCCGCGACGGCCTCGCCGAACCCCTCTCCCCGGCCGCCCTCCTCGGCGAGGAGCGCCGCCTCTTCTACGTGGCCGCCACCCGCGCCAAGGACCGCCTCGTCGTCACCGCCGTCAAGGCGCCCGCCGACGACGGCGACGAGCCCTCCCGCTTCCTGCGCGAGCTCTACCGCGAGGACGTCGACCCGCGGACGGGCCGCGTCGTGCGCCGGACCCCGCCCGTCACCGTCGAGGACGTCACCCACCGCCCCCGGCGCCCGCTCTCCGTCGCCGCCCTCGTCGCCGAGCTGCGCGCCGTCACCGTCGACCCCGCCCGCAGCCCCGAACTGCGCCGCGCCGCCGCCGAACGCCTCGCCACCCTCGCCGCCGCCTCCGACGAGGAGGGCGTGCCGCTCGTCCCCGCCGCCCACCCCGACCGCTGGTGGGGCCTGGACGACCCCACCACCGCCCCCGAACCGCTGCGCAGCCCCGACCAGCCCGTCCGGCTCTCCGGCAGCGGCCTCGAACAGCTGGAGAACTGCTCCCTGCAGTGGTTCCTCGACAAGGAGGTCAAGGCCCGCGCCCCCGGCTCCGCCGCCCAGGGCTTCGGCAACGTCGTCCACGCCCTCGCCGACGAGGTCGGCTCCGGCCGCGCCCCCGCCGACCTCGCCGTCCTCATGGAGCGCCTCGACACCGTCTGGGACGCCCTCGCCTTCGACGCGCCCTGGAAGTCCCAGCAGGAGAAGACCGCCGCCCGCGACGCGCTGGAGCGCTTCCTCAACTGGCACGTCCTCGAACGCGGCCGCGACGTGGTCGCCACCGAGCACGGCTTCGACCTCACCCTCGACGTCGGCGGCGTCTCCGTGCGCATCCGCGGCTCCATGGACCGCGTCGAGAAGGACCACGCCGGGCGGGCGTACGTCGTCGACTTCAAGACCGGCAAGCAGATCCCCACGGACAAGTCCCTGCCCGAGCACAAGCAGCTCGCCGTCTACCAGCTCGCCGTCCGGGCCGGGGCCCTCAACGAACTCCCGGGGTTCGACGGAGGGCCGCCGGCCGTCGGGGGAGCCGAGCTCGTCCATCTGCGCGAGGCCGCCGCCAAGGCCGACCAGGACAGCCCCAAGGTCCAGCGCCAGGAGCCGCCCGAGGGCGAGCCGTGGATAGAGAACCTCCTCGCCGAGGCCGCCGGGAAGGTCCTCGCCGAGCGCTTCGTCCCGCAGACCGGCGGCGGCTGCGACCGCTGCTCCTTCCGCCGCAGCTGCTCCGCCCAGCGTGACGGGGCCCAGCTTCTCTGAGTGCCCGCTCGCCTCCGGGCGCTCTGACCCGGTGCCGACGGTCGGCGCTCCCTCGCTTCTCCCTTTCGGCACCGGCGCGCCCTTCGGCTCGGGGCACGGCTCGTCGAGTGGAGCCCGGCAGGTGAAGGGTGTCCGAAGCTCCGGTTACGGTTGCGGGGTGACCGCCGTGCTCAGCCATCCCGACCAGCTCAAGGAGCTGCTCGGCATCCCGTTCAACCGGGAGCAGATGGCCGCCATCGGCGCCCCCCTCGCCCCCGCCGTGATCGTCGCCGGCGCAGGCTCCGGCAAGACCACCGTGATGGCCGCCCGCGTCGTCTGGCTCGTCGGCTCCGGAGCCGTCCGCCCCGAGGAGGTGCTCGGCCTCACCTTCACCAACAAGGCCGCCGGGGAACTCGCCGAACGCGTCCGCGTTTCCCTCGCCCGGGCGGGTGTCACCGACCGCGACGAGGCCGAACCCCTCGGCGAGCCCGAGATCTCCACCTACCACGCCTTCGCCGGGCGCCTGCTCAAGGAGCACGGCCTGCGCATCGGCATCGAGCCGGACGTACGGCTGCTCGCCGACGCCACCCGCTTCCAGCTCGCCGCCAAGGTCCTGCGCACCGCCCGGGGGCCCTTCCCGCACCTCACCGGCACCTTCGCCAACCTCGTCGCCGACCTCATCGCCCTCGACGGCGAACTCGCCGAGCACCTCGTCGAGCCCGACACCCTGCGCGCGTACGACGAGGGCCTCCTCGACACCCTCGCCGGGGTCAAGCTCACCAACGACGACCTGCGGGCCGTCCCCGCCACCGCCCGGGCCCGGCTCGAACTGCTGCGCCTCGTCGAGGACTACCGGCGCCGCAAGCACACCGCCGGGCTCATGGACTTCGGCGACCAGATAGCCGCCGCCGCCCGCCTCGCCCAGCAGCGCCCCGAGGTCGGCGAGCTGCTGCGCGCCCAGTTCAAGGTCGTCCTGCTCGACGAGTACCAGGACACCTCCGTCGCCCAACGCCTCATGCTCGCAGGGCTGTTCGGAGGCAGGGCAGGGCACCCCGTCACCGCCGTCGGCGACCCCTGCCAGGCCATCTACGGCTGGCGCGGCGCCTCCGTCGCCAACCTCGACGACTTCCCCCGCCACTTCCCCCGCGCCGACGGCAGCCCCGCCGACCGCTACGCGCTCAGCGAGAACCGCCGCAGCGGCGGCCGGCTGCTCGCCTTCGCCAACGGTCTGGCCGCCCCCCTGCGCGCGATGCACGAGGGCGTCGAGGCGCTGCGCCCCGCCCCCGGCGCCGAGCGGGACGGCTACGTGCGCGCCGCGCTGCTGCCCACCCACGCCGAGGAGATCGACTGGCTCGCCGACTCCATCGCCCACCTGGTGCGCACCGGCACCGCCCCCGGGCGCATCGCCGTGCTGTGCCGGGGCGGCGCCGCCTTCCCCGACGTCCACGCCGCCCTCGTCGCCCGC
Organism: Kitasatospora sp. NPDC101183; assembly: GCF_044767945.1. NCBI lineage: Bacteria > Bacillati > Actinomycetota > Actinomycetes > Kitasatosporales > Streptomycetaceae > Kitasatospora > Kitasatospora sp. NPDC101183. The sequence continues at coordinate 101,017 of NZ_JBIWOW010000027.1, read as the reverse complement.
GAGGTGCCCGTGGAGGTCGTGGGCCTGGGCGGGCTGCTGCAACTGCCCGAGGTCGCCGACCTGGTGGCCGTCTGCGAGGTCCTCCAGGACCCGACCGCCAACGCCGCGCTGGTGCGCCTGCTGATCGGCCCGCGCTGGCGGATCGGCCCGCGCGACCTCGCCCTGCTCGGGCGCCGCGCCGCCGACCTGGTGCGCACCGACCGGGGCGACGGGGGAGAGGCGCTGGCCGCCGCCGTCGCCGAGGCCGACCCCACCGAGGTCGTCTCGCTGGCCGACGCCGTCGAGACCTTCCTGACCGCCTCGGCCGACGGGGGTGGCGACCAGCCCGACGACCTGCCCTTCTCCGCCGAGGCCCGGGTGCGCTTCGCCCGCCTCGCCCGCGAACTGCGCGAGCTGCGCCGCTCCCTGGCCGACCCGCTGATGGACGTGCTGCACCGGGTCCTGACCGTCACCGGCCTGGAGGTCGAACTCTCCGCCTCCCCGCAGGCCCTGGCCGCACGCCGCCGCGAGACCCTGCACGCCTTCCTCGACGTCGCCGCCTCCTTCGCCGACCTCGACGGGGACCCCGGCCTGCCCGCCTTCCTCGGCTTCCTGCGTGCCGCCCAGGAGTACGAGCGCGGCCTCGACTCCAGCCTCCCCGGCGGCGAGGACACCGTGAAGGTCCTCACCGCCCACAAGTCCAAGGGCCTGGAGTGGGACGTCGTCGCCGTCCCCGGCCTGGTCAGGGGCGCCTTCCCCTCCTCCAGCCCGCGCGAGCGCTGGACCAGCACCAAGCGCGTGCTCCCGCACGCCCTGCGCGGCGACGCCGCCACCCTGCCCGACGTGCGCGGCGACTGGACGTCCAAGTCCATGACGGCCTTCAGGAAGAGCCTCGCCGAGCACTCCGCGACCGAGGAACTGCGCCTGGGCTACGTCGCGTTCACCCGCCCCCGCTCCCTGCTGCTGGCCTCCGGGCACTGGTGGGGGCCCTCCCAGAAGACCGTCCGCGGCCCGTCCGCCTTCCTGGAGCAGCTGCGCGAGCACTGCGAGGAGCCCGGCAACGGCGAGGTCGAGCACTGGGCCGAGCAGCCGGAGAAGGGCGCCGAGAACCCGGCGCTGGCCGCCCCCGTCGACCGCCCCTGGCCGCTGCCGCTCGACCCCGCCGCCCAGCACGCCCGCCGCCGCGTCGCCGAGGTCGTCCGCGCCCGGCTCGCCGGGGCGCCCGCCCCCGAGGCGGAGCCGATGGCCGTCGAGGACCAGCGCCAGGTCGCCTCCTGGGACCGCGACCTGACCGCCCTGCTCGGCGAGTTGGAGCGCTCCCGGCGCACCGCCCGCGAGGTGCCGCTGCCCGGCGCGCTCTCCGCCACCCAGCTGCTGCGCCTGGCCGCCGACCCGGACGGCTTCGCCCACGACCTCGCCCGCCCGATGCCCCGCCCGCCCCAGCCCGCCGCTCGGCGCGGCACCCGCTTCCACGCCTGGGTGCAGTCCCGGATCGAGCCGCTGCTGCTGATCGAGCCCGGCGCGCTGCCCGGCGCCGACGACGACGGCATCGAGGACGAGCAGGACATGGAGCGCCTCAAGGAGGCGTTCCTGCGCACCCCGTACGCCCGGCGCCGGCCGCTGCGGGTGGAGGCGCCGTTCCAGCTGGTGCTCGCGGGGCGGGTGGTGCGCGGCCGGATCGACGCGGTCTACCGCGAAGGTGACGCAGTGTCGGAATCCGGTGGTGCGTCACGCTACGAAGTGGTGGACTGGAAGACCCACCGCGAGGAGAGTGCCGACCCGTTGCAGCTCGCGGTCTACCGGCTCGCCTGGGCCGAGCAGGCGGGCGTCGACCCCGAGCAGGTCACGGCCTCGTTCCTGTACGTCCGCAGCGGACGGATCGTCCGCCCGGAAGGACTTCCCGACCGAAAAGAGTTGGAACGGCTCCTGATCGGGAACAGTGAAGAATGAGTCACCGAGAGCATCCAACTCATCACGCCGACGCCCGAAACCTGTGCGTCGTGCACGTTTCGCGCCTATTGTGGGGTCGGTAACCGGTCAACCCCGTGCTCCGGCCACCAGCGAGGTCCACGCCTCCTAACCCTCAGTCATCACCGCAGGTGTCCCACGGGCACCGGCGACTTCTGCTGGAGAGACCGAAGTTGAGCGCGACCGGATGGATCAGAGAGCGGTTCACCGGGCCGACCCCGGGCTCCGCTCCGGGCACGACCGGCACCTGGCCGAGGACGGCGCTCATGCTGCCCGTCATCGGCATGGCGCTGATCGTCGCCCTCGACTACCTCAGCGGCACCGAGGTGACCGTCGAACCGGCCCTCACCGCCGTCCCCGCGCTGGCCGCCGTGGTCAGCCGCCGCACCTGGTACCCCCTCGTCATCGGCCTGTGCACCGAGGCCGTGGCCTTCCTGATGGCCTTCCGCAGCGACGCGCTGGGCCAGTCCGTGCACGCCGCCAGCGTCATCGCGATCCTGCTCGTCGCCACCATCGGCTGGGTCAGTGCCACCCTGAGGCTGCGCCAGGAGCGGGCCCTGGCCGACGCGCAACTCGTCGCCTCCATCGCCCGACGGGTCCTGCTGCGGCCCGTCCCCGAGAAGGTCGGCACCGTCCGGGCAGCCGTCCACTACGAGGCCGCCGCCGCGCACGCCCGCATCGGCGGGGACCTCTACGAGGTCGTCAACACCCGGCACGGGGTGCGGGCCGTGGTCGGCGACGTGCGCGGCAAGGGCCTCGGCGCGGTGGAGACCGCCGCCGCCGTCCTCGGCGCCTTCCGCGAGGCCGCCCACCAGGAGGCCGCCCTGGACAAGGTCGCCGGCTGGCTGGCCGTCAGCCTCGACCGGGCCCTGCACGAGAACGACCACCCGGGCGTGGAGGAGGAGTTCGTCACCCTGGTGCTGATCGGCGTCGGCCCGGACGGCACCGCCGAACTCGTCAACTGCGGCCACCCCTCCCCGCTGCTGCTGCGCGGCGGGGACGTCCTGCCCCTCGAACTCGACGAGACCGTACCGCCGTTGGGCGTCCTCGACCCGGCCGACGTCCGCCCGCCCGTCCACCGCGTGACGCTGCGCGGCGGCGACCGGGTGCTGCTGTTCACCGACGGCGTCATCGAGGCCCGCGACCGCTCCGGCGCCTTCTACCCGCTCGCCGAACGCCTCCCGCGCTGCGCGGCCGGCCACCCGGCGGACGTCCTGGAGCGCCTCCACGAGGACGTGGTGCGCCACGTCGGCCGCCAGCTCGGCGACGACGCGGCGATGCTGCTCCTGCAGTACGAGCCCGCCGGCGGCACCGGCCTGCCCCAGCAGGCCGGCATCCTGACCCACCAGAACTAGCTGCTAGAGCGAGACCTCCACCAGCAACGGCCGGTGGTCCGACACCGCCGAGCGCGGCGCCGCCGCCGGGCCCACCGCCGTGCGCGGCACGCCCACGGCGAGCACGTGGTCGAACTGGACCGCCGGCCGGTGCGAGGGGTACGTGGGGGTGCGCGCCAGGTCGTACCAGCCCTGCAGCCGGGCGCGCGGCTCGCGCACCCGGCGCCGACGCGGCTCGGCCGCCGCCCGCCCCCGCCGCGCCGTGCGCAGCCGGCGCACCTGCGCCCGGGGCGCGCTGCGCTCCAGCGCCGTGGCCCCGCCCAGCACCGTGCGGGGCACCGCGCCGATCAGGTTGAAGTCCCCCAGCACCAGGTACGGCTGCGGCAGGTCGGCGATCCAGCGGCGGATGCCGGCCAGCTGCGCCATGTTCCAGCCGGGCACGAAGGACAGGTGCGCGGCGACCACGGTGAACGGGCCGTGCCGCCCTTCCAGCACCGCCGCCAGGGCCGCGCGCGGCTCGTCCGGCACGGGGGTCAGGCCGCGCCGGCCGGCGACCCGCAGCGGCAGGCCGAACGGCGCGGGGGCGAAGCGCCGGGCCCGCCAGTGGTGCACCGGGAGCCTGGTCAGCAGCGCGGTCCCGTACGAGGGCGGGGCGCCGTCGCCGGTCTCGCCCGGCCCGTACACCCGCAGGCCGCCGGGGGCGGAGGGCTCGGGCAGCCAGCCGGCCACCGGGGCGGGGCGCCCGTGCAGGGCGGCGGCGAAGCGCCAGTCGGCGGCGCCCATCGCGGCGGCGGCCACGGCGGCCTGGTCGGCGCCGCCGGAGCGGTCCTGGTGGCGGTCCACCTCCTGGAGGGCCAGCACGTCGGCGTCCAGCGCGGCGACCGCCTCGGCCAGCGGGGCGCCCGGGTCGTCCGGGTAGGGCCGCGGGGCGCCGTCCGGTGCCAGGGGCTGACCGTGCAGCAGGTTGAAGGTGGCGATGCGCAGCTGGCTCACCCGGACGACGGTACCCGCTCGCCGGAGGGCGGGGGCGCGGCTTGAGGCGGCAGGGCATACCGGGTATACATACTGAGTATGTCCATCCGCCACGGTCTGCTCGCCCTGCTCGACCAGGGCCCCCGCTACGGCTACCAGCTGCGCGTCGAGTTCGAGGCGCGCACCGGCGCCACCTGGCCGCTCAACGTCGGGCAGGTCTACACCACCCTCGCCCGCCTGGAGCGCGACGGCCTCGTCGAGCCCGCCGGGGAGGACGAGGAGGGCCACCAGTTCTACGCCGTCACCGACGCCGGCCGCACCGAACTGCGCGCCTGGTTCGACACCCCGGTGCCCCGCACCAGCCCGCCGCGCGACGAACTGGCGATCAAGCTCGCCATGGCCGTCACCGTCCCCGGAGTCGACGTCTCCGCCGTCGTCCAGGGCCAGCGCCGCCACAGCATCAAGGCCCTCCAGGACTACACCCGGCTCAAGGGCCGGGCCCTGGCCGCCGAACCCGCCGACGGGCCCACCGCCGGCAACGACCTCGCCTGGCTGCTCGTCCTCGACCAGCTGATCTTCCAGACCGAGGCCGAGATCCGCTGGCTCGACCACTGCGAGACCCGGCTCGCCAAGCAGGCCGAACTCCGGCAGGCCCGCGCCGCCCAGGCCGCCCGCGACGGCGTCGCCGAACGGCCCGCGCCCGCCAAGGGCCTGCGCCGCACCCGCCGCTAGAACCGCACCGCTCGGCCCCGACCCGAGCGCACACCCAGCAACAAGGGGGGAATCGTGTCCCACGACCCACACCGGAACGAACCGGTGCTGCACCTCGAGAACGTCACCCGCGTCCACGGCCAGGGCGCCGCCGAGGTCCAGGCCCTGCGCGGCGTCGACCTCAAGGTCCACCCCGGCGAGTTCGTCGCCGTCATGGGCCCCTCCGGCTCCGGCAAGTCCACCCTGCTCACCCTCGCCGGCGGCCTCGACAGCCCCACCGACGGGCAGGTCCTCGTCGAGGGCGTCGCCCTCGGCGGCCTCAGCCGCAAACGCCTCGCCCAGGTCCGCCGCCGCTCCATCGGCTACGTCTTCCAGGACTACAACCTCATCCCGGCGCTCACCGCCGCCGAGAACGTCTCCCTGCCCCGCGAACTGGACGGCCTCTCCACCCGCGCCGCCCGCCGCGAGGCCCTCGCCGCGCTCTCCGAACTCGGCATCCTCGAACTCGCCGACCGCTTCCCCGACGACATGTCCGGCGGCCAGCAGCAGCGCGTGGCCATCGCCCGCGCCCTCATCGGCGAGCGCCGCCTCGTCCTCGCCGACGAGCCCACCGGCGCGCTGGACTCCACCACCGGCGAGTCCGTCCTCGCCGTACTGCGCGCCCGCTGCGACGCCGGCGCCGCCGCCATGATGGTCACCCACGAGGCCCGGCACGCCGCCTGGGCCGACCGCGTCGTCTTCCTGCGCGACGGGAAGATGGTCGACGAGTCCGTCAGCCAGGACGCCGCCAGCCTCCTCGTGGCCGCCGCCGCGAACAGCAAGCAGGTGGACGAGTGAGGATCGGAGCCTGGCGGGTCGCCCTGCGCATGGCCCGACGGGACGCCCTGCGCTCCAAGGGCCGCAGCGCCCTCGTGATCGCCATGGTCGCCCTGCCCGTCCTCGGCGTCACCGGCGCCGACGTCTTCTACCGAAGCGGCGAACTGACGCCCGGCGAACGCGCGGTGCGCGTCATGGGCCAGGCCGACGCCGACCTGCGCATGTCCCAGCGCGGATCCAGCGTCCTCCAGGCGCCCGACCCGGACAACGGCATGATGATGCCCAGCCCCGGCCGCGACGCCTCCGGCAAGCCCGTCGAGCCGACCCCCGCCCAGAAGCGCAGCCAGGAGACCGAACCCGCCGAACTGGCGCGGCAGTTGCTGCCCCCGGGCACCGTGTTCGTCCCCCAGCCCGACACCTACTACGGCGCCGCGAAGAGCGCCGAGGGGCTGCTCAGCGTCCAGGTCACCGAGAAGGACCTCGCCGACCCGCTCTGGAAGGGCGCCGTCAAGCTCGTCGACGGCGCCGCCCCCACCGCCGACAACCAGGTCGCCGTGACCAGGGCGTTCCTCCAGCGCTCCGGGCTCAAGATCGGCGACCGCACCGGAGTCCAGGGCCTCGACGGCACGGACCTCACCATCACCGGCTCCGTCGAGTACCCCGGGGACCTCAACTCCACCGAGATCGTCGCCCGCCCCGGCGCCCTCCTCGGCGCCCTCGCCAAGAGCGCCGACAACAGCCGCAACAACCACAAGACCGACAACGGCACCGTCAACCACTGGCTCGTCAAGCTCCCGGCCGGCGCCGCCCTCGACTGGCCCAAGGTCGTCGAGCTCAACACCTACGGCTTCACCGCCACCTCCCGCGCCGTCCTGCTCGACCCGCCCGCCCGCGCCGACGTGCCCTTCTACGTCGACGCCGACCGGCGCGGCAGCGGCGACCGGCCCTCCTTCTTCAACCGCACCTCCGTCGTCATGCTCGGCACCGTCGTCGGCATGGCCCTGCTGGAGATCGTGCTCCTCGCGGGCCCCGCCTTCGCCGTCGGGGCCAGGCGCTCCCGGCGGCAGCTCGGCCTGCTCGCCGCCGCCGGCGGTGAACGCGCCAACGTGCGCGCCGTCGTCCTCGGCGGCGGCATCGTCCTCGGCCTCACCGGCGCCGCCGTCGGCATATCCGTCGGGCTCGGACTGACCGCCCTGTTCCGCACCGCCGCCGAGGAACGCGCCGGCTCCCGCTTCGGACACTTCAACGTCCAGCCGCTCGACCTGCTCGGCATCCTCGCCGTCGGCCTCGTCACCGGGCTGCTCGCCGCCGTCGTCCCCGCCGTCCAGGCCTCCCGCCAGGACGTCGTCTCCGCGCTCACCAGCCGCGACTCCGTCAAGCCGCCCAGCCGCCGCCTCGCCGTCCTCGGCCTGCTCATGCTCGGCGGCGGCGGCGCCACCGCCCTGCTCGGCGCCACCAGCGAGTCCACCAACCGCAGCCTCACCGTCATCGGCGGCTCCGCGCTCGCCGAACTCGGCATGGTCGTCCTCACGCCGTTCCTCATCGGCCTCTTCGGCCGGCTCGGCCGCTGGCTCCCCCTCGGCCCCCGCCTGGCCCTGCGCGACTCCGTGCGCCACCGCGGCCGCACCGCGCCCGCCGTCGCCGCCGTCATGGCCGCCGTCGCCGGCTCCGTCGCCGTCAGCATCTACATCGCCAGTGGCGAGGAGGAGTACCGCCGCGACTACGTCCCCGCCGGGCCCGCCAACGCCGTCATGCTGGGCGGCAGTTGGGGCCCCACGGTCAACCGCACGATGCTCCCGCAGATGCGCGAGGCCGTCGAGCAGAGCATCCCCGGCCTCGGCCCCCGCGCCGACGTCCTGCGCGTCAACTACAAGGGCGACTGCACCGGCGACGCCAGCTGCGGCTCCGTCATGGTCATCAAGCCCAAGGACAAGCGCTGCCCCGCCCAGGACCTCGGTGACACCGTCACCGGCATCGAGTACAACCGCGTCCTGGAGACCGACCCGCGCTGCAAGCAGGACGAACGCCGGGGCAGCCGCTTCGGCGACCTCACCTCCGGCGACGCCGGCCTCCTGCGCAATCTCTACGGCGTCACCGACCCCGCGGCCGTCCAGGCCCTGGACGGCGGCAAGGCCGTCGTCTTCGACCCCGACTACGTGGACAAGGACGGCAAGGTCACCCTGCGCCTGTACGAGCCCATGGACGTCAACTCCCACGAGGTCAAACGCGCCGCGCCGACCGACGTGCAGGTCGACGCCGTCGTCGCCACGCCCGTCCTGGCCTCCCACCGCCAGGCCGTCATCAGCACCGCCGCCGCCACCCGGCTCGGCCTCACCACCAGCCCCGCCGGCTCCGTCTGGCTGCCCGGCAGCACCCCCAGCGACGCCGCCGAGCAGAAGGCCGCCGGCGCCATCGGCAAGTACACCGACTACCACCAGCTGGACATCGAACGCGGCTACCAGAACAAGGGCGACCTCATCTCCCTCGGCCTCAACGGCTTCGCCGCCCTCGTCGCCCTCGGCGCCGCCGGCATCGCCACGGGGCTGGCCGCCGCCGACTCCCAGCGCGACCTCACCACGCTCGCCGCCGTCGGCGCCGAACCGCGCATCCGCCGAAGCCTCTCCGGCTTCCAGTGCGGCGTCATCGCCGCCATGGGCACCCTGCTCGGCACCGTCTGCGGCGTCGTCCCGGCCATCGCCCTGCGCAAACTCAACTCCACCGGCTACCCCGGCATGAGCGCGGAGCAGCTCGCCAACAAGTCCCTGATCGTCTTCCCCTGGACCACGGTCCTCGCCGTCGTCGTCCTGCTGCCGCTGCTCGCGGCCGGCCTCGCGGCACTGCTCACCCGCTCGCGGATCACCCTGCTGCGCCGCTCCGGCTGAGCCCGGTCCGGCTGAGCCCGCTCCGCCCCCGCCACTCCCGTCGCGCGCCCCGGCCGCGGCGGGGGTGATGGACGTTACAGGCGCGAGCGGGCCCGGCGGGCGGACGGCCGGGGCGGGCACCCGCACGGGCGAACTACAGTCGTCGTCATGACGAGAACCCCGGACAGCGCCGTCCGCTCCCACATCGCCGAGCACCGGGCCGCCTTCCTCACCGACCTGTGCGAGTGGCTGGCCATCCCCTCCGTCTCCGCCGACCCCGAGCGCGCCGGCGACGTGCGCCGCTCCGCCGAGTGGCTCGTCGCCAAGCTGCGCGACACCGGCTTCCCGGTCGCCGAGGTGTGGGAGACGGACGGCCTGCCGGCCGTGTTCGCCGAGTGGCCCTCCGGGGACCCGTCCGCGCCGACCGTCCTGGTCTACGGCCACCACGACGTGCAGCCCGCCGCGAAGGAGGACGGCTGGGCCACCGAGCCGTTCACCCCCACCTTCGTCGGCGAGCGGCTGTACGCCCGCGGCGCGGCCGACGACAAGGGCCAGGTCTTCTTCCACACCCTCGGCGTGCGCGCCCACCTCGCCGCCACCGGCCGCACCGCGCCGGCCGTCAACCTCAAGCTCCTGATCGAGGGCGAGGAGGAGTCCGGCTCCCCGAACTTCGCCGCCCTCGTGCGCCGCGAGGCCGACCGGCTCGCCGCCGACGTCGTGATCATCTCCGACACCGGCATGTGGGCCGAGGACACCCCGACCGTCTGCACGGGCATGCGCGGCCTCGCCGACGCCCAGGTCGACCTGTACGGGCCCGACACCGACATCCACTCCGGCTCCTTCGGCGGCGCCGTCCCCAACCCGGCCGCCGTCGCCGCCGAACTCGCCGCGGGCCTGCACGACGCCGACCGCAGGGTCGCCGTCCCCGGCTTCTACGACGGCGTCGTCGAGCTGACCGACCGCGAGCGCGAACTCTTCGCCGAGCTGCCCTTCGACGAGGAGCGGTGGCTGCGCGTCGCCAAGTCGTACGGGCTGCGCGGCGAGGCCGGGTACTCCACCCTGGAGCGGATCTGGGCCCGCCCCACCGCCGAGGTCAACGGCATCTGGGGCGGCTACACCGGCCCCGGCGGCAAGACGATCGTCCCCTCCTCCGCCCACCTCAAGCTCTCCTTCCGGCTCGTCGCCGGGCAGGAGGTCGAGAAGGTCCGCGAGGCCGTGCGCGCCTGGGTCGCCGAGCGGGTGCCCGAGGGCATCCGCCACGAGATCGTCTTCCCCGGCGCCACCCGGCCCTGCCTGACCCCGCTCGACCACCCGGCGCTGCGCTCCACCGTCCGCTCGATGGAGCGGGCCTTCGAGAAGCGGGTGCTGTTCACCCGCGAGGGCGGCTCCGGCCCCGCCGCCGACCTGCAGGACGTGCTCGGCGCCCCGGTGCTCTTCCTCGGCATCTCGGTGCCCTCGGACGGCTGGCACTCGGTGGACGAGAAGGTCGAGCTGGACCTGCTCGCCAAGGGCGTGGAGACCGCCGCGTACCTGTGGGGCGACCTGGCCGAGAACTTCCGGCCCGGCGCGTGACGCGCCCCGGCCGTCAGATCACTCATCCGGATGACTCATCAACTGGGGATGGAACGACGTGAGCACCGTGCCTGAGACCGATCCCGCCCCGCACCTGGCCCTGGCCCGGGCCGGGGTGGACCGGGCGGCCGAGCACCGCTTCGACGAGCCGTGGCTGGCCGCCGCCTGGAGCCACCCGACCACCCGGGTGCTGCCGATCGCCGGGGGCGAGGCCTTCGTCGTCGACACCGCGCAGGGCACCGAGCTCGTCCTGATGCCCTCCTTCGAGGCGCCGCAGGGCGGGGACCGGTACTTCCTGGGCACCGACGAGGACGGTGTCTCGTACTTCGCCCTCGCGGGGGAGACCCTGCCAGGGCGCCTGGACGGCGACGCCCGCCCCGCCGGGCTGCGCGAGGTCGGCGCCCTGCTGTCCGACCGGGACGCGGGGCTGCTGGTGCACGCCGTCGCCCTGGAGCACTGGCACCGGCTGCACAGCTTCTGCTCGCGCTGCGGCCACCCGACCGAGAAGGCCGGCGCCGGGCACGTGCGGCGCTGCACCTCCTGCGCGGCCGAGCACTACCCGCGCACCGACCCGGCCGTGATCATGGTGATCACCGACGAGCAGGACCGCTGCCTGCTCGGCCGCCAGGCCCTGTGGCCGGAGGGCCGCTGGTCCACGCTGGCCGGATTCGTCGAGCCGGGGGAGTCGATCGAGCAGGCCGTGCGCCGCGAGGTGCAGGAGGAGGCGGGCGTGCGCGTCGGCGAGGTGCGCTACGTCGCCAGCCAGCCCTGGCCCTTCCCGTCCAGCCTGATGCTCGGCTTCAGCGGCCGCGCCCTGCCGGAGGGCACCGGGATCACCGTGGACGGCGAGGAGCTGGCCGAGGCGCGCTGGTTCTCCCGCGAGGAGCTGCGGGCCGGGATGGCGGCGGGGGAGATCCTGCCGCCCTCCGGGATCTCGATCGCCCGCCACCTGGTCGAGCTCTGGTACGGCGAACCGCTTCCCGCGGCGGCCCGCTGGTAATCCTGTATGAATTCCACGGGCGATCTCCCGGGAATGCCTGGAGGGGGGCGTGCGATTCCCATCGCGCGCCCCCCGTTTTCGTTCCCGACCCCCCGGAGAAACCGCCGTTCGTGGCCGGACGGGCCAGTTCTGCTACCACCAGGAGTCCCGGAAGCCCCACGGTCGACCCGCCAGGACGAAATCGCCGGAAACGACTGAAAACGCGCCGCCGCGCTCGCTACATTCACTCGGGTGACGATTCCGAGGGGCACCGCCCAATCCCCCAAATACCAGCGCCTCGCCGCCGACCTGCGCCGCCGCATCGCCGAAGGCGAATTCACCACCGAGTCCGCCCTCCCGGTCGAGAGCGAACTGGAACGCCAATACGGCGTCGCCCGCAACACCGTCCGCCTCGCCGTCGACGTCCTCGTCAACGAAGGCCGCCTCGTCCGCCTCCAGGGCAAGGGCACCTACCTGCGCGAACACCCCGTCCTGGATCACCGCGCCTACGGCCCCACCACCGCCCCGGCCGGCCGCGACTGCCTGGCCTCCCCCTCCGCCGTCTACCTCGGCGAAGCCGCCGACGCCGGCCGCGAACTCGGCACCGACTTCGAGATGACCATCGTGCGCGCCCGCGTCGACATCGCCGAACGCCTCGGACTGCGCCCCGGCGAGGCCATCGTCGTCCGCCGCCAGCTGCGCCTGCTCGACCGCGAGCCCTACTCCATCGAGGAGAGCCACTACCGCGCCGGACTCGCCGCCGGCACCCCGCTCATGGAGCCCGACCCCGTCGACGGCGGCGACGAAGCCGTCCTCGCCGCCCTCGGCCGCACCGAGATCGGCGCCGTCGACCACCTCGTCGCCCGGATGCCCGGCCCCGAGGAGGCCCAGTGGTTCCAGGGCGGCCCCGGCGTCCCCCTCGTCGTCCAGACCCGCGTCACCTACGACCGGCGCGGGCCGGTCCGCGTCATCGAGACCCGCTACTCCGCCGACCGCTGCCGGCTCGTCTACGGCGTCGGCGACCTCGGCGCCCGCACCACCCTGCCCGCCCCCTCCGCCCCCGTCGACCCCGCCCGGGCCGACGCGCCCTGAACCCCGGCGCGCCGCCCCCGGGCGCGGGTCAGGCGGCCAGCGCCTTCTTCACCTGGATCAGGCTCGGGTTCGTCATCACGACCCGCTCGCCGCCGCTCTGCGGCGTCACCAGGACCGTCGGCACCGTCTGGTTGCCGCCGTTCACCGACTCCACGAACGTCGCGGACTCCGGGTCCTGCTCGATGTTGATCTCGGTGTAGGCGATGCCCTCACGGTCCAGCTGGCTCTTCAGGCGGTTGCAGTACCCGCACCAGGTCGTGCTGTACATCGTCACGGAAGACATCGAGGAGGCTCCTTCTGGGTCTGGCTGCTTCGGCCCGGTCCTTGTTCGAACCGGGTCGTACGGTCCGACAGCCGCAACGCCCACCGGAGCGCGGGCATTCCGGCCGCACCCGCCGGACGGCCCGGCGGAACGGGAACGATCATCCTCCGGTCATACCGCCCCTGTGGACAACCCCGCCCCCGTTGTCCCACCGGGCTGAGAGGATGGAACGCATGCAGGAAGACCTCTTGAGCGGCAGCCCGTCCGACGCCCCCCACGGCTGGGCCGACCCCGGCGCCGCCACCGGCCCCGACGCCGTCCTCGCCGGGCTCGACCCGGAACAGCGCGCCGTCGCCACCTCCCTGCAGGGCCCGGTCTGCGTCCTCGCGGGCGCCGGTACGGGCAAGACGCGCGCCATCACCCACCGCATCGCCTACGGCGTGCGCAGCGGCGTCTACCAGCCCGCCCAGGTCCTCGCCGTCACCTTCACCGCCCGCGCCGCCGGCGAGATGCGCGGCCGCCTGCGCCAGCTCGGCGCCGAAGGCGTCCAGGCCCGGACCTTCCACGCCGCCGCCCTGCGCCAGCTCCAGTACTTCTGGCCCCGCGCCGTCGGCGGCCCCGTCCCCCAGCTCCTCGAACGCAAGGTCCAGCTCGTCGCCGAGTCCGCCGGCCGCTGCGGCCTGCGCGTCCAGCGCACCGAACTGCGGGACCTCACCGCCGAGATCGAGTGGGCCAAGGTCACCCAGATCGGCCCGGACGACTACCCCGCCGCCGTGGCCAAGCTCGGCCGCGACGCCCCCCGCGACCCCGCCGAGACCGCCCGCGTCTACCGCACCTACGAGGAGGCCAAGAGCCGCCGCGGCGTCATCGACTTCGAGGACGTCCTGCTGCTCACCGCCGCCATCCTCGAGGACCGCCCCGACATCGCCGACCAGGTCCGCTCCCAGTACCGGCACTTCACCGTCGACGAGTACCAGGACGTCTCCCCGCTCCAGCAGCGCCTCCTCGACCAGTGGACCGGCCCCGGCGGCGGCGCCAGCCTCTGCGTGGTCGGCGACGCCAGCCAGACCATCTACTCCTTCACCGGCGCGACCCCCGACTACCTCCTCAACTTCCGCACCCGCCACCCCGACGCCACCGTCGTCAAGCTCGTGCGCGACTACCGCTCCACCCCCCAGGTCGTCCACCTCGCCAACGGCCTCCTCTCCCAGGCCCGCGGCGAGGCCGCCCGCCACCGCCTCGAACTCGTCTCCCAGCGCGAGGCCGGCCCCGAACCCGTCTACACCGAGTACGAGGACGAGCCCACCGAGGCCGAGACCACCGGCCGCCGCATCAAGGACCTCCTCGCCTCCGGCGTCCGCGCCAGCGAGATCGCCGTCCTCTTCCGCACCAACGGCCAGTCCGAGGTCTACGAGCAGGCCCTCGCCGACCTCGGCGTCCCGTACCAGCTGAAGGGCGCCGAGCGCTTCTTCGAGCGCCCCGAGGTCCGCGACGCCGGCGTCCTGCTGCGCGGCGCCGCCCGCGCCGCCGACGACCCGCTCACCGAGGGCGCCCCCGACCTCGCCGGCCAGGTCCGCGCCGTCCTCGCCAGCCGCGGCTTCACCCCCGAGCCGCCCGCCGGCTCCGGCGCCGTCCGCGACCGCTGGGAGTCCCTCGCCGCCCTCGTCCGGCTCGCCGAGGAGTTCGAGCGCACCCGCACCGCCGAAGGCCTGGGCGCCGACCTCGCCGCCTACGTCGCCGAACTCGACGCCCGCGCCGCCGCCCAGCACGCCCCCGCCGTCGAGGGCGTCACCCTCGCCTCCCTGCACGCCGCCAAGGGCCTCGAATGGGACGCCGTCTACCTCGTCGGCCTCACCGAGGGCACCCTGCCGATCATCTACGCCAAGACCGACGAGCAGATCGAGGAGGAGCGCCGCCTCCTCTACGTCGGCGTCACCCGCGCCCGCAAGCACCTCAGCCTCTCCTGGGCCCTCTCCCGCTCCCCGGGCGGCCGCGCCTCCCGCAAGCCCACCCGCTTCCTCGACGGGCTGCGCCCCGGCTCCTCCGGGCCCGGCGCGCGCACCGGCGGCCGCGCCGGCCGGGGGAGCGTCGAGGCGGGCGAGCGCTCCGCCGGCCGAAGGGTCCGCGGCCCGGTCACGTGCCGGGTCTGCGACCGCGTCCTGACCGAGGCCGTCGAGCGCAAGCTGCGCCGCTGCGAGGACTGCCCCTCCACCATGGACGAGGGCCTCTACGAACGCCTGCGCGAGTGGCGCAGCGGCGAGGCCCGCAAGCAGGGCCTGCCCGCCTACGTGGTGTTCACGGACGCGACACTCATGGCGATCGCCGAGGACGTGCCCGGGAGCACCCGGGAACTGGCCCTGATCTCGGGGGTCGGCGCCATGAAGCTGGACAAGTACGGGGCCGCCGTGCTCTCGTTGTGTGCGGGGGAGGAGCCCGAAGAGGCACCGGACGACGTCGAGGACGGCGAGCCGGCCGATCCGGCGTGAGCCGGTGCGGGCGCGGTCCAGGTACCGCTCGGGGGACTTCCCGACACATGGCGAAACGCGCTCGTGAAAAATAGTTTGCGCGGCGTACCGGGAGCGCAATAGCCTGCCGGAGCGGTCAAGGGGACTGGATCGCACGGGTCACACCTGTGCCGAATCCCCGAGGCCACAGAGCTGCACGGGCCTCACGGCCCGCAGCGGCCACACAGCTTCACCGAGACAGACATCCGAAGATTCGGAGCCTGGGAGACCGGGCTCCGCGAGACGCCGAGAGGAGGCGAAGGCAATGGGAAACATGACGAACACCAAACTGACTGGCCAGACCGTTGTCGCTGCCTCCCTGCGTGCCGCCCGCCTGCGGGCGCTCGCCGAGCTCGGTGGAACCGGTCTGGGTCTCGACACCGCTGGTGTCTCCGTCGCCCCCGCTGTCAGTGCGCTTGGACACACTGATCTCTGCGTCACGGGTGGCAGGAGCGTCGAGGGCACCTCCGTCGAGACCGGTCTGTCCCGCGGCTGGGCGTCGTTCGGCACGTCGAACCTGATGTGCGACGAGCGACCGACCCTGGCACCGAAGGCGGCCGTAGCCGCCGCCGAGCATGGCGGCTATGCGCGGGTCATCGGTGCCGGAAACCCCCAGAAGAAGCAGAACGAGCAGCAGATCGAACTGGCCCAGGCCGCCATTACCGGCGCCCAGGCCATCCGGATGCGGGCCTTCCGCGGCCCCGAACCCTGGAGAGAACGAACCTGAGCCAGTCTCAGGTCGGCACCTCCAGGGCCGCGGAACCCGTCACCACCGGGATTCGCGGCCCTTCTGTTTTGTCCGGTACGCAAGACCACCCAGGCCCTCCGGGGCCTCCGGCCCGGCACCACCAGTCCACCGAGCCGGAACCACTGAGAAGACGAGGAAGACGCCCACAGTGTCCACGGTCATCACACCGCCCACCCCGTCCGTACCGACGACAAGCCAGAACACCAAGGCCGACCAGGCCGACCCCCCGGAGGTTTCGTTCATGCAGCTCAACTCGATCGAGCAGGCGGAGGCCCTCGGCCTCCCCATCCCCTGCCGCGCCTTCGACCCGGAGGTCTTCTTCGCCGAGACGCCCGCCGACGTCGAGTACGCGAAGTCCCTCTGCGGCACGTGCCCGGTGAAGGAGGCCTGCCTCGCCGGCGCGCTGGAGCGGCGCGAGCCGTGGGGCGTCTGGGGCGGCGAGCTGTTCGTCCAGGGTGTCGTCGTGGCCCGCAAGCGGCCCCGTGGGCGTCCGCGCAAGACCGAGGTCATGGCGTGAATCCCACCCATGCCGCAAGGGTCGTCCGCCGGGGAGAGCAGCCCCCGCTGGACAGCGCCCTGCGCCGATCCGTACGGATCGCCGCCGCCAAGGCCGACGCAGCAGCACACACCGTCCAGTTTCCGAGCACGCACCACGAGCAGGACCACCACATGACCCCCGCCGCCATCGATCCGACCGTCCGCGCAGAGCAGACCACCGAACTTCAGATCCAGAACAGGACCCTCGAAATGCAACTCCTCCACGAATCCCTGGCCCGGGCGCATATGCAAGACAGGCTGCACGAGGCCGAGAACCAACGCCTCGTCACCCGGGTGGTCCGGGCCCGCAAGCTCCGGCAGCGGGCCGAGCGGGCCTCCCTGCGGGCGCGCAAGGCGCTCGCCGTCGCCCTGATGTAACAGGCTCCGCCGCCAGGTCCTCCCCTGTCGTGCCGCAGGCCGCTCCCCGACGGGGGAGCGGCCTGCGGTCGTTCGGTCGGGCTGAGTGCTCGGCCTCGGCGCTTCGGCTCAGCGCTTCGGCTCGGCCTTGGGCGCGCTCTCGGGTGTGGTCTTGGGCGCGGCCTTGGCGGGCGGGGCCGGCGGCTCTTCGGCGAAGCCGGGGAGCCACTCCAGCATCTCCGCCCGGAAGGGGGCCTGGGCGCCCAGCTGGCACAGCACCCCGATGGTGCTCAGCGTCACCCGGTGGATCAGAAGGTAGGCCGGGGGCAGGTTCAGCTGCTTGCCCAGGTTGTGGGCGGGGGAGCGCGGATCGGCGATCCGGGCCGCCTGGGCGCGCATCCACGCCCGGGTGAAGTGGAAGTCGTCCACCGTGGCCGGCTCGATGATCGGCAGCAGGTAGTCCAGCACCGCGTCCGGGTCCAGCTTGATCGAGGGCTTCACGAAGCCCTCCTCGCGCAGCATCTTGAGCACGCCCGCCGCGTCCCCGCCCAGGGCCATCCGCAGGGACGCCCCGATCGGCGCGGGCAGGCCGCCGGGCAGCCGGTCCACCGTGCCGAAGTCCAGCACGCCCAGGCGCCAGCCCGACACCGGGCCGTCGTCCTTCAGCAGGCGGAAGTTGCCGGGGTGCGGGTCGGCGTGCAGCAGGCCGGTGCGGGACGGGCCGGCGAACAGGAACCGGGCCAGCAGTTGGCCCGCGCGGTCGCGCTCCTCCTGGGTGCCGCCGGCGATCACCTCGGCCAGCGGGGTGCCGTCCATCCACTCGGTGACCAGCACCTGGTCGGCCTGCGCCACCACCTGGGGCACGGCGATGTCGGCGTCGCCCGCGAACTCCTCGGCGTGCCGGCGCTGGGCCTGCGCCTCCAGCGCGTAGTCCAGCTCCTCGGAGACCCGCTCGCGCAGCTCGACGATCAGCGGCTTGATGTCCAGGCCCGGGATCAGCGGGCCCAGCAGCCAGGCCACCCGGCTCAGTTGGGAGAGGTCGCCAGCAGCGCGTCCCCGGCGCCCGGGTACTGCACCTTGACGGCGACGCGGCGCCCGTCGTGCCAGACGGCGCGGTGCACCTGGCCGATCGAGGCGGCCGCGGCCGGGCGGTCGTCGAACTCCTGGAACAGCTCGCGCCAGTCGGCGCCGAGCCGCTGGGCGAGGGCGGTGTGCACCGTGGCGGCGGGCATCGGGGGAGCGGCGTCCTGCAGCTTGGTCAGCGCGGCCCGGTACGGCCCGGCGACCTCCTCGGGCAGCGCGGCCTCGAAGACGGACAGCACCTGCCCGAACTTCATCGCCCCGCCCTTGAGCTCGCCGAGGACCTTGAACAGCTGGTCGGCGGTGGCCTGCTGGAGCTCGGCCGTGACCACCTCGGCGGAGCGGCCGCCGATCCGCCTGCCCAAACCGAGAGTGGCGCGTCCGGCTATCCCCAGGGGCAGGGCGGCGAGCCGTGCCGTGCGGGTCACTGCCTTGCGCGGAAGATCGCTCACCCGGGCCTCCAAGTCGCTGGCCCCCCGACGCCGGACGGGCCCACCATCACTACGCCATTGTGCCCGTTCCTCGGGGCGGGTCCGGCAGTATTTCGCCGGGCGCGGCAGGGAGTTCGCCCAGGACGGGCCCTAGCCCGGCGGGAGCGGCTGCCACAGGCAGCCGCAGTCCGGGTGCCCGCGCAGGCGCAGGCGCCGGGGCATTCCGTCGACGGCCGACACCTCGCACCAGCCGTCCACGCTCGGCGGCCTCCCGCCGTCCAGGTAGACCTGGACGTGGAGGGCCGCCAGGCCGGCGACGGCCGTCGCCAGGGCCGAGTCGCAGGCCGGGGTGCGGGCCCGGCCGGGCCCGTCGTCGGCGAGCTGGGCCAGGACGCGCGGCCAGGCGGCGTCCTCGTCCTCGCGGCGCAGCACCAGGCAGTGCCCGCAGGCCGACATCGCGGGGATCACCAGGGGACCGACGACCCCGAACTCCTCGACCACGCCCACGTACAGGTGCGGAACCCCGGCCTTCAGCAGCTGCCGGGCCTCGTACCACCCGCCGGCGAAGGCCGCGCTGCCGTCCCGTGGCGCGAGCACCACGAAGTCGGGGGGCGGGGCGCCCGCCGGCCGGCGCGGTGCGGGCCGCTGCGGCCGGGCCGAGGCGCGCTGGACGGCCTCCTTGGCGGCGGTGGCCCGCAGCCGGCCGACGTCGTTGGGCGGCACGCCCGCCGGGGAGCAGTCCCCGGGCAGGACGCGGCCGCCGTCCACGACGGTGACCTCGCCCGCGCCGCCTGCGGCGAGGACCGCCGCGACGGCCGCGCCGACCCGGCCCGCGCCCCGGACCTCGATCCGCTGCCCGGCCCTGCGGGACAGGACGGCCGGGGCGGCGCCGGGCCCGGAGTGGACGAGGGTGAGCGAGGCGAGGTCCGGCCCGAGCTGTCCGCGGTGCGGTTCGGGGAACCGCGCCAGGGCCGAGGCGGCCGCCGCCGCGTCGTCGAGCAGCCCCGTCTCCTCCAGTTCGGCGAGCAGCGCCTCGGCCGGCTCGCGGCCGAGGCCGAGGCGTTCCCCCGCGTCCAGGAGAGCGGGCCGGTCGCGCGTCCCGTCGAGCAGCGCGAGGAAGTCGCAGAGGGTCTTGTCGGCGTTGCCGAGCACCCCGGCGAACCGGGTGACGGTTCCGAACTGCAGGGTCTCGGTGTCCCGCCAGCTGCGGGACAGCGCGGGTTTCAGGGCCAGGTGCACGGCCGTCTCCCTTCCGATCGTTTCCGGACGGCTGACCGCAGCTTGCACCATCGGTCCGGGTTCGTGCGGAAAGTTATCCACAGGCTCCTGGTCGTGATCACATGATCTGTTCGCATGCCCTGGGGATACCGCGCGACTTCCCCGGAGGGTCGAGTTCCGGACACCCCGAATCGGCCTTTCGTTACCGATCACTCCACGAAAGATTTCGGCCATGGCAGCGGACTTCTGTCAGGGGTACCGGGTAACGTCGTGTGCCATGGCAGCCGAACGGGACTCCCATCCACCGGCGTCGCGTCGGCGTGCCCGTGCAGCGTCCGGGTCGCAAGTGGCGGCGCCCAGTACGCGTGGGCGGCCGGATCAGGACCAGCAGCAGGCGGTGGGAGCCGCGCCCCAGGAGCCGCACGACCGGGGCCGGGTCGAGGTGCGCCGCAGCGCCCGCCGCAGCCGGACGGTCTCCGCGTACCGCGAGGGCGACCGGACGGTCGTGCTGATCCCGGCCCGGATGTCGCCCGCGGACGAGCAGCGCTGGGTCGCGCAGATGCTGGAGAAGCTCGCCGCGCAGGAGAAGCGGCGCGTCCCCGGGGACGAGGCGCTGATGGCGCGGGCCCGTGAGCTGTCGGCGGCCCACCTGGCCGGCCGGGCGGCGCCCGTACAGGTCCGCTGGGTGACCAACCAGAATTCGCGCTGGGGCTCCTGCACCCCCAGCGAGGGGACGATCCGCCTCTCCCACCGGCTCCAGGGCATGCCGGACTACGTCCTGGACTACGTGCTGCTGCACGAGCTGGCCCACCTGCTGGTGCCGGACCACGGCCCCGCGTTCTGGGCGCTGCTGGAGGCCTACCCGCGCACCGAGCGGGCGCGGGGGTACCTGGAGGGCGTGGCGTCGGCGGCCCGGCTGCCGCACATCCCCGGGGCCCGGCACGGCGCTCCGGGCGGCGATCCGGCGGGCTCCTGCGGCTGAGGTCAGGAGAAGGAAGAAGGGGGCGTGGGCCGGTCCGGCCCACGCCCCCTTCGGGTGCCGCGCCTCAGCCCGTCAGCTGCCGGGCCCGGGCGACGAGGTCGCGCACCGACCGGTCGGCCAGGTCGGGCAGGCGGTCGTAGTCGAACCAGCGCAGGTCCAGCGACTCCTCGCTGATCAGCGCCTGCGCGCCGGCCGGGGCCAGGGCGATGTACTGGACGTCCAGGTGGACGTTCTCCGGGCGGTCCTTGCCGGTGCAGCGCACCAGGTGCCGGTCGAGCTTGGCGGGCGCCGGGGCGCCGCCGTCCTCCAGCAGGGTCAGCTCGGGGATGCCCGACTCCTCGACGGCCTCGCGCAGCGCGGCGGCGGCCAGGGTCGCGTCCCCGGGCTCGCAGTGCCCGCCCATCTGCAGCCACCGGCCGACCTTGGGGTGCAGGGTGAGAAGCACCCGCCCCGCCGACGGGTCGACGACGGCCGCGCTGGCGGTGACATGCGCGGGCAGGCAGGAGCGGTACAGGCCCTGCGGCTGCTCGGCCAGGTGCGCCAGGTAGTCGTCCCGCAGCCGGGCCTGCTCCTCCTCGGCGGGGAGCCAGGCGGTCAGGGCGCGGACGGCGTCGGCGTGCAGGGTGGGGGTGGCCGTCATGCGGTGGGCTCGCCCTTTCCGTCCGGGTCCTCGTCGGAGTCCTTCTTGGTGAGGTCGGGCTTCCCGCCCGCGGCGGCCTCGCCGAGCAGCTTGTCGAGGGCGTCGAAGTCGATGCCGCCCTCCAGACCCTCGCCGCCCCGGTGCACGAAGGCGTCCGGGTCGTCGAGGTCGGCGGCGGTGGGCAGCATGTCGGGGTGCTCCCACAGGGCGTCGCGGCCCTCGATGCCGCGGGCGTCGGCGAGCAGCGCCCACAGCCGGGCGGCGTCGCGCAGGCGGCGCGGGCGCAGTTCGAGGCCGACGAGGGTGGCGAAGGTCTGCTCGGCGGGCCCGCCGGCCGCGCGGCGGCGGCGGACGGTCTCGCGCAGCGCCCCGGCCTGCGGCAGGTGGGGCTCGGCGGCGGCGTGGACGACGGCGTCGACCCAGCCCTCGACGAGGGCCAGCGCCGTCTCCAGGCGGGCCAGCGCGGCCTTCTGCTCGGGGGTGTCCTCGGGCTGGAGGAGGCCGCCGGCGAGCGCGTCCTGGAGTGCCTCGGGGTTGCTCGGGTCCAGCTGGCCGACGAGCTCCTCCATGCGGGAGGTGTCGACCTTGATGCCGCGCGCGTACGCCTCGACGGCGCCGAGCAGGTGGGCCCGCAGCCACGGCACGTGGGCGAAGAGCCGCTGGTGGGCGGCCTCGCGCAGGGCGAGGTAGAGGCGGACCTCGTCGACGGGGACGTTGAGGCCCTCGCCGAACTCGGCGACGTTCTGGGGCAGCAGCGCGGCCTTGCCGGCCGGGGCCAGCGGCAGGCCGACGTCGGTGGAGCCGACGACCTCGGCGGCCAGCGCCCCGAGGGCCTGGCCGATCTGGGTGCCGAACATGGCGCCGCCCATGGAGCGCATCATGCCCATCAGCGGGCCGGCCATGGCCTGCATCTCCTCGGGCAGGACGCCGCCCATGGCGTTGCCCACCCGCTCGGCGACGGGGTCGACGAGGTCCTTCCACACCGGGAGGGTGGCCTCGATCCACTCGGCGCGGCTCCAGGCGACGGCGGTGCTCGCACCGGAGGGGAACTCGGTGGAGCCGTCCAGCCACAGGTCGGCGAGGCGGACGGCCTCGGCGACGGCGGAGCGCTCGGCGGCGCTGACGGAGCGGTCCTTGCTCTTGCCCTCGGCGGGCTCGGCCACGACCGTCTGCCGGGCGATGTTGGTGGCGAGCTCCCAGTTCACCGGGCCGCCCTCGAAGGAGAGCATCTGGCCGAGCTGCTGGAACGCGGCGCCGAGGTCGCCGGTGCCCAGGCCGCCGAACAGGGCGCCGAAGGGGTTGTCGCCGCCGGGGCCGCCGGCACCGCCCGGGGCTCCGGGCAGGCCGAACAGGGCGCCGAAGGGGTTGGCGCCGCCGAAGCCGAACGGCTGCTGGCCGCCTTCGCCAGAACCGGGGCCGGAAGCGCCGGAAGAGGACGAGGCGGGGTCGGAGCCGCCCTTGTCCTTCTTCTGCTGCGCGTCGTCGGGCTTGGCCTTGCCGTCCTCGGGCTCCTCGGGCGGAACGCCGAATCCGAAGGGAAGGTCGCTCACGGGGTCCTCGATCCGGTCGGCCGTCATACGGGTGTGGCGGGAAGTACTGCCGCCCGGGGCACCGGCTCGGTGGGGGTCTCGGGCGCGGCTCCGGTGCGGCAGGCCCGCGCCGGGTGCACCGCGGGGCCTTCGCCTCGGGCAGGATGGACGTACGTGACACACGTCCGTACGCACATAAGCTAACCGTGGAGGATGGCCGGTGAGTTCCCCGCCTTCGGACGTTCGCTCTGGGCTGACCGCTGGAGAGGACGACCCGGACGCCACGGCGTCGCCGCCTCCAGCCTACGGCGGACGGCCGCTGACCGTGGCGGTGACGGGGGCCGCGGGCGTGCTCGGCGAGCGGGTGGCGGCCCGGCTGGTGGCCTCCCCGCACGTGCGCAAGGTCCTGGCGGTGGACGACCGGCGCGGGGACGTGCCCGGGGTGCAGTGGCGGGTCCTGGACGTGCGGGACCCGGCGGTCGCGGAGCGCCTGGCCGGGGTCGACGTGGTGGTGCACCTGGCGATGGACTTCGGCATGGAGTCCGACCCGAGGGCCCGCAGCGCCTACAACGTGCGCGGCGCCCAGACCGTCCTGACGGCGGCCGCCGCGGCGGGCGTGCACCGGGTGGTGCTGTGCACCTCGGCGATGGTCTACGGGGCGCTGCCCGACAACGAGGTGCCGCTGGCGGAGGACTCCGAGCTGCGGGCCACCGAGGAGGCCTCCCTCGTCGGGGACCTGCTGGAGATCGAGCGGCTGGCCCGCCGGGCCCCGCGCGCCCACCCGGGGCTGCAGGTGACCGTGCTGCGCCCGGCCGTGGTGGTGGGCCCGGGGGTGGACACCGTGCTGACCCGGCACTTCGAGGCGCCCCGGCTGCTGGTGGTGGCCGGTTCCCGCCCCTGCTGGCAGTTCTGCCACGTGGAGGACCTGGCGGCGGCGCTGGAGTACGCGGCGCTGGGCCTGGTGGACGGCGAGGTGACGGTCGGCTGCGACGGCTGGCTGGAGCAGGAGGACGTGGAGCGCCTGTCGGGCATCCGGCGGATGGAGCTGCCGGCGGCGCTGGCGCTTGGAACGGCGGCCCGGCTGCACCGGCTGGGGCTGACCCCGGCGCCGGCGGGCGACCTGGCGTACACGATGTACCCGTGGGTGGTGTCCGGCAGCCGGCTGCACGAGGCGGGCTGGCGCCCGGCGCACACCAACGAGCAGGTGCTGGCCGAGCTGCTGGCGCAGGTGTCGGGCAAGCACGCGGTGGCGGGGCGGCGCCTGGGCGGCAAGGAGGCCGCGACGAGCCTGGGCGCGGCCGGGGCGACGGTGGCGCTGGTGGGTACGGCGGCGCTGGTGCGCCGGGCCCGGAAGCGGCGCCGGTTCTGACCCTCGGGGGCCCGGAGACCCGCAGAACTTCTCACGATGCGAAATCACGGCATCGTGATGCGGAAAGGACTTGCCCGTCCGCGCCCTCGATGGGGGATCATTGGGCCATGCCCGAGAACCACGACCCCATCCGCCTGCTCGCCATCCGCGACACCCCGCTGTCCCTGGACGAGGTGTACGAGGCGGTCGGTGACGACGCGGCCGGCGGCACGGCCGTCTTCGTCGGGACGGTGCGCGACCACGACGGCGGCCGGTCGGTGACGACGCTGGAGTACAGCTGCCACCCGAGCGCCGAGGAGGAGATGCGCCGGGTCGCCGAGAAGGTCGCGGCGGACTTCCCCGTCCTGGCGCTCGCGGCGGTGCACCGGATCGGCCGGCTGGAGATCACCGACAAGGCCGTGATCGTCGCCGTCGCCTGTGCCCACCGCGGCGAGGCCTTCGCGGCCGCGCGCCGGCTGATCGACGACCTCAAGCACGAGGTGCCGATCTGGAAGCACCAGGTCTTCGCCGACGGCGAGGAGGAGTGGGTCGGCGCCGGGGCCTGCTGACCCCCGTACGGTGAGTGACGACCTGCACACCCACGGTGGTGTGCGGGTCAGGCGCGCCGGGCCCTCACCCGAACGGGTCCGGGGGCGGGCGTCGGATACCCCTTGGAAGTGAGCCGATCGGCGGCCCCGTAACCCGGACGGCGCCGTCGGCGTTGTCCGCCGGAGTGGTTAATCTGCTCATAGGCACGACGAGCTGGGAGTACCGACATGAGCGCGCTCGCCTGGTTGATCATTCCGTGTGTCGCCCTCGTGGTCGCCGCCGTCTGGGCGGGCTGGGCGCAGCGCGAGCCGAGGGCCACGCAGGATCCGGCCTCCCTCGCCGAGCACCGCCGTTTCATGGACGCGATGGAACGCACCACGGCGGGCGCCGGAGCCTCCGGGGAGCGCTCCGGCCGGTAGCCCGCCGGGCGCGCCGTCGACCGCGTCCCGTACTGTCGAGGCATGCCACGCCGCTCCGCGACGATGCTCGCTGCCACCCTGCTGCTCATAGCGCTGCTCTGCGTCTCGGTGCTGATGAAGGTTCCGTACACGGAGATGAGCCCGGGCCCGACGTACAACACGCTCGGCGAGCAGGGGGGCAAGCCGGTGATCACCATCACCGGGCACGACTCCTACCCGACCAGCGGGCACCTCAACATGACCACCGTGCAGGTGACGGGGGCCAAGTACGAGCCCAGCCTGGTGAACGCGGTGATCGGCTGGCTGCGCGACGACGTGCTGGTGGTGCCGCACGACAACGTGTACCCGAAGGGGCAGTCGGACGCGGACGCCAAGAAGCAGAACGCCGAGGAGTTCGCCTCCTCCGAGGACAGCGCCCGCACGGCGGCGCTCAAGCAGCTGGGCATCCCGGTCGGCAGTGACCTGATCGTCAAGTCGGTCACGGCGGGCGCCCCCGCGGAGGGGAAGCTGCACGCCGGGGACCAGATCGTGGCGGTGGACGGCGCGGCGGTGGGCTCGGCCGAGCAGGTCGTGGCGGCGGTGACGAAGCACAAGCCGGGCGAGTCCGTGGTCTTCACGGTGGTGCCCCGCTCGCAGAGCGGCGCCGGCACCCGCACCGACGTGACGGTGCCGACGACCCGGGCCCGGGACCTCGACCCGAAGGCGCCCGCCGAGCGGGCCGACCTCGCGGTGGTGGGCATCGGCACCGGCGTGCGGCACACCTACCCGTTCCAGATCGACATCGGCCTGCAGGACGTGGGCGGCCCGAGCGCCGGACTGATGTTCTCGCTGGGCATCATCGACAAGCTGACCCCGGGCGGGGACCTGACCGGCGGGAAGTTCGTCGCGGGCACCGGCACGATCGACGACGACGGCAAGGTCGGCCCGATCGGCGGCATATCGATGAAGATCATCGCGGCGCGGGACGCGGGCGCGCAGTACTTCCTCACCCCGTCCTCGAACTGCTCCGAGGCCGCGAAGAACGTCCCGTCCGGGCTGACCCTGGTCAAGACGGACACGCTGGACGGAGCGCTGAAGTCGCTGGAGCAGATCCGCTCCGGGCAGACCGCGGCGCTGCCGTCCTGCGCGAAGTAGGGTCCTCGGCCGTCAGGAGGCCGTCAGGAGAAGGTGGCCAGCAGGGCGTCGGTGAGGCCCGGTACCAGGTCGGGGCCGGTGAGCACCTCGCGGGCGACGTCCTTGGAGCGCAGCCGCAGGGCGATCTCCTTCTTGCCGTCGCGCAGCACGGCGGCGGTGATCCGCACCTCCTCGCGCTTGGGGTGGTTGGCCACCCACTCGGCGAGCTGGGCGTCGCTCGCGCCACGGGGGCGGGACTGCTCGGCGCCGGGCGGCAGCATCAGGCGCTCGACGACGAGGGCGCAGCCGACCACCGAGGCGGGCCAGGCGATGGTGCCGAGGAACTTGTCGAGCTCCGTGCCGGCCGGGATCTCGTCCTGCTCGACGGGGGTGAGGCCGGGCTCGTCGCCGTCGGCCAGGCCGAGCTGCTTGGCGACGCGGGGGTCGGCCTTGCGCAGGGCGGCGGTGTCGACCAGGGCGAAGAGGCGGGCGGGGAGGTCCCAGCCGAGGGTGCCGACGTACTCGTCGATCTCCAGCGCGGCCCGGGTGAGCGGGGTGGCGGCGGGGAGCTTGGAGACGTCGTCGGGGGAGTTTTTCGGATCAGACGCGTCGGACATGCCCCAATCCTCACACGCCGGGCGGGTGCCGGGCGCGGGGGCGGCGGCGGGGGCGTCGTCGTAACCGTCTGCTAACGGTGGGAACTCGGCCAAAGCCTGGTTAAGTTGCCCTGAAGACCGATCGTCCAGACGACACAGCTGAGGTGCCACCGTGGTATTCCAGATGCCGGAACGCTCAGGGCCGGGTTTCCGGCGCAGGGTAGGCCCGCCCTCCCGGCGCGCGCGGGTGGCCCTGTTGACCCTGGGCGTGCTCGCGGTGCTGTTCCTGCTGTTCGTCATGTTCGCCGGGTTCTGGACGGACTGGCTGTGGTTCAGGTCCGTGCACTACGGATCGGTGTTCACCACGCAACTGTGGACGAAGATCGGGCTGTTCGCGGTGTTCGGCCTGCTGATGGCCGTGATCGTCGGCCTCAACATCTGGCTGGCGCACCGGCTGCGGCCGCCGCTGTCGGCGATGTCGGTGGAGCAGCAGAGCCTGGACCGCTACCGGACGGGCCTGGCGCCGTTCAAGCGCTGGGCGCTGATCGGGGTCTCGCTGGTGATCGGCCTGGTGGCGGGCGCCGCGGCCTCGGGCCAGTGGCGGACGTGGCTGATGTGGACGAACGCGACCCCCTTCGGTGAGAAGGACGCGCAGTTCGGGATGGACGTCTCCTTCTACGCGTTCGACCTGCCGTTCTACGAGTTCGTGCTGGGCTTCGCGTTCAGCGCGGTGATCGTCTCGCTGCTGACGTCGGCCCTGGTGCACTACCTCTACGGCGGGCTGCGGCTGCAGGGCCCCGGCCGCCGGGCGAGCGCGGGCGCGCAGGGGCACCTGGCGGTGCTGCTGGGCGTGTTCGTGCTGCTGAAGGCGGTGGCGTACTGGCTGGACCGGTACGCGCTGGCGGTGAAGACCGGCACGTACAAGGGCGTGGGCGGCTGGACGGGCCTGCGGTACGTGGACGCGAACGCGTTCCTGCCGGCGAAGACGATCCTCTTCTTCGTGGCGATCATCTGCGCGGTGCTGTTCTTCCTGACGCCGGTGCGCCGCACCTGGGCGCCGGCGCTGATCGGCCTGGGCCTGATGGTGCTCTCGGCGGTGCTGATCGGCGGTCTGTACCCGGCGATCGTGCAGCAGTTCCAGGTCAAGCCGAACGAGCAGGCCAAGGAGACGCCGTACATCCAGAAGAACATCGACGCGACGCGGCAGGCGTACGGGATCGCGGACTCGCAGGTCGCCCCGTACTCCCCGCAGGGGACGACGAACGGCGACGCGCTGAAGCCGGACGCGCAGACGATCGCGGACGTGCGGCTGGTGGACCCGAACGTGGTGTCGCCGGTGTTCCAGACGCTGGAGCAGCAGCGCAACTACTACGCGTTCCCCAACACCCTGGACGTGGACCGCTACGGCTCGGGCTCGGGCAAGCAGGACACCGTGATCGGCCTGCGTGAGCTGGACCTCAACGGGGTGCAGCGCAACTGGATCAACGACCACTTCAAGTACACCCACGGCTACGGCGCGGTCGTCGCCAAGGGCAACCAGGTCGACACCACCGGCCAGCCGGTGCTCACCGAGTCGGGCCTGCCGACGACGGGGACGGCGCTGGGCCCGTACGAGCAGCGGATCTACTACGGCGAGAAGACCTCGACGTACTCGATCGTCGGCGGCTCGAACAAGGAGATCGACTACTACGACTCCAAGAAGGGCGCGAACGAGGAGAACACGTACGACGGCGGCAGCGGGGTGTCCCTGGACAACCCGCTGACCAGGGCCGCGTACGCGGTGCGCTTCGCCGAGCCGCAGATCCTCTACTCGGGGGCGATCACGGACGGCGCGAAGGTGATCTACAACCGCACGCCCAAGGAGCGGGTGGAGAAGGTCGCGCCGTGGCTGTCGATCGACGCCGACCCGTACCCGGTGGTCGTGGACGGCCGGGTGAAGTGGGTCGTGGACGGCTACACCACCTCGGACGGCTACCCGTTCTCCTCGAAGACGACGCTGGGCACCGCGACCAAGGACTCGCTGACCAACCAGCGCGGCGAACTGCTCGCCGTGGCCGGGCAGGTCAACTACATCCGCAACTCGGTCAAGGCCACGGTGGACGCCTACACCGGCGAGGTGACGCTGTACCAGTGGGACGAGAAGGACCCGGTGCTGAAGACCTGGATGAAGGCCTTCCCGGGGACGGTGGAGCCGAAGGCCGAGATCCCGGCCTCGCTGGTCCCGCACCTGCGCTACCCGCAGGACATGTTCAAGGTGCAGCGCGACCTGCTCGGGCAGTACCACGTGACGGACTCCAACACGTTCTTCAACGGCACCGACATCTGGCAGGTCCCGGTGGACCCGACCAGCAACACCAAGCAGGTGCAGCCGCCGTACTACGTGACGGTGCGGATGCCGGACGCGGCGAAGGCGAGCTTCTCGCTGACGAGCACGCTGGTGCCCGCGGACCGTCCGAACCTGGCGGCCTTCATGGCGGTGAACTCGGACCCGGGGGAGGACTACGGGAAGATCCGGGTCCTGAAGATGACGGGTGAGAGCGGCGCCCCCGGCCCCGGCGTGGTGCAGTCGAAGTTCAACTCCCGCAAGGACGTGGCCCAGCAGATCACGCTGCTGCAGGGCGGCGACTCGGTGCTGGAGTACGGGAACCTGCTGACCCTGCCGGTCGGCGGCGGCCTGCTGAACGTCGAGCCGGTGTACGTGCGCGGACGCGGCGCCAAGTACCCGACGATGCAGAAGGTCCTGGCGGTGTACGGGGACGACAACGTGGCGTTCGAGGACTCCCTGGAGGCCGCGCTGAAGAAGCTGTTCGGCGACGGGACGCCGCCGGTGACGCCGGTCGCGCCGGCCGCCTCCTCGCAGGGCTCGGGGGCGACGACGCCGACCACGCCGACGACTCCGGGCACCCCGACCTCCCCGGCGACGCCCGCACCCACCTCCCCGACCACGCCGACGCCGGGCGGGACGATCTCGCCGGACCTCGCGAAGGCGCTCTCCGACGCGGAGAAGGCGTACAACGACAGCCAGACGGCGTTCAAGAACGGCGACTGGGTGGCGTACGGCACCGCGCAGAAGGCGCTCGGCGAGGCGCTGAAGGCCGCCGAGGCGGCGCGCGGCGGCTCGGCGCAGACCCCGAGCGGCCCGCCGCCGACCCCGGGGGGATCGCCGAGTCCTCACGCGTAGGGCTCCTGAGCTGCGGGGACCGTTTTCCGTTCCGCGTCGAAGTCGTGCTATGGTTACTTCACCGACGCGGGGTGGAGCAGCTCGGTAGCTCGCTGGGCTCATAACCCAGAGGTCGCAGGTTCAAATCCTGTCCCCGCTACTCAGTAGCAGGAAGGCCCGGAGGATTCGTCCTCCGGGCCTTTCGCGTTTCCCTGCCGGAGGGAACCGCTCCGGTACCATCAACCGTCGCCAGAGAGGTCGACTGCGGGGTTTGTGGGATCCGGGTGTCGGGAAATCGACAAAGCGCCGAAGCAATTTCGTCGGCTTCGGGTCCTCCCCGCGCGAATTCGGCCGGGGCAGGTGTACGCGGGTTGCGGGTGGTGCGACGATGGGACACATGGGGGATGCGGCGCGGCTGCTGACAGGCCGTCCGGTCCGGCGTCTCCCCTGGGAGTCCCCCCGGCGAGGGGCCGGGGCGCGGTGCCGCGTCACTCTGGGGGAGCGGGAGTCGGCATGAGGCTGATCGGCAAGTACGGCCAGGGCGCCAAGCCGGCGGCCGTGGAGGCGGACACCGACGCCTGGGCGGAGAGCGCCGAGAGCCTGGAGAGCCGCCCCGGAGCCCTGCCCGCCCAGCGCACCAGCGGCCTGTCCGAGCGCCCCCAGGCGGCCGGATCGGGCCCCGACAGCCTCGTCCACGTGCCGACCCGCCAGTTCGCCGCCGAGGTCGGCCCGTACGGCCGGCAGGGCCCCGACGGCGCCGCGCTCGACCCCGGCTCGCTGGACCCGACGAGCTTCGAGACGGCCCTCGCCGCGCGGGAGTCCGCCGCCCTGGAGGCCCGGCACCGGCAGGCCGCCGACGACGGCGACGCGGACGCCGCCGGCCGGCTGGGCACCCTGCTGCTGCGCCGGGGGGACCTGGAGGACGCCGAACCGTACCTGCGGGCCGCCGCGGCCGCCGGGGTGCGCGCCGCCGCCAACAACCTGGGCGTGCTGCTGCACCAGCAGGGCCACCGGGCCGAGGCCGGCCAGTGGTGGCGCCAGGCGGCCGTGGCGGGCAGCGCCCCGGCCGCGCACGCGCTCGGGCTGCAACTGCGCGACCAGGGCGAGGAGGAGGCCGCCGAGTACTGGCTGCACTTCGCCGCCGACCACGGCCACCCGCTCGGCGCCTACGCGCTGGGCGACCTGATGGAGCACCGGCGCGACGTGCGCGCCGAGCGCTGGTTCAAGGTGTCCGCCGACGCCGGGCACCGCGAGGCCGCCTACCGGCTGGCCCGGATGCGCGAGGCCGCGGGGGACAAGGAGACCGCCGAGACCTGGTACCGCACGGCCGCCGCCCGCAGCCACGCCCGGGCCGCGCTTCGCCTGGGCGTGCTGCTGGAGGAGCGGGCCGGCGAGGAGCAGGCGCTGCTGGAGGAGGCCGCCCGCTGGTACCGGCAGTCCGCGCAGAACGGGGAGGCCCGCGCCGCCTGCGCGCTCGGCTTCCTGCTGCGCGACCGCGGGGACCTCACGGCCGCCGCGGAGTGGTGGCAGGAGGCCGCTGAGGCGGGCGACGGCAACGCCGCCAACGCGCTGGGCGCCCTGCACGCCGGGCGGGGCCGGGCCAAGGAGGCCGAGCGCTGGTACCGCACCGCGCTGGAGGCCGGGGACCACAACGGAGCCTTCAACCTGGGGCTGCTGTGCGCGGGCACCGGACGCGAGCAGCAGGCCGAGCAGTGGTACCGCCGGGCCGCGTACGCCGGGCACCGGGAGGCGTGCAACGCGCTGGCCGTGGTGCTGCTCCAGCGCGGGGACGAGTCCGGCGCCGTGCCGTGGTTCTCCAAGGCCGCCGAGGCCGGCAGCGTGGACGGCGCCTTCAACCTGGGCGTGCTGCACGCCGGGCGCGGCGAGCAGCGCCAGGCCCAGGAGTGGTACGCACGCGCCGCCGCCGAGGGGCACGGGGAGGCGGCGCTGCAACTGGCCGTCGCCCAGGAGCAGCGCGGCAACCTGGCGGGCGCCCTGGAGCGCTACCGGCAGGCGGCGGCGGGCGGTTCGGGGGAGGGCTGCTTCCGGCTGGCCTCGCTGCTGGACCGGCGCGGGGACGCGGACGCCGAGGCGGAGCACTGGTACGCGGTGGCGGCGGACGCCGGGCACCGGCGGGCGCAGGTGCGCATGGGCGTGCGGGCGGCCGAGCGGGGGGCGCTGGAGATCGCCGAGAGCTGGTACCGGCGGGCCGCCGAGGCGGGCAGCCGCAGCGCGGCGTTCAACCTGGGGCTGCTGCTGGCCCGGCAGGACAGCGAGGCGGAGGCGATGCTCTGGTACACCCGGGCCGCCGACGCCGGGCACGGGCGGGCGGCGCTGCGCCTGGCGCTGCTGGCGCTGCGCCGGGGGGAGCCGGTGCAGGCGGAGAACTGGTGCCGCCGGGCGGCGGACTACGGGCCGGCCGAGGTGGCCGAGCGGGCGGGGCGGCTGCTGGGCGCGCTGAACGCGGAGCTGAGTGCGTAAGCGTCTTACAGGGCGCGGCAGTTCGGGCAGAGGCCCCGGTAGGTGATCT
Source organism: Kitasatospora sp. NPDC101183 (assembly GCF_044767945.1). Lineage (NCBI taxonomy): Bacteria > Bacillati > Actinomycetota > Actinomycetes > Kitasatosporales > Streptomycetaceae > Kitasatospora > Kitasatospora sp. NPDC101183. Next base: position 68,730 of record NZ_JBIWOW010000027.1, on the reverse strand, counting down.
CGGCGGCGGTGAGGGCGAAGCCGTGCCGCTCGGCGGCCGGGAGGGCGGCGAGCGCGTCCCCGTCCGGGTGGACGTCGCGTACGGCGCCGCAGCCGGAGCAGACCAGGTGCTGGTGGGCGCGGTGCGCGTTGGGGTCGTAGCGCCGGGCGCGGCCGACGGCGTCGAGCTCCACCACCTCGCCGAGGGCGACGAGTTCGCCGAGGGTGTTGTAGACGGTGGCGCGGCTGATCTCGGGCAGGCGGGCGGCGGCGCGGGTGTGCACCTCGTCGGCGGTGAGGTGGACGTGGTCGCCGGAGAGGACCTCGGCGACGACGCGGCGCTGCGAGGTCAGCCGCCAGCCCCGGGCGCGCAGTCGTTCCAGCAGGTCGTTCATGACGTCCAGAGTAGGTCACACTCCGGGATTGGTTCCAGTGTTGACTTGGACAAAGTCCAAAGTTAGGTTCGTTGCATCACGACCGGACACCGTGGAGGCACCCCCATGACCACCCAGGACGAGCTGCGCCCGACCCTCACCACCGAGGCGGGTGCCCCCGTCGCCGACAACCAGAACACCGAGACCGCGGGCCCCGGCGGCCCCGCGCTCATCCAGGACCAGCTGCTCTTCGAGAAGCTCGCGCACTTCAACCGCGAGCGCATCCCGGAGCGCGTCGTCCACGCCCGCGGCGCCGGGGCGTACGGGACCTTCACCGTCACCGCCGACGTGACGCCCTGGACCAGGGCCGCGTTCCTCTCGGAGGTCGGCAAGCGCACCGAGGTGTTCCTGCGCTTCTCCACCGTGGCCGGAAACCTCGGCTCGGCGGACGCCGTGCGCGACCCGCGCGGTTTCGCGCTGAAGTTCTACACCGAGGAGGGCAACTACGACCTCGTCGGCAACAACACCCCGGTGTTCTTCATCAAGGACGCCACCAAGTTCCCCGACTTCATCCACACCCAGAAGCGGGACCCGTACACCGGCTCCCAGGAGGCCGACAACGTCTGGGACTTCTGGGGCCTGTCGCCCGAGGCCACCCACCAGGTGACCTGGCTCTTCGGCGACCGCGGCATCCCCGCCTCGTACCGGCACCTGAACGGCTACGGCTCGCACACCTTCCAGTGGCAGAACGAGGCCGGCGAGCACTTCTGGGTCAAGTACCACTTCAAGACCGACCAGGGCATCCGCAACCTCACCCAGGACGAGGCCAACCGGCTCGCGGGCGAGGACCCGGACAGCCACCAGCGGGACCTGCGCGAGGCCATCGAGCGCGGGGAGAACCCGAGTTGGACGGTGCAGGTGCAGATCATGCCCGCCGCCGACGCGGCCTCGTACCGCTTCAACCCCTTCGACCTGACCAAGGTCTGGCCGCACGCCGACTACCCGCCGGTCGAGATCGGCCGCCTGGAGCTGGACCGCAACCCCGACAACGTCTTCGCCGAGGTCGAGCAGTCCGCCTTCTCCCCGTCGCACTTCGTGCCCGGCATCGGCCCCTCCCCGGACAAGATGCTCCAGGGCCGGCTGTTCGCCTACGCCGACGCCCACCGCTACCGGGTCGGCATCAACGCCGACCACCTGCCCGTCAACCGCCCGCACGCCACCGAGGCCCGCACCAACGGCCGCGACGGGCACCTGTACGACGGGCGGCACGGGCGGAGCAAGAACTACGAGCCGAACAGCTTCGGCGGGCCCGTCCAGACCGGCCGCCCGCTGTGGGCCCCCACCGCCGTGGACGGCTACACGGGCACGCACGCCGCGCCCTCGCACGCCGAGGACGACGACTTCGGGCAGGCCGGCGCCCTCTACCGGCTCTACTCCGAGGAGGAGAAGCAGCGGCTGATCGCCAACCTGGCCGGCTTCATCGCCAAGGTCTCCGCCGACCGCGAGGACATCGTGGCCCGGGCGGTCGACAACTTCCGCAAGGCCGACGCCGATTACGGGCAGCGGCTGGAGGCGGCCGTCCGCGAGCTGCGCAAGTCGTAGCGCCCGGACGGGAGATGACGGCGGGCCCCTTCACCAGCTCCCACTGGTGAAGGGGCCCGCACTGCTACTCGCCCGCTCGCCTCCGGGGCGCTCCTGACCCGGTGTCGACGGTCGGCGCTCCGGCGCTCGTTCCTCGCTTGTCGCTTCTCCCTTTCGACACCGGCGCGCCCCTTCGGATCGGGGCGGGTGGTCATACGGACAGGCGGCGCAGCGCCTCCTCGTGCAGCAGCCCGTTGCTGGCCACCGCGTCGGCGCCGCCCGCGCCGGGGATGCCGTCCAGGCCGGTGAAGCGGCCGCCGGCCTCCTCGACGATGACGCAGTTGGCGGCCATGTCCCACAGCGACAGCTCGGGCTCGGCGGCGATGTCGACGGCGCCCTCCGCGACCATCATGTAGGACCAGAAGTCGCCGTAGGCGCGGGTGCGCCAGCAGGCGCGGGTGAGGTCCAGGAACGGGTCGAGGCGACCGCGCTCCTCCCAGCCGCCGAGCGAGGAGTACGAGAAGGAGGCGTCCTCGATCCGGGAGACCCCGGAGACGTGGATGCGGGAGGCCTTGGCGAGGCTGCGGCCGGCGAAGGCGCCCAGGCCCTTGGCCGCCCACCAGCGGCGCTGGATCGCGGGCGCGGAGACGATGCCGACCACCGGGCGCTCCACGCCGTCCGGGCCGTCCTCCAGCAGGGCGATCAGGGTGGCCCAGACCGGGACGCCGCGGATGTAGTTCTTGGTGCCGTCGATCGGGTCGATCACCCAGCGGCGGGGGCCGGAGCCCTGGAGGCCGAACTCCTCGCCGAGGACGGCGTCCCGGGGCCGGGCGCGCTGGAGGATGCTGCGCACCAGCTCCTCGGCGGCCTTGTCGGCGTCGCTGACCGGGGTGAGGTCGGGCTTGGTCTCGATCTTCAGGTCGAGGGCGCGGAAGCGCTCCAGGGTGACCGAGTCGGCCGAGTCGGCGAGGACGTGGGCGAGTCGGAGATCGTCGTGGTAGTCGGCCATGCCCGAAACCCTAGCCCAGTGGGCTGCTGGGGAAGGGGCGGGAACCGGCCTCGGTGCGCCGCAGCGCGCCTCAGTGCGCGGAGCCGCTGAGCTGGAGGCCGATGACGCCGGCGATCACCAGGGAGATGGAGACGAGCTTGAGCACCGAGGTGGTCTCGTCCAGGAACGCCATGCCGTAGATCGCGGTGCCGGCCGCGCCGATGCCCGTCCAGACCGCGTAGGCGGGGCCGACCGGCAGGGTCTTCAGCGAGATGGTGAGCAGGCCGAAGCTGCCCAGGGCGAACACGCAGAAGCTGATGGTGGGCCAGAGCCGGGTGAAGCCCTCGCTGAGCTTGAGGTTGATCGCGAAGCCGGTCTCCAGCAGTCCGGCGAGGATCACCAGGGCCCATGCCATCCGTGCCCTCCGAGTCGGTCGACGGGTCGGGCGCGGCACCGGCCCGACCTTCCTATGATCACCAGGACGGCGCGGTTCGACACCTCGAACGGAGGACGCTCACGGCCCTCAGTCGCCCTCGCGGGCCTCCTTGCTGGCCAGCAGGCGGCGCAGCGAGTAGAGCCGGGCGGCCTCGGCGTGGCCGTCGGCGACCCAGGCGTCCAGGGCGCAGTCCGGCTCGTCGTGGCTGCAGGCGCGCGGGCAGTCGACGGTGCCCGGCTCCAGGTCGGGGAAGGCGAGGATGACCCGGGACGGGTCGATGTGGGAGAGGCCGAAGGAGCGGAAGCCGGGCGTGTCGATCACCCAGCCGGTGTCCAGGGCCTTCTTCGAGCCGGGCTTGGCGCCGGGCGGCGGGGGCAGGCGCAGCGCGAGGGCGGAGACGGTGGTGTGCCGGCCCCGGCCGGTGACGGCGTTGACGTGGCCGGTCTGGCGGCGGCGGTCCGGGACGAGGGCGTTGACCAGGGTGGTCTTGCCGACGCCGGAGTGGCCGATGAAGACGGTGGACAGGCCGCGTAGGTGCTCGCGCACGGCCTCGGCGCCGGTGGTCTCCAGCTCGTCCCGGCGGGTGACCACGTAGGTGATGCCCAGCGGGGCGTAGGACTCCAGCAGGGGCGCCGCCGGGGCGAGGTCGGCCTTGGTGAGCACCAGCACGGGCTCCATGCCGGCGTCGTACGCGGCGACCAGGCAGCGGTCGATCAGCCGGGGGCGGGGCTCCGGGTCGGCCAGGGCCGTGACGATGGCGAGCTGGTCGGCGTTGGCGACGACGATCCGCTCGTACGGGTCGTCGTCGTCCGCGGTCCGCCGCAGCACGGAGGCGCGCTCCTCGACCCGGACGATCCGGGCGAGGGTGTCGGCGTCTCCGGAGAGGTCCCCGACCAGGCCGACGAGGTCGCCGACGACGACGCCCTTGCGGCCCAGCTCGCGGGCCTTCATGGCGACGATCTGGCGTTCCTGCTTCGTCCCCGGGTCGACCAGGCAGGTGATGCGGCCGCGGTCGACGGTGAGCACCATCGCCTCGGCCGCGTCCTCGTGCTTGGGCCGGATCCGCGTGCGCGGCCGCGAGCCCCGGCGGGCGGGGCGGTTGCGGATGTCGTCCTCGTCGGCGTCCTTGCCGTAGCGGCGCATGGTTCCCAGTCTCCGCTCAGGCGCCCGCCGCCGCCTCGCCGAGCAGTTCCGCCCACATCTGCGGGAAGTCGGGCAGGGTCTTGGCGGTGGTGGCGATGTTCTCCACCTGCACGCCCGGCACGGCGAGGCCGATGACGGCGCCGGCGGTGGCGAGGCGGTGGTCCTCGTAGGTGTGGAAGACGCCGCCGTGCAGGGGGCGGGGGCGGATGCGCAGCCCGTCCTCCGTCTCGCTGACGTCGCCGCCGAGGTCGTTGATCTCCTTGGCGAGGGCGGCGAGGCGGTCGGTCTCGTGCAGGCGCAGGTGGGCGATGCCGTACAGGTGCGACTCGGAGTCGGCGAGGGCGGCGACCGCGGCGATCACGGGGGTGAGCTCGCCGACGTCGTGGAGGTCGGCCTCGATGCCGTGGATGCGGCCGGTGCCGGTGAACTGCAGGCCCTCGTCGGTGAATTCGCAGGCGCCGCCCATGCGGGTGTACAGCTCGCGCAGCTGGTCGCCGGGCTGGGTGGTGTGGGCCGGCCAGTCGCGGACGGTGACGCGGCCGCCGGTGGCGAGGGCGGCGGCGAAGAACGGGGCGGCGTTGGAGAGGTCGGGCTCGACGACGAGGTCGCGGCCGATCAGGGCGCCGGGGGTGACCCGCCAGACGTCCTTCTCGCCGCCGTCCTCGGGGGCGTCGACCTGGACGCCGGCCTTGCGGAGCATCTCGACGGTCATCCGGATGTGCGGCAGGGAGGGGACGGGCCCGCCGACGTGGCGGACCTCGACGCCGTGGCGGTAGCGGGCGCCGGAGAGCAGCAGGGCGGAGACGAACTGGGAGGAGGCGGAGGCGTCCAGCTCGACGGGGCCGCCGTCGAGGCCGCCGGTGCCGTGCACGGTGAAGGGGAAGGTGCCGCGGCCGTCGTCCTCCAGGCGGGCGCCGAGGGCGCGCAGGGCGTTGATGACGCCGTGCTGGGGGCGCTCGTGGCTGCGCGGGTCCCCGTCGAAGTGGACGGGGCCGTCGGCGAGGACGGCGAGCGGGGGCAGGAAGCGCATGACCGTGCCGGCGTTGCCGACGTCGACGGTGGCGGGGCCGAGCAGGGCGGGGGCGGGGATGACACGCCAGGCCTCGCCGCCGCCGGTGCCGCCGGAGTCGTTGTTGACCTTCTCCTCGATGCCGACGCCCAGGGCGCGCAGGCCGTCCGCCATCAGCTGGGAGTCGCGGCTGCGCAGCGGGCGGCGCACCCAGCCGGGCTCGTCGGCGAGGGCCGCCAGCACCAGGGCCCGGTTGGTGACCGACTTCGAGCCGGGGATGGTGACGGTGGCGTCCACGGGGGTGGTCGCGACAGGGGCGGGCCACAGTGTCTCGGTCATGGGGGCCAGTCTAGGGGCCCTGTGCGGGCTTCCCAGGCGGTGGCCCGTATGGCGGGACCGCCCCGGCTCAGAGCTGGAGCGGCTGGAGGAGCCAGGCGGCGCCCAGGGCGAGGCAGGCGAGCGCGGTGAGCAGGAAGACGGTGATCCAGGCGAGGCCGGGGATGTGGGTGAGGCGGGCGAGCTGGTCCGCGTCGGAGTCGCGGGCCCAGCCGATGCGGCGCTGGTGCTGGAGCTCCAGGACGGGCCGGACGGCGCCGAAGAGGAGGAACCAGCAGCCGAGGTAGGCGAAGCCGGCCTGGACCTGGGCGCTGCCGAACCAGGAGACGAGGAAGAAGGCTCCGCCGGCGAGCAGGACGGTGAACAGGCCGAAGGCGTTGCGGATGCGCACCAGCAGGGCGAGCAGCAGGGCGATGGCGAGCCAGAGCAGCAGGGTGATGCGGTCGGTGGCGAGCAGGGCGGCGCAGCCGAGGCCGAGGAGGGCGGGGGCGGTGTAGCCGGCGGCGGCGGTGAGGACCATGCCGGGGCCGGTGGGGCGGCCGTAGGAGAGGGTCAGGCCGGAGGTGTCCGAGTGCAGCCGGATGCCGGCGAGCTTGCGGCCGGTGAGCAGCGCGGCGAGGCCGTGGCCGCCCTCGTGGGCGATGGTGACGGCGTTGCGGGCGACGTGCCACAGGGGCCGGGCGAGGACGGCGAGCAGGGCGGCGGCGCCGGTGGCGAGGACGAGCCAGCCCGGTGGGGCGGCCTGGGTGCCGGTGACGCGGCTCCACAGGTCGGCGAGGTCGTGTCCGCTCTGGTGCGTGGTCATGCGTGCGTGGCTCCGTCCGCTGCGTTGGGCCGTTCGGGGCAGCCTCCCATGCGGGGACGGCGGGGTGGCATCGGGTGGTTCTGGGGTCCGGATGAGAAGTCCGGGCGTGGGAGGCTGGCCCGCATGTGCGGTCGCTTCGCAGCCGGTGGCAGGCCGGAGGACATCGTCGATCTGTTCGGCGTGGAGCAGTGGGACCCCGAGGAGACGCTGGAGCCGAACTGGAACGTCGCGCCGACGAACAGCGCCTTCGTGGTGCTGGAGCGGTTGGCGAAGCAGGAGCGCCGGGCGGTGCGGCAGCTGCGGGTGCTGCGCTGGGGGCTGGTGCCGCAGTGGTCGAACACGGCCGAGACGGCGGTGAAGATGATCAACGCCCGGGCGGACACGGTGCACGAGAAGCCGTCCTACCGGCAGGCGTTCGCCGCGCGGCGCTGCATCCTGCCGGTGGACGGCTACTACGAGTGGCAGACGGTGCCGGGGGAGCGGGGCAAGGCCCGCAAGAAGCCGTACCTCGTCTCCCGGGCGGACGGGACGCCGCTGGCGCTGGCCGGGCTGTACGAGTTCTGGCGCGACCGGACGGTGCCGCCGGACCACCCGAAGGCCTGGCTGGTGACCTTCGCGGTGGTGACCACGGAGGCGGAGGAGCTGCTGGCGCCGATCCACGAGCGGATGCCGCTGTTCCTGGACCCGTCCTCCTGGGACGAGTGGCTGGACCCGACGGCGGACGACCCGGAGGAGCTGCGGCGGCTGCTGATACCCCCGCCGCCGGGGGCGCTGCTGGCCACGCCGGTGTCGCCCGCGGTGGGGAGCATCCGCAACAACGGCCCGGAGCTCCTGGAGCCGTACACCGAGGTCGAGACCACGCTGTTCTGAACCGTCGAAGGGGACCTGATGGGGTCTGAGATGACCGTCGAGCTGGTGGACACCGACGCGGGCGAGGCCCGGATCACCTGCCACCGGGCCGCGAGGCCGAAGGCCGTGCTGGCGCTGGGGCACGGCGCCGGGGGCGGGATCGAGGCGCGGGACCTGGCGGCGCTGGCCGCCGCGCTGCCGCCGCGCGGGATCACCGTGGCGCTGGTGGAGCAGCCCTGGCGGGTCGCCGGGCGCAAGGTCGCGCCGGCGCCGAAGACCCTGGACGCGGGCTGGCGCCCGGTGGCGGAGCTGCTGGCCGCGCGGGGGCCGGCGCTGGTGGTCGGCGGGCGCAGCGCCGGGGCGCGGGTGGCCTGCCGTACGGGCGCGGACACCGGGGCGGCGGGGGTGGTGGCGCTGGCGTTCCCGCTGCACCCGCCGGGCAGGCCGGAGAAGAGCCGGGCCGGGGAGCTGCTGGAGTCGGGGCTGCCGACGCTGGTGGTGCAGGGGCCGACGGACCCGTTCGGCGGGCCGGGGGAGTTCCCGGAGCTGCCCGAGGGGCACGAGCTGGTGGCGCTGCCGTACGGCAACCACGGTTTCGAGGTGCCCAAGCGGGCCGGGACCGGCCAGGAGGAGGTCCTGGACCTGCTGTGCCGGGCGGTGGGGGACTGGGTCCTGAAGACCGTGTGAGCCGGGAATGCGGGCGGGCCCGGCGTGGTTGTCGCCTTCGTCGGCGTGAGCGTCACGTTGGAACCACCGGTGAGAGGCAGGGCAGATGGGTTCGATCGCGTGCCCCGAACGGCCCGAGGAGCGCGAGGCCGCCGCGGCGTTCGCACCCTCCTGGTCGGAGTGGCTGGACGCGGGCGAGAAGCCCGTCAGGCCGATATCCTCGCTCTCGGGGCGGCCCACGGGGGGCCGCGTCCGTCATGCCGAGGAGGTGGGTCCGGTCGTCGGGACCGAGCACGAGGCCGAGCCGGGCCGCGGCCCGGACGGGGCCCTGCCCGCGGGCGAGGCGCTGACCGGTGAGGAGCTGGCCGAGGCGATCGGCGAGGACACCTTCCGGGTGTCCGCGGAGGAGACCGAGGAGGCCCGGCGGGAGCGCTTCGAGCGCGACGCCCTGGGGTACCTCGACCCGATGTACTCGGCGGCGCTGCGCATGACGCGCAACCCGGCCGATGCGGAGGACCTGCTCCAGGAGGCGTTCGCGAAGGCGTACGCGTCCTTCCACCAGTTCCGTGAGGGCACGAACCTCAAGGCCTGGCTGTACCGCATCCTCACCAACACGTTCATCAACTCGTACCGCAAGAAGCAGCGCGAGCCCCAGCGCACGGCGGCGGAGGAGATCGAGGACTGGCAGCTGGCCCGGGCCGAGTCGCACATGTCGACCGGTCTGCGCTCGGCCGAGACCCAGGCGCTCGACCACCTGCCGGACAGCGACGTGAAGGACGCGCTCCAGGCGATCCCGGAGGAATTCCGGATCGCCGTCTACCTCGCGGACGTAGAAGGCTTTGCGTACAAGGAGATCGCGGACATCATGGGTACTCCCATCGGTACGGTGATGTCCCGGCTGCACCGCGGCCGTCGTCAGCTGCGCGGCATGCTGGAGGATTACGCCCGTGAGCGCGGGCTCGTCCCGGCCGGCAGCGGGGCAGGGCAGGAAGCGAAGGGCTCGGGCTCATGAGCTGCGGCGATCCGCACGAAACCGAGTGTGGCGAGGTCCTCGACCACCTCTACGAATTCCTCGACAACGAGATGGCCGAGGGCGACTGCGCGAAGCTGCGCGAGCACTTCGAGGAGTGCTCGCCGTGCCTGCGGCAGTACGGGCTCGAGCAGGCCATCAAGGCGCTGATCAAGCGGTCCTGCGGGTGCGACGACGCCCCGGCGGACCTGCGGGGCAAGGTGCTGGCCAGGATCGACTCGATCCGGGCCGGGCAGCGGTCGGGCGAGCCGGTGGTGGTCGTGGAGTCGACGACGGTCGAGGTGCGGGTGGAGGCGGCGCGTGCCGTGCCGCAGGTGGAGCGGGCGGCCGAGTCGGCCGAATCCGTGCAGGACGCCTCGACGGTAACGGTGCGTGACTGATCTGGCGGGCTGATCCGCCGGTCTCGGCGGGACGGTCCTGAGCGGCCCCGGGAGCACGTGCTCCCGGGGCCGCTCCCGTTCTGCTCGCGTGCGCCCTCACTCGATCGGGTGAGTTGGCGGTGCGCCAACTGCGCCGTTGCGCGATCATGCGTCCCCGCGCCCGGTGCGCGCCCTATCCTCCTGACGGACGCTCACCGCCGCTCGCCGCGGCGGGTGGGGACGGCGCGGGCCCGGACGGCGGGGAGGTCGACATCGCTACCGACAGTGGAGGCGCGACCCTGCCGCCGGGGGCGGCGCGCTACCTGGTGGCCGTCCCCGTGACGGCCCTGTGCTGCCTGGTCCCGCTGCTGCCCGCCGGGTTGACCCCCGGGGTGCCGGGCTGGCTCGGCGGGCCGGTGGACTGGCCCAAGGTCGCGCTGCTCGCCTTCCTGCACGGCTGCTGGGAGTCGCTCGCGCAGGGCCTGCCCACGCCCTGCCTGCGGCTCCTGCGCCGGGTGATGCGCCGCCCCGCGCCCGCCGAACGGGTGCTGATCCGCCCCGGCGCCAACGCCTTCTTCCCCGTGCTGTTCGCCGGGGTGCTGATGCTCGCGCCCGCCGCCGCCGCGCTGGTCGCCGTGCCCGCCGCGCTGCTGGGCGGGCCCGTCGGGCCGCAGTGCCGGGGGCGGCAGCTGTTCAACGGCTCGCAGCTGGCGCTGTGCGCCTTCGCCGCCTCCGTCGCCTTCCACCTGCTGCACGGGCCGCAGCTGCTGCTCGGCTCCCGCTTCCCCGCCGCGCTGCTGCCCGGATTCACCGCCGTCGCCGCGTTCTGCCTGGTCAACGGGGCCGTGGTCGGCGGGATGCTGATCCTCACCGAGGGGCGGCGCCCCGGGGTGCTGCTGCGCGGGGCCCGCTCGGTGTGCGGGCTGCCCGTACTGGTGCACGCGGCCGGCGGGCTGATGGTCGCGGTGCTGTGGCAGGGCCCGTACGGGGCGTTCTCCGCGCTGCTGGCGCTGCTGCCGCTGTCCATCTCGGCCTGGGTGTTCGCCCAGGGGCAGCGCGAGCAGGACGCGCACCAGGCCACCGTGCAGTCGCTGGTGCAGGCCGTGGAGATCAAGGACGCGTACACGCGCGGGCACAGCGAACGCGTCGGCCGGGCCTCGGTGCTGATCGCCGGTCAGCTCGGCATGGAGCCCGGGCGGCTGCGCACCCTGCGCTTCGCGGGCGTCCTGCACGACGTCGGCAAGCTGGGCGTGGCCACCGAGCTGCTGCGCAGAAACGGTCCCCTCAGCGAGGAGGAGCGGCGGGCCGTGGAGGTGCACCCGGTGTACGGGTACGAGCTGGTGCGCGGGATCGACTTCCTCGGCGAGGCGCACGCCGGCATCCTGCACCACCACGAGCGGATGGACGGGCGCGGCTACCCCAGCGGGCTCGCCGGGGAGCAGATCCCCGAGTTCGCCAGGATCATCTCCGTGGCCGACGCCTTCGACTCGATGACCTCCACCCGCTCCTACCGGCGCGGGCGGCCGGTCGGCGAGGCCGTCGCGGAGCTGGAGCGCTGCTCGGGCAGCCAGTTCGACCCGGTGATGGTGCGGGCGCTGATCGACGCGCTGGCCGTGCACGACTGGCAGCCGGTGCTGCCGCCCTCCGGGGACTGCATCCGGGCCGTGCCCGACATCCCGCTCGGGGTGCCGGAGCCCGCCCGCACCGCCCCGGGCCGGGTGCCCGCGCAGGGCGGGACCGCGCCGATGGCCGGGCAGCCGTGACCGCCCCGGCGGGGCCCGGACGGCGCCGGCGCGGCGGCAGCGGTGGCGGCGGTGCTGCCGTCGGGCGGGCGGGACGGACGGCGGGGGCCCGGCGCGCGGGCCTGGCGGCGCGCCGGGCGGGGTCGGTGCGCGCCGCCCGGGCGCACGGGGCCTTCGGCCCGGGCGGGGCGGCCGGGCGCGGGGCCGCCACGGTGCGGGCGGTGCACGCGGGCGCCCTCGCCCTGCTGCTGGTCGCGGCGGGCGCGGTCGCGGTGCGCGGGGTCGCCGAACCGGGGGTCGCGCTGGCGTTCACCACCCTGATCGCCCTCGGCGAGTGTGTGCGCATCACCCTTCCGGGTGACCGTGAACAGGCGCCGATCGGTGCCGCCGGGGCGCTCGCGTACGCCCTGCTCGGCCCCCTGCGCGGGGTGCCGACCGCGCACGGGACGCTGCAGGTCGTCGCCGTCACCGGCGCCGGGCTGCTGCTCGCCTGGCTGCCCGGCCTCGCCCTCGCGCACCGGCGCCGCCCGCCCTGGGCCGACCCGGCTCGGCGCGACGGCGCCGCCCGGCGGCTGCTCGGGGTCGGCTTCGCCGCCGCCGTCTTCCAGCCGCTCTACAACGGCGGCCTCGTCGACCGGTTCTCGCCCGAGGGCCCCGCGTACGGGGCGTTCCTGACCGCCGTCGCCGCGCTCGCCGCCCTGTGCGACGCCACGCTGGCGGCGCTGATCCGGCGCTCCGCCACCGGGCTGCGGCTGTCGGCGGCGCTGGAGGACGAGCTGCGCTCGCTGTTCGGGATCGGCTCGGCGATCGTCGCCACCGGGATGCTGGTGAGCCTGGCGGCCGGGGAGGTGGGGCTGTGGGCGCTGCCGCTGTTCTGCACCCCGCTGCTGCTGGCCCAGGTGTCGTTCCGGCGGGCCGCCGCCGTCCGGGCCACCACCGGGCAGACCATCGCCTCCCTGGCCAGGGCCACCGAGGTGGCCGGCTACACCCCGCACGGGCACGCGCGCCGGGTCGCGGACACGGCGTGCGCGCTGGGGCGCGAGCTGGGCCTCGGGACCCGGGAACTGGCGCTGCTGGAGTACGCGGCGCTGATGCACGACGTGGGGCAGCTGTCCCTGGTCGAGCCGGTGCCCGACGGCGCCACGGCGCTGCTGCCCTGCGCCGAGCAGCAGCGCATCGCGCGCCTGGGCAGCGAGGTGATCAGCCGCACCGGGGTGCCCCGGCAGGTCGCCGAACAGGTCGCCCGGCTGGCCGATCCGTGCGTCGGGCAGGGCGGGGGCGAGCGCCCGGTGCCGCTGGCCGCACGGATCATCCGGGTCGCCAACGCCCACGACGACCTGCTCACCGCCGCCCGCGGCCGGGGCGTGGGCGAGGCGGTCGGGCGGCTGGAGGCGCTGGAGGTGCTGCGGCTGGGCCGGGGGCGGGTGTACGACGCCAGGGTGGTGGACGCCCTGGCCAGGGTGGGCGGGCAGTCCCGGGGCTGAGCCCGTACGGGTTGAGGGGGCGCGCCGGGGCGGGCAGGCTGGGAGGGAAGCCAGGGGCTGTCCGGCAATGCGCCCGGCGGGAATTGCCGGACAGCCCCCAACCTCGGCGGTGGGGAGCGCGGGCGGGGGCGGGCGTGGTTGGATGCGGTCGTAGCGTGGAACACCGACCCGGGGCACCGGGCCCGGCGCCGTCCGAAACCTTCGGCGGACGCCACGGGCGCGGTGGGCACGGGGACTTGAGCGGACGACGACGGCAGGGACGAACGTGAGGATCTTCCACCGGGCACGGCACCGGCCGTCCGCCACCTGGCGGCAGACGACCGACCGGGCCTTCACGCTGATCGGCGACGGCCGCTACGAGGACGCCGGCGCGCTGCTGGTCATGGCCGCCGACCTGGAGCCCTGGCTGTCCGACTCCTGGTTCAACCTCGCCCTGCTGCACAAGTTCCGCCGCGACTGGGAGCAGGCCCGCTCGGCCGGCCTGCGGGCCGTCGCCCTGCTGGACCGCGAGCACGGCGCCCCGGACTGGTGGAACCTCGGCATCACCGCCACCGCCCTCCAGGACTGGCCGCTGGCCCGCCGCGCCTGGCAGGCGTACGGGCTGAAGCTGCCCGGCGGCCCCGGCGTGGACGGCCCGGTCAGCCTGGACCTCGGCACCACCCCGGTGCGGCTGTCCCCGGACGGCGAGTCCGAGGTGGTGTGGGGCCGCCGGCTCGACCCGGCCCGCATCGAGGTGCTGTCCATCCCGCTGCCCTCCTCCGGCCGCCGCTGGGGCGAGGTGGTGCTGCACGACGGCGCCCCGCACGGCGAGCGGGTCACCGACGGGGTCGCGTACCCGGTGTTCGACGAGATCGAGCTGTGGGCGCCCTCCCCGGTGCCGACGTACGTGGTGCTGCTGCAGGCCGCCACCGCCGGGGACCGGGACGCGCTGGAGCGGCTGGTGGCGGACTCGGGCTACGCGGCCGAGGACTGGACGAGCTCGGTGCGGCTGCTGTGCCGGGCCTGCTCGGAGAGCCGGATGGCCGCCGACGACGGCCTGGCCGCCCACCACGACCCGCACGACGACGGGGACGCCTCCCACCCCGGGCACCTGAGCCACCTCAGCCAGGGCGGGGCGGCCGGGATGTCCTGGCTGGTCGAGCGCGAGTGCGGCCTCGCCGCGCCCGCCCACCTGGTGCGCTCCCTGCTGGAGCGCTGGGTCTCCGCGGCCCCCGACAGCCGGGCCTTCCGGGATCTCGAAGAGGTCTGCTGAACGCGCTGAGTACCCTGGTGAGGTACGCGTGAGACCGACGGAAGCGGAAGACATGGCGGAGCAGGCCGAGCAGCACGGGCACGACCACGAGCACGACGTGGAGGGGGCGGCGCCCGAGGCCCCCGCGAAGGTGATGGGGGAGCTGCCCGACCTCACCAAGGGCAGCGCCCGTCCGATCACCGTGGTCGGCAACCCGGTCCTGCACCGCGAGGTGAGGACCGTCACCGCCTTCGACGGCGAGCTGTCCGGGCTGATCGACGACATGTTCCAGTCGATGTACGCGGCCGAGGGCGTGGGCCTGGCCGCGAACCAGATCGGCGTGGACCTCAAGGTCTTCGTCTACGACTGCCCGGACGACGAGGGCGTGCGCCACATCGGCCACGTGATCAACCCGGTGCTGGAGGAGTACCCGGCCGACCGCCGCCGTGAGCTGGACGACAGCAACGAGGGCTGCCTGTCCGTGCCGACCGCGTACGCCGAGCTGCCGCGCCCCGACTACGCGTCGGTGACCGGCGTCGACAAGGACGGCAAGCCGATCCGCGTCGAGGGCACCGGCTTCTTCGCGCGCTGCCTCCAGCACGAGACGGACCACCTGTACGGGACGCTGTACATCGACAAGCTGTCCAAGCGGGACCGCAAGGACGCGCTGCGGCAGATGGCGGAGGGCACGGCGCGCTACGCGACCGTTCCCAACGAGTAGGCGGCGCCTGGTTGTCGGGCCGGTACGGGGTTCCCGTACCGGCCCTCACCGTTTTCGGCGGACGTTTTCCGCGGGCGTTCAGCGAACGTTCTCAGTGGGCGTTCTCAGTCGGCGTTCCCGGCGGGCAGGGTGAGCGTCGCGCGCAGGCCGCCGGAGGGCTCGGGGGCCAGCCGCAGCCGCCCGTGGTGGGCCTCGGTGACGGCGGCGACGATGGCCAGCCCCAGGCCGTGGCCCCGGCGGGAAGGGTCGGCCCCGGCGGTGCGGCCCCGGCCGCGCAGGAACGGCTCGGTGAAGGTGGCGACGGCCTCCGGGGCCAGCGGCGCACCGGAGTTGGCGACCGTCAGCCGTACGAGGGCCGGGTCGTCCGGATCGGGACCGGTGGTGACGGCGACGCGGCCGTCGGCGGGCAGGTTGTGGCGCAGCGCGTTGTGCAGCAGGTTGAGGGCCGCCTGGCGCAGCAGGACGGCGTTGCCGGTGGAGGGGGCGGGCCGCAGGTCGGCGGTGACGGTGACGCCGAGGGCGGCGGCCTCCTCCCGGACGGCGGCCAGGGCGTGGCCGGTGGTGTCGGCGAGGTCGACGGGGCCGGTCTCGGGCGGGGCGTGGCCGAGGTCGGCGAGCTGGAGGAGGGCCTCGCTGATCTCGATGCCGCGCTGGTTGGTGTCCTGGAGGCGGCCGACGAGCTTGGGCCAGTCCTGGCCGGCGGGGTCGGCGGCGGCGACCTGGAGCATGGTGCGGGTGATCGCCAGCGGGGTGCGCAGCTCGTGGGAGGCGTTGGCGGCGAAGCGCTGCTGGGCGTCGAAGGAGCGCTGGAGGCGTTCGAGCATCTCGTCGAAGGCGTCGGACAGGTCGGTGAACTCGTCCCGGGGGCCGGTGAGGGCGATGCGGTGCTCCAGGGCCCCGTCGGCGGCGGCGTGGGCGGCGCGGGTGATGTCCTGCAGCGGGCGCAGGACGCGGCCGGCGACGAACCAGCCGCCGAGCATGCCGACGGCGGTGATCAGGGCGAGGGCGTAGCCGCAGGCCTGGAGGAGGGAGGTGAGGATCTCCTGGCGGGAGGGGGCGTCGGAGCGGTAGCGGGGGCTGGAGGAGGTGAGCGGGTAGTTGGGGATGTACTTCATGCCGACGTAGACCACGGCGAGGCAGAGGGTGCCGACGGTGACGGCGAAGAGGGTGTAGCTGAGGGTCAGGCGCATCCGGGCGGTGAGGCGGCGCTTGCGGGGGCTCATGGGGTGGCCTCGTCGGATTCGGGGGCCAGGCGGTAGCCGACGCCGGGGACGGTGTGGATCAGCCAGGGGTCGCCGAGGCGTTTGCGCAGGCCGGAGATGGTGATGCGCACCGCATTGGTGAACGGGTCGGCGTTCTCGTCCCAGGCGCGCTCCAGCAGCTGCTCGGCGCTGATGACGCCTCCGCGCGCCGTCATCAGGACCTCCAGGACGGCGAACTGCTTGCGGGAGAGGGCGACGTAGCGGCCGTCGCGGTAGACCTCGCGGCGGAACGGGTCCAGCCGCAGGCCCGCGTACTCCAGGACGGGCGGGGCGGACTCGGCCGGGCGGCGGGCCAACGAGCGCAGCCGGACGACGAGTTCGGGCAGGTCGAAGGGTTTGGTGAGGTAGTCGTCGGCGCCGAGTTCGAAACCGGAGACCTTCTCGGTGAGGCGGGCGGCGGCGGTGAGCATCAGCACCCGGCAGCCGAGGCGCCGGCGGACGATCTCGCGGCAGACGTCGTCGCCGTGGACGCCGGGCAGGTCGCGGTCGAGGACGACGACGTCGTAGCCGTGGACGGCGAGGCGCTCCAGGGCCGCGTCGCCGTCGGTGACGATGTCGCAGGCGATCGCCTCCAGCCGCAGGCCGGCCTGGACCGCCTCGGCGAGGTAGATCTCGTCCTCCACCACCAGGACCCGCACGTGCCGTTCTCCCTGCTCGATCCGCGTCTGTCGGTGTCCATTGGACACGAGCCGGTGTATCGGGAACGTATCGTCCGGCGCAGACATCCTGGCAACATCCGCTCCCCTTGCATGGTCACCGCCGTCGCGGCAGCGCGTCGCGGCGCTGTGACCACGGGAGGCAGGAATGGGTGCCATGGGACGGCGGAGGGTGGCCGCGGGCCTCGGGGCGGTGGTGGTGCTGGGGCTGGCGGCGGCCTGCGCGGGCGATCCGGCGGCGGCGCGGCGGGTGGTGGGGGCGCTGTCGGCGTCGCCCTTTTCGGCGTCGCCCTCCTCGACGGAGGACGGGCAGATCCCGGAGGGCGTGACGCTCAGCCCGTTCGACACGAAGGCGGCGGCGGTGCGCAACCTGGACCCGGCCCTGCTCGCGGCCGTACGGAAGGCGGCCGGGGACGCGAAGGCGCAGGGGGTGGAGGTCACCGTCTCCTCGGGCTGGCGCAGCAAGGCGTACCAGCAGCGGCTGCTGGACAAGGCGGTGGCGAAGTACGGGAGCCTGGAGCAGGCGCGGCGGTTCGTGAACACCCCGGAGAAGTCGGTGCACGTGTCGGGCAAGGCGGTGGACCTGGGGCCGACGAACGCGGACTACTGGATGATCCAGCACGGGGCCGCGTACGGGCTGTGCCAGGTGTACGCGAACGAGGTGTGGCACTTCGAGCTGCTGACGACACCGGGCGGGGTGTGCCCGGCGCCGCTGCCGGACGCGGCCGGATGAGGGGCGTGCGGGCCGCGCCCTGGCGGCGGGGGCGGGTGGCGGGCGGGTGCGCGCTGGTGACGGCGGCGGCGCTGGCCGGACACCGGCGGGTGCCGGACCTGGGGGTGCGGCTGGGGAGCCTGTGGGAGAGCGCGCTGCCGTGGGGCGGGGTGGTGGCCCTGGTGGTGGGGGTGGTCGCGGCGGTGCGGCGGGCTCCGGCGGCGGCCTGCGCGGCGGGGGTGCTCGCGGTGGTGTGGGCGGTGCTGTTCGGGCCGGTGCTGCTGGCGGGCTCGGGCGGGGGCTCCGGTGGGGGCTCGGGCGGCGGGAACCTGGTGGTGGTGACGCACAACGTGAGCGCGGAGAACCGGGATCCGGCCGGGACGGCGCGGGCGCTGCTGGCGGCGCGCCCGGACCTCGTCGCGCTGGAGGAGGTGACGGCGGCCGCGCTTCCGGCCTACCAGGGCGTGCTGGACGGTGCGTTGGCGTACCACGTGGAGATCGGGACGGTCGCGCTGTGGAGCCGGTACCCGATCGCGGACTCCCGGCGGCTGACCATCGACCCCGGGTGGAGCCGCTCGCTGCGGGCCGAAGTCCGGGCGCCGGGCGGGCCGGTGGCCGTGTACGTGGCGCACCTGGCGTCGGTGCGGCTGACGTTCTCCGGCTTCGCGGCCGGGCACCGGGACCGCAACATCGCGGCACTGGCGGCCGCGCTGGACGAGGAGCCGCTCGGCCGGGTGCTGCTGCTCGGCGACCTCAACGCGGCGGCCGACGACCGGGCCCTGGGCCCGCTCACCGCGCGGCTGAGGCCGGTCGGGGCGGGGTTCGGGTTCAGCTGGCCGGCGGCGTTCCCGCTGGCGAGGATCGACCACATCCTCACCCGGGGGCTGCCGGCCGCCGCCTCCTGGACGCTGCCCGCCACCGGCAGTGACCACCGGCCGGTGGCGGCGCGGCTGAGGAGTTAGGAAGCGGTGGCCAGGTCGAGGAAGCGGCGACCGACCTCCGTCACGTCCTCGGCCGTCCAGTCCAGGGCCGGTCCGGTGAGGCTGACCTCCGCTGTCGACAGGCCGGGGGCGGCGTCCCGCCAGCCGGAGACGAACCAGACGCGCTCCTGCTCGGCGAGGGCCAGGTGGGCGCGGTTGAGGTCCTCGGCCGGGTGGGGGAGCCAGAGCTGGAACTCGTGGGTGGGCGGGACCTCCGGGAGGAGGCGGGCGCCGGGCAGGGCGGCCAGGGCCGGGGCGAGGTCGGCGGCGTGGCGGGCGAACTCGGGGATCCGGGGCAGGACGGTGTCCAGGCCGTCGAGCGCGGCCAGGGCGGCGGGCCACTGCTGGTAGAGGGTGCCGCCGTAGCGGTGGCGCCAGGTGCGGGCGTAGGCGGTGAGGGCCGCGTCACCGGCGAGGGCGGCGCCGCTCATGCCGCCGAGGTCCTTGTAGAAGGAGACGTAGACGCTGTCGGCGAGGGCCGCGATCTCGTGGAGGGGGCGGCCGAAGTGGGTGGTGGTGTTCCACAGGCGCGCGCCGTCGACGTGCACCCGGGCGCCGGCCGTCCGGGCGGTGGCGACGAGGTCGGTCAGCTCCTCCCAGGTGGGCAGGAGGTAGCCGGGGTCGCGCAGCGGGAGTTCGACGGTCATGGTGCCGTACGGCTGGCCGAGGGCGGCGAGGTCGGCGGCGGTGAAGTGGTGCGGCCCGTCGGTGGGCCACAGCGCGCGCAGGCCGGTGAGCTGGGTGTAGGCGTGGCGCTCGTGCCGTTCCAGGTGGCTGTGCGGGTGCAGGGCGACGGCGTCGCGGCCGGTGGTCTCGGCGCCGTAGCGCAGGGCGACCTGCTGGGCCATGGTGCCGGTGGGGAAGAACACCGCGTCCTCGGTGCCGAGGAGGGCGGCGGTGCGCTGCTCCAACTCCCGTACGGGGCCGTCGGTCCCGTAGAAGTCGGGCTCGGCGTCGAGGCCGTCCAGGGCGGCGAGGCGGGTGAGGCGGCCCCGGAGGGTGAGGGGGCGGGGGCCGGAGAGCATGCGCTCGCAGAGGTGGCGGGCGGCGCGGCGGCGTTGCAGGAGGTCGTCGGTCACCCGGTGATTGTCGGGTGGTCGGTTCGTGGGGCCAACTGCTTTTCCACGGAGCTCTTTTACGGGGCTTCTCCAGGGAGCCTTTCTGCGGAGCCTTTCCACGGAGCTCTTCTACGGGGCCCCGGTGGCGTCCAGGGCGGGGGCGAGGGCGGCGAAGGCGCGGGCGGTGAGCCCGGCCGGGTCCTGCCCGGTGGTGCTCCACTGCTGGAGGATCACGTCGAAGGCGGCCAGGGCGGTGCCGGCGGCGAGGCGCGGGTGGAGGCCGTCCGCGCTGCCCGTACGGGTGGCCAGTTCGGCGGCGAGCTCCTCGCGCCACTGGGCCTGGCGCTCCAGGAAGCGGGCGTACAGGGCCGGGGTGTCGAGGATCAGGCGCACCACCCGCCGCGCCTGGTCGGGGTGGTCGGTGCAGGAGGTGACGGAGACCGCGACGGCGTGCCGCAGCGCGACGGACGGGGGCTCCTCGGGCGGCCGTGAGGCGAGTTCGGCGCGCATGTCCGCGCCCAGCTCCGCCAGGACGTGGACGATCACGTCCTCCTTGGAGGCGAAGTAGCGGAAGAACGTCCGCTTGGAGACGCCGGCGTCGGCCGCGATCTCGTCGACGGTGACCGCGTCGAACCCCTTCCGGGTGAACAGTTCCAGCGCGGCCTGGGCGAGTTCGTCGGCGACGAGCCGGCGCTTGCGTTCGGCCAGGCTCACTGCGGGGGTGGTGGTCACCCGGCCATGCTACACACGGCGCCGTGCATGGCGCTTGGAGCCGTTCTTGACACTTGGTGACATGAGAGGCAGTGTATGACACATGACGAAGCATCAGTCGTGGGGCGCCGACCGCATACCGGACCAGCGGGGGCGGGTGTGCGTGGTCACCGGGGCCAACAGCGGCCTCGGGCTGGAGACCACCCGGGCGCTCGTCCGCGCGGGCGGGCACGTGGTCCTCGCCGTACGGGACGAGGCCAAGGGGTGCGAGGCCGCCGAACGGGTCGGCGGCTCCACGGAGGTGCGGCGCCTCGACCTCGCCGACCTCGACTCCGTCCGCGCCTTCGCCGGGCGGCTGCGGGAGGAGCACACCCGGGTGGACGTCCTGGTGAACAACGCCGGGGTGTTCGCGCCGCCGCGCACGCTGAGCGCCCAGGGGTACGAACTCCAGCTCGCCGCCAACCACCTCGGCCACTTCGCCCTCACCGGGCTGCTGCTCGACCTGCTGGCCGAGGGGCGGGACCCCCGGGTGGTCACCGTCAGCTCCCTGAACCACCGGCAGGGGCGGCTCGACTTCGAGGACCTGCACGGCGAGCGCCGGTACTCGCCGATGGGGCACTACAACCGGTCGAAGCTGGCCAACGCCGTCTTCGGATGGCAGCTGCACCGCCGCCTCGCCGCCGCGGGCAGCCCCGTGCGCAGCCTGCTCGCGCACCCGGGGTACGCGGCCACCAACATCCAGACCAGCGCGCCGACCGGCCTGCTGAAGTTCCTCTTCGGACGGCTGCTGATCCCGCTCGCGCAGGGCGCGGAGCGCGGAGCGCTGCCGCAGCTCTACGCGGCGACGGCGGAGGAGGCCAGGAGCGGGCAGTTCATCGGGCCGGGCGGGATCGGGGAGCTGCGGGGCGCCCCCGGGGCGGTGGAGTTCGCCCCGAGGGCGCTGGACGAGGAGGCGGGGCGGCGGCTGTGGACGGAGTCGGAGCGGCTGACGGGGGTGCGGTACGGGCTGCCGGCGGCGGCGGTCTGAGGCGGGCTTACGCGAGCAGGGCGCGGAGTTCGGGGGTGGTGACGACCTCGGCGCGGGTGGGGAGGACGCGGCTGAGGAGGAGGTCGTGGGCCTGCCGGTCCGGGTCGGCGACGGCGTCGGCGAGGACGAGGAGGCGGTAGTCGCGGTCGGCCGCGTCGAGGACGGTGGACAGGACGGCGCCGCCGGTGGTGAGGCCGCAGACGACCAGGGTGGTGATGCCGCGCTCGCGCAGCTGGTGGTCGAGGTCGGTGGTGGACAGGGCGCCGGTGCGGATCTTGCGGACGACCAGGTCGCCCGCCCGGGGCGCGACGCGCTCGTGGACGGCGGTGGACGGGTCCTCGTGGTGCAGGGCGCGGTGCTCGGCGATCGCGGCGAAGAGGCGGTTGGCGGCCGGGACCGCCGCCCAGCCGGCCTCGGTGAAGCCGACGCGCGCGTAGGCGATCAGCCCGCCCGCGTCGCGGACCTCGGTGACGGCCCGGGCGATCCGGTCGAGGAGGGCCACGGCCTCGGGCACGGCGGCCAGGACGGCCGGCTGGACGTCCAGGACGAGCAGGGCGGTGTGGGCGGGGACGAGCGTCATGCGGGGTTCTCCTTGGCTCAGGCGCGGATCAGGCGCGGATCAGGTGCGGACGGGCTGCGCCGCCGCCGGCGTCGCCGAGCGGCGCGGGAGCAGCAGCGGGGTGAGGAGGGCGAGCAGCCCGGCGGCGGCGAGCGCGGTGCGCGGGCTGGTGGCGCCGGCGAGCAGGCCGCCGAGCGCGGTGCAGAGGGCGATGGACCCCTGTTGGCCGATGGACCAGGCCGTGAGGGTACGGGCGACGAGGTGCTTGGGCGTCTGTTCGAGCCGGTAGGTGGCGAGCACCGGGACGAACAGGCTCATGTTGACGATGATCGCCAGCTCGACGGCGATCACGGTGACCAGCCCGAGGATGCCCGGGCGGACGAACACCAGCCCGATCAGCCAGACGGCCCGCAGGGTGCCGACCGTACGGAAGACGCGGTCGCGCCCGTAGCGGGCCACGGCCCGGCTCGCCAGCCGGGAGCCGATCAGGCCGCCGAAGCAGGGGGCGGCGAAGGCGAGGGCGTACTGCCAGGCGGGGAAGTGGAGTTGGCGCAGGAGGAGGACGGCGAGCAGCGGTTCGGTGGCCATGATCAGGCCGGAGACGAGCAGGTTGTTGAGGTAGAGCGCGCGCAGACCGGGGTGGGTCAGCAGGTGCCGCCAGCCGTCCAGGAGTCCGGCGCCGGTAGCGGCCTCGGGCCTGCGCGGGGCCTCCTCCCGGTGGCGGATCGCGGTGACGCCGAGGGCCGAGAGCAGGTAGCTGAGCGCGTCCGCGACGACCGTGACGACGGGCCCGAACAGGGCGATCGCCGCCCCGCCCAGCGGCGGGCCGATCGCGATGGAGCTCCAGTTCGTGGACTCGAAGCGGGAGTTGGCCGTGAGCAGGTCCTCCGGGGGGAGGAGGGTCTTGAGGAAGGCGCCGCTCGCCGCGTTGAAGGCGATCTTCGCGGCGGCGACCACGGCCGAGACCACCAGCAGCTGGACGAAGCCGAGCAGGCCGAGGGCGTACGCGAGCGGGATCGTCGCCATCGCCGCGAACCGTGCCAGGTCCATCGCGATCATGACGGGCCGCTTGCGCCGGAACTCCACCCAGGGCGCGAGCGGCACCGCGAGCAGCGCCCCCACGGCCGGCCCGACCGCCGAGAGCACCGACACCTCGGCGGGGCTCGCGTGCAGCACCAGGACGGCGATCAGGGGGAACGCCCCGAAGCCCAGCCCCGATCCGTACGCGCTCACCGCGTACGCCGCCCACAGCCAGCCGAACGGCCGGCCCAGCCGCCTTCTGCTCATCGCATCCCTCACCGTGATCGAACAAACGGAAGTTGACCTGGGAGAGCCAACAGGTCGGTGATATGGCCGGTCAAACAACCGTATCGGGCGCGTCGCACAACGCCTGGTTGTTCAGTAGGGTGGTCGATCGTGGATCTCGAAGCAGTGCGGACCTTCGCCCTCGTGGCCGGGGCGGGCCAGTTCCAGAAGGCCGCCGTCGACCTGTCGATCACCCAGCAGGCCGTCTCCAAGCGCATCGCCGCGCTGGAGCGCGACCTCGGCGCCCGGCTGTTCAGTCGCACGCCGCGCGGCGCCGAACTCACCATCGACGGGCAGGCGTTCCTGCCGCACGCCCGCGAGCTGCTGCGCGTCGCCGACCGGGCCCTCGCCTCCGTGCAGCCCGGCCGGCGGCCGCTGCGGGTGGACGTGCTGAGCTCGCGCGGCGCGACGGCGGGCCTGATGCGGGGCTTCCATGCCGCGCACCCCGAGGTCGACCTCGACGTGCTGATGCTGTTCGACATGGACCGGGCGGTCGAGGCGCTGCGCTCCGGCGCGATCGACGCGACCTTCCGCGCCGTCGGCATGCCGGGCCGGCCGCTGCCCGAGGACGTCGTCTCCGTCCGGGTGCTCGACGAGCCCCTCCAGCTGATGACCGGCCCGGCGCACGCCCTGGCGGGGGCGAGGTCGGTGACCCTCGCCGAGCTGGTCGGGCACCGGATCTGGATGCCCGGCATCGCCCCCGGCACCGAGTGGGCGGCCTACTACGACGAGCTCGTCGCCGAGTTCGGCCTCGGCATCGAGGCCACCGGCCCCAACTTCGGCGCCGACGCGCTGCTGGACACCGTCGCCGACACCCCGGCCCTGGCCACCTTCATGGGCGAGTACGCCCGGATCGTCTGGCCCGCCGGGCACGGGCTGCGGCTGATCCCCGTCGTCGACCCGGCGCCCGTCTACCCGCACTCGCTGCTGTGGCACCGCGACAACCCGCACCCGGCCCTGGCCGTCCTGCGCGAGCACCTCGCCACCGCCGCCCCGGCCCCCGGAGCCGCAGGGACCTGGACACCGCCCTGGACGCCGCCCCGGACGCCGAGGGTCGACTAGTCGACAGGGCCTAGTCGACGGGCGCGGCGCGCCGCAAGGGCGTTCCCGACAAAGCGCGCGGCGCATCCTCGGTGGCGCTCCGGCAGCGGTGCCGGGCGGTGCGCTGGTTACGATCCGAACCACAGGACACCTGGAGAAGAGGGCAAGCACCGCGTGAGCACGCAGCAGATCACCCCCAAGCAGCGGGGCTACCTGATCGTCAACTCCCACCCCGCCGGCAGCGCGGCCACCGTCGAGCGGCTCCGGGACGGTCTGGAGCCCGCCTCCGGCGACAGCCGTCCGGTCGTCCTGGTGCTCGGCTCCAGCGCGGGCTACGGCCAGTCCGTCCTGTTGGCCGGCCTGCGCCGCCACGGCGTGCGCGGCGTCGGCGTCGCGTACGAGACCCCGGCCAGTGAGCGGCGCACCGCCACCGCCGGCTGGTACCGCACGGCCGCCGCCGCGGAGCTGATCGAGCGCGACGGGGGCGACTTCACCTTCGTCAACGCCGACGCGTACGCGGACGCGACCCGTACGGAGGTCCTCGAACTGCTCGCCGACCGCTACGGCCGGGTGGATTACCTGATCTACTCCCTGGCCTCGCCCCGGCGCTCCGACCCGGCCACCGGCGAGATCCACCACTCCGTCATCAAGCCGATCGGCGCGGCCTACACCTCGCCGTCCCTGGTCTTCGAGGACGGCGAGCCGCGGATCGGCAGCGTCGACCTCAGCCCGGCCGACGAGGCCGAGCGGGCCGCGACCGTCAAGGTGATGGGCGGCGAGGACTGGCGGCTGTGGGTGGACGCCCTGGCCGGGGCGGACCTGCTCGCCCCCGGCTTCACCACCGTCGCGCTCTCCTACGTCGGCTCCGAGATCACCGCCCCGGTGTACCGCCAGGGCACCATCGGCGCGGCCAAGGAGCACCTGGAGGCGACCGCGCACGCGCTGGACGCCGAGGTGCTGGGCGAGCGGGGCCGGGCGTTCACCGTCGTGGCCGGCGCGGCCGTCACCCAGGCGTCGACGGCGATCCCGTCCATCGCGCTGTACACCTCACTGCTGCGCAACGTCCTCGGCGAGGACGGCTGGCGCACCACCGCCGACCAGGCCGTGGACCTGTGGGAGCAGCTGACGGGCGCCCGCCCGCTGAACCTGGACGGGCAGGGGCGCATCCGGCTCGACGGGTGGGAGCTGGACGAGTCCGTGCAGCAGCGCGTGCGCGAGCTGTGGGCGGACCCGGCGGCGGCGCTGGCGGCGGAGCCGGGCGGGGCGGCCTGGTTCTACCAGCAGTTCCGGGAGCTGTACGGCTGGGACGTGCCGGGTGTGGACTACTCGGTGGAGGTCGAGACGGTGGTGGCCTGGCCGTCGCGCTGACGCGTTGTCCGGGCGGCCCGCCGCCCGGTGGCCCCGGTTCGCCCGCCTTCGCGCGGGCGGGCCGGGGCCTTTTAGGTGTCGGCCCGCAGGGTGGCGAGGGCGGTGCGCAGGAGGAAGGCCTCGGCGCGGTCCCAGGTCCAGCCGTTCTCGACGACCAGGGTGCGCCAGCTGCCGGGGCCGAACCAGAACCAGAGGAGGTCCGCGACGTCCTCCTCCTGTCCGAGGGCGCGCAGGTGCTGGGCGGTGGCGTCGAGGGCGGTGCGGTAGGAGGCGGTGGCGCGCTCCCACAGGGCCTCGCCGTCCTCGTGGGCGGGCAGCGCCTTGTGGATCGCCTCGTGCACGGTGAACGTGCCCTCGTTCCCGGCCCGGGTGCCGCGGGCCAGCGCGGTGAGGGCGGACTCCCGGTCCGGCGCGGCGAGCACGGCACGCATCGCCCGCTCCTCGCCGGAGGCCCGTACGGCGGTGTCGACGATCTCGTTGAGGATGTCGCTCTTGCTGCCCGCGCTGGCGAAGACGGCCTTGGCGGAGACGCCCGCGTCGGCGGCGATGTCGGCGACGGTGACCCGGCCGTAGCCGCGTTCGGCGAACAGCCGGATCGCCGACCGGAGGATCTGGGCGCGGGTCTGGGCGGCGGCCTGCTCGCGCAAGGGGGAGACGTACCTGCGTTTGGTCGGCATGGGGTTCAGCCTAGCTTCGAAAGTACTGGACCTATTCAATAGGTTGTGACTAACCTGAATTCACGTCAGGGCGCAGCCCGCGCCCTCGTGTCGGAGGGGAACCGAACCATGGGAATCACAGCCGAGGACGCGGCCCGCGGCCTCTTCACCGTCCTGGCCACCGGCGACGCGGCCCTGGCCGCGCGGGTCGTGCACCCGGAGTTCGTCAACCGCGAGGCCGTCGTCTCGCCCGCCGCCTCCTCGATCCCCGGGCCCGCCGGGGTGCTCGCCTCGGGCGCGTGGCTGCGGGCGGCGTTCAGCGACCTGGCCTTCCCGGTGAGCGGGGTGGTGCACGAGGGCGACCAGGTGTGGATACGGCTGCGGATGGTCGGGCGGCACACCGGCCCGTTCGTCCGCTACCGGGACGGGCGGCTCGACCAGGCGATCCCGCCCACGGGGGTCGAGATCGACACCGATCAGGTCCACGTGCTGCGGCTGCGGGACGGGAAGGTCCTGCGGCACGAGGCCGTGCGTGACGACCTCACCCTGTTCGGCCAGCTCGGCCTCGTCCCGCCCGGCCCGGTCGCACGGCTCGTCGAGGAGTGGCGGGCGGACGGCCGCGCGGCCGAGGCGGCCGACCGGATCGCCGAATCCGCGGACCGGGCGGCGGCCACGGCGCTGTAGCGCCCCTGGTGTCACCATGCTGGGAGCGTCAACCGACGAGGAAGGGCGGTCACGGATGTTCGTCGAGGTGGACCTCTACAGCGGCCGGCCCAACCCCCGGTTCTCCCTGGAGGCCGGGGCCGCAGCGGAGTTGGCGCGCCGGCTCGGGGCGCTGGCGGCGGACGGCGGGGGCGGGCGCCCGTACGACGGGCTCGGCTACCGGGGGCTGAGGGTCCTCGGCGGCGCGGAGGAGGTCCTCCTGTCGGGTGGTGTGGTGACGGTGCGGGGCCCGGGCGGGTCGGCACGCCGACTGCGGGACCCGGGGCGGGAGTTGGAGCGCTGGCTGCTCGACCGTGGGGCGGGGGAGCTGGACCCCGAGGTCGTGGCGGAGGCCCGCCGGGAGCTCGCGCGGTAGGGCGGAATCGGCCACCGGGCGGCGGTTTCGGTCGGCTGCACGGAGGTGTGCTGCACGAGAAGTCGGCCCGGCCGACTTCTCGTGCAGTGACGGGCCCGCGGGGTTCCGGGCCGAAGGGCGAGGGGTAGGGAGGTCGTCGCCGACCACCGGCCCCCACCTCACTCCTCGATCAAGGAGACCGGGACCATGCTGAGGATCACCGCCGACATCTACTCCGGCCGACCCAACCCCACGGCGGACATCACCGACGAAACAGAGGCGCGCGCCGCCCTCAGGGAGCTGGCGCGGGACCGCGACCTGCTCGCCGGGCCCGCCGAGGCGCAGGCCGGCGGCCTGGGCCTGCGAGGGTTCTGGGTCGAGACCTTCGACGACGAGCTGTCGCACGACTTCGACGTGGAGTCCCGGCTGTTCCTCCCGGCCGGGGCGCAGGCGGGCGCCGGGCGCGCGGCGGAGGTCGCCGAGCGGCTGATCGCCACCGCGGACTGGGGCCACGCCCCCGACACCTTCGCCGGCTCGGTGCTGCCGGTCGAGGAGGACTTCCGGGAGTTCCTGCTCGGCCAACTGGCGGGCGGCGGCCGGGTCTCGGCGACGGACCGGGTCGAACCGGCGGGCGGCGAGCGGGGGGAGGACCTCGCGGTCACCTGCCAGATCGAGTTCGCGGCGTTCAACCCCGGGTTCTGGAACAACGACCCGAACGTCATGGCCCACAACAACTGTTACAACTACGCGAGCAACTGGCGCACCAACACCTTCGCCCAGCCCGGCCGGGGCTGCGGCCACATGTACACCCAGATCACCTGCGCCGAGGTGGGCCGCGGGGCGCTCTGCGACGGCATGCACCACCGGTTCGACTGCTTTCCCGACAGCGAGAAGCCGCGCTACCTCACGGCCCTGGTCGTCATCCCCGGCGGGCGCGACTACCACTGGTACCGGAAGCAGAAGGAAGGGTTCTGGGGCCACAAGCCGGGCCAGACGGCGGCCCGCAACTACGACAACAGCGGGCACGTGATCTACGACCCGGAGAAGGCGGACCGGGGCCCGTACACGATCTTCTGCGGCTACTTCTACGGCTGCAACACCCAGCGGCACCGGATCAACTGACGGACGACGTCGAGGTCGTCACGGCTGTCCGCCGGGAGCTCGCGCGGTAGCGCTGTGCCGCACGGGAAGTCGGCCCGGCCGACTTCCCGTGCTTGCTACCGCTTCGCGGCCTCGAACCTCGCGATCGGAAGCTTCAGCACGCCGACCCGTCGCGGAGTGACGACGGCCAGGGCCGGTTTGATGCCGAACGTCACCACCCGTGCGGCGAGGACGCGTTCGCCGAGCCCGGGCAGCTCGGCGACGACCTGGCGCTGGTCCACGCTCCAGATCCGGATGGCGCCGTCGAGGACGTGGACCACGAAGACCCGCCGGAGGAACTCGTCGACCAGGACCAGCTCTCCGGACCGATCGCCCCGGGAGGTGGAGATCGGCAGGCGGCCGACCTCCGTGCCGGTGGCCGCCTCGTGGACGGCCACGCCCTCCGGGCCGGACAGGCAGGCGAGCGTGCCGGAGGTGCTGAGGGTGAGGCCGGTCACCGTCCGACTGTCGCCGAAGACGTGCCGGATCTGCCCGCTCGACGCGGCCCAGGCGACCGCACCGGTGTGGCGCCACCCCGTCCCGTCCTGCCACCCGATCACGGTGTCGTCGGCAGCGGACAGCAGGTGGTGGGGGTTCGAGTCACCCGCGAAGTGCAGCCGACGCCCCGGTCCCATCATGAGGACGGGATTCACCTCCGGCCCGGCCAGAGCGATCGCGCGCTGGACCACGGCGCCGGTGGTGTACGGCTGCGGCCCCTCCGGCAGGTCCAGCGGCCGGCCGGGCGCGGGCGCCTGCCCGCGCAGATCGGCGTCGACGACCTGCTGAGCCGTCTGCGAGAAGGCGTCCGGTACCCGTTGCAGGACGGCCAGGGCGGTGGCGTCGGGCCCGTTCGCCAGCACCACGCCCTCTTCCGGTCCGAACAACCCGGGCACCGGGACGAGCGGCGTCTGCCTGACCGTGCTGTGGACCTCCACCGACGACCAGGGCCACCCCCGCTCCCGCCCGCGCAGGCACACCGCCAGCGCGGGGAATCCCTGGGCGGTGACCGGCCGCAACCACGCCTGCTCGATGGCCTGTTCGGGCGCGCAGACGAACAGCGGTCGCAGGGCTTCGAGCGAAGGCGGTCCCTGGACCGGCGGCCGCGGTGGCCGGCTCGGGCGGGGTGGAACCGGGAGGAACGGAATCGGGCGGGGTGGATTCGGACCGGGGACGTGGTCGACCTTTGTCGACACGACGACGGTCGGGCTGTACCCCGGGCCCGGGCCCGGGAGGCTGCGACGCAGGGAGTCGGCCGTCGTGCGTGCGTCCGGCCGCCGCGTCGGGTCCTTGCTCAGCAGCGACTTCAGCAACTCCGCCAGCGGCCCGGCGTTCGAGGGCGGTGCGGGAGGCTGGGTGAGGATCGCGACGTACAGCGCCGTGAGCGTCGTGGCGTCGAACGGCCGGCGGCCCTCGACGATCGCGTACAGCGTCGCGCCCAGCGACCACATGTCGCTGGCGGGCGTGGCGTCCCGGCCCTCCAACTGTTCCGGCGCCATGTAGTGCGGGGTGCCGATGGCGACGCCGGTGCGGGTGAGCTGGGTGGTGGCGTCCAGGACACGGGCGATCCCGAAGTCGGCGATGACGGCGCGGCTACCGTCGAGCAGGACGTTCTCGGGCTTGAGGTCACGGTGCACGACGCCCGCGGCGTGCGCGTGGGCCAGCGCGTCGGCCATGGCCGCGCCGAGTTCGGCCACCCGGCGCCAGTCCATGGCGCCCCGCTCGCGGATCTCCCCGGCGAGGGAGGAACCCTGGATCAGCTCCATGACGATCCAGGGGATACCGCCGTCGGTGACGACGTCGTGGACGGTGATCACCCCGTCGTGCCGCAGCCGGGCCGCCACGCGCGCCTCGCGCAGGGCCCGCTGCACCAACTCGTGGCGCTCCTCCGGGGGAAGGTCGTCGGGGAGCATCAACTCCTTGACCGCGACGACCCGGTCCAGGTTGGCATCGTGCCCACCCCACACCCGGCCCATCCCGCCCTGCCCGATCAGCCGGTCCAGCCGGTACCGGCTGTTGACCATGTACCCCACCCCAACAGACATGCGGGTCACTCTAGGCAATGGCGTTCCGAGGCGCTGCACAGGAAGTCGGCCCCGCCGACTTCCTGTGCAGCATGAGCGAGCGGAACCGCTCGCACGGGCGGCTCCGCTGCGTTGGTGATCCTCAGAGGATGCGGCCGAGATGGAGGACCGCGATGGTCACCACCTGCTCGGTGATCTCGTACAGGACGCGGTAAGGGCCGACGTGTATGCGACGAAGATCCGGTGAGCCGTAGGGCGCCGAGCCTATCGGCCGGGGGTCGTCGGCCAGAAGGTCGACCGCGTCCATGACCTGGCGCAGGCCATCCGCGTCATCCTTGAGGAATCGGGCGGCCGCGTTGATCGCGGGCTCGTCCCAGATGATCCGGTAGGTCATTCACGCTCCAGGCCCAGGAGGGATCGGACGTCCTCGTGGGGCACGCTCGCGACGGTGCCTGCGGCCTGGCGAGCGCGATAGCGGGCGACGGCCAGCTCGTCTTCCAGGTCGGCGAGTTCCTGTGGATTGATGAGTACGGCAGCGGGCTGACCGTGGTCGGTGATGGTGATGCGTTCGCGACTGTGGGAGGCGCGGCGTACCAGAGTGCCGAATCTCGCTCGCGCCTCGGTGATGGGCAAAGTCTCACTCATGACAGAAGTGTACACTTTGCGCTGCTTTCGAGGGTGATACTTCGGTGAGTCGCACCTATGAGCACTGAGTAGTCGCCTCGGACTCGCGTGCAGTGGGGTGCAGCTGTGGATCGCTGGGTGGCCATCGGTTCGTGCGAACGAGCAGACGCGCGGGTGCTTCTTCTGTCCCCGCCCGGCGAGCGCCGGGCGGGGACGGGGAGTTCAGGGGCGGTGGGTGGCGATGGTGATGCGGTGGGCGGTCCAGGTGGTCATGCCGCCGACGTAGAGGGTGGTGCTCCAACTGCCGTGGCGGGTGAGGCATTCGGCGATGCCCTCGCCGCCGGCGGGGCCGATGCAGAGGCGGATGAAGTCCCGGTGGGCCTCGCTGACGGGGAGGCCGCGGACCTGCTCCCAGAGGACGGGCAGGGCGCGGTCCAGGTCCGGGAAGTAGGCGGGCGGCATGATTCGGGCGATCTCGGCCCGGAGAGTGGTCACGGGGTGGCCGTGTAGATGGGCGCGGTGAGGTGGCACCACACGAACTTGCCGATGCCGCCCCGGCGCGGGGAGCACCCCCATTCGGCGGCCAACTCGTGGATGAGGAGCAGCCCTCGGCCGGCCTCGTCGGAGTCGGAGGCGTCGCGGAGCGTGGGCTTCTCGCTGTCGGCGTCGTGGACTTCGATGCGGAGGGTGCGGTCGGGGGAGAGGTGGAAGCGGATGAAGAGGAGCCGGTCACGCGGGGTGCGGGCGTGCTGGACGGCGTTGGTGACGAGCTCGCTGAGGAGCAACTCCGCGTTGGGGAGGAGGAGTTCGCCGGAGGGGAGGGGGAGGAGGAAGGAACGGAGTTCCTGGCGGGCGGCGCGGGGGGACTTGCGGTGCCGGGGGAGCCAGCAGGTGTGTTCAGGCATGGCGGGGCCACCTCTGTTGGTCTGGGGTGAGAGCGGCTGAAGGGGCATGGGGATGCCCGGTGAAAGCCCGCCATGATCACGATGGGTCGCATGGTGGACTACGTTGAGTAGCATGCACCTGTGGTGATGCAAGTCGCAAGCGAAACAACTGCAACGATGCAGATGTGGTTTGCTGGATTGACGCATCGTCACGAGGCAGACTTGGGGCTTGTCATGGAGAGGATCTGTGCATGGCTGATGAACTGAGGCCGACCGTGCGGGGCCGCCGTCTTGGCTCGGAGTTGCGACGTCTCCGAGATTCGGCCGGCAAGACCACGGAGGACGCCGCGAAGGCGCTGGAGTGCTCTCGCGCGAAGATCAGCAGGATAGAGACCGGCGCGTCAGGCATTCGGCGACTGGATCTGGGCATCCTGCTGAATCTCTACGGGGTCACGGCGCGGGAGGACCGCGAAGTGCTTGAGGTGTTGGCCAGGGATAGCAAGAAGCGCGGATGGTGGCATGACTACGGCGACACGGTTCCGCCGGCCTATGCCGACTTCCTCGGGCTCGAAGGGGATGCCCGGTACATCCGGACATGGCAATCCATGGTCGTGCCGGGCTTGTTGCAGACAGAGCAGTACGCTCGCTCAATACTGGGAGCGAACCCGGCTGCGGTGCGGCCGGAGCGGATTGAGCAGCTCGTTGAGATCCGCATGGAGCGGAAGGAAGTTCTCTCCAAGCCTGATCCGGCCAGATTCTCGGCGATCATCTGGGAGCCAGCACTCAGGTGCCCGGTCGGTGGCAGGGACGTTCAGCGGGCGCAGTTGCAGCACCTCGCTGAGGTTGCTCAGCTTCCGAACGTGACCTTGCAGGTTGTTCCTCTGGCGGTCGGCGCCACGGCAGGTGCATGTGGGGCGTTTGTGATGTTTGGGTTTACGGACTCCCCGAATCCTGGAGCTGTGTTCTTGGAGACGCTGACGAGCAGCCACTACATGGAGCAGCAGGCAGAACTGGACGGCTACGGGCTGGTCTTCGAGTACCTTCGGTCGTCTGCTCTGAGTCCGGAGAGCTCGGTGGATATGATCTCCGCGATCGCGGCGGAGAAGTGAGCACGAGACCAGACAGAGGTGTGAGCGCAATGACCGTACCGGAGTTCACTGTTCGGGAATGGCGCAAGAGCAGCTACAGCGCTCAGGCGAACGATTGCGTTGAGACCGGCCGTCTCGCGTCGGGCGGGATGGCTGTTCGAGACTCCAAGGATGAGGACGGCCCTGTGCTGGCTTTCGAAGCCGATGCTTGGGCTTCGTTCGTCTCCGGGGTCAAGGGCGGGGAGCTTCCGGGCCTCGACTGACATGACAAACAGAGGTGCCCCGCACGGGCCGTGGCCGTGCGGGGCACCTCTGTCTATCGGCTCTTCTTAGAAGTCGTCGTCGAAGGCGACCGAGCCCTCGACGGCGACCTGGTACGCGGACACCCGGCGCTCGAAGAAGTTGGTCAGCTCCTGGACGTTCTGCAGCTCCATGAAGCCGAACGGGTTCGTGGACCCGTACCGGATCGGCATCCCGAGGCGCGCGAGGCGCTGGTCGGCGACGGCCTGGAGGTACTCGCGCATGGACGCGGTGTTCATGCCGGGGAGACCCTCACCGCACAGGTCCTGGGCGAACTGGAGCTCGGCTTCCACAGCCTCCTCCAGCATCTCCGTGACCTGCTTGGCCATCTCCTCGTCGAAGAGGTCGGGCTCCTCCTCGCGAACGGTGTCCACCACCGACATGGCGAAGTCCATGTGCATGGACTCGTCGCGGAACACCCAGTTCGTCCCCGTGGCCAGACCGTGCAGCAGACCGCGCGAGCGGAACCAGTACACGTACGCGAAGGCGCCGTAGAAGAACAGACCCTCCACACACGCCGCGAAGCAGATCAGGTTGAGCAGGAACGCCCGCCGATCTTCCTTCGTCTGCAGCGAGTCGATGTGGTCGACCGCGTTCATGTACTTGAAGCAGAACTGCGCCTTCTGCGCGATCGACGGAATGTTCTCCACCGCGGCGAAGGCCGCGTTGCGGTCCTCCGGGTCAGGCAGGTAGGTGTCCAGCAGCGT
The DNA here is from genome assembly GCF_044767945.1 of Kitasatospora sp. NPDC101183. Lineage (NCBI taxonomy): Bacteria > Bacillati > Actinomycetota > Actinomycetes > Kitasatosporales > Streptomycetaceae > Kitasatospora > Kitasatospora sp. NPDC101183. Next base: position 34,842 of record NZ_JBIWOW010000027.1, on the reverse strand, counting down.
CAGGTAGAACTGGACGTGCACGGCCTCTTCGAACAACTGCCGCGAGAGGTACAGCCGCGCCTCGGGCGAGTTGATGTGCTTGTAGAGGCTCAGCACCACGTTGTTCGAGACGATCGAGTCACCGGTGGCGAAGAACGCCACCAGCCGCCCGATCATGTGGCGCTCGCCCTCGCTCAGCTTGGCCAGGTCGGCCACGTCCGAGTGGAGGTCGACCTCCTCGACCGTCCAGGTGTTCTTGATCGCGTCCCGGTACCGGTCGTAGAACGACGGGTAGCGCATCGGGCGCAGGGTCAGCTCGAACCCGGGGTCGAGCAGCATCTTCTCGCGGTCGTCGCTCATTACTGGCAGGCCTCGCAGGACTCGGGGTTCTCCAGGGAGCAGGCGATGGCATCCTGCTCGGCCTGGGTCATGGTCGGGGTGGGCACCGGGACGGCCGTACGCGCGGCACCCGAGGCGGCCTGGGCGATGCGGGTCGCCGGGCGCGAGCGCAGGTAGTAGGTGGTCTTCAGACCGACCTTCCACGCGTAGGCGTACATCGAGCTGAGCTTGCCGATGGTCGGCGCCGCCATGAACAGGTTCAGCGACTGGCTCTGGTCGAGGTACGGCATGCGGGCCGCGGCCAGGTCGATCAGCGCGCGCTGCGGCAGCTCCCACGCGGTGCGGTACAGCGAGCGCACCTCGGCGGGCAGCCAGCTGAGCTCCTGCACCGAGCCGTTGGCGTCGCGCAGCGAGTCGCGGGTCTGCTGGTCCCAGACGCCGAGGTCCTTGAGCTCGCGCACCAGGTACGGGTTGACCTGGAGGAACTCGCCGGAGAGCGTCTCGCGCTTGAACAGGTTGGACACCTGCGGCTCGATGCACTCGTACACGCCGGCGATGGAGGCGATGGTCGCGGTCGGGGCGATCGCGAGCAGCAGCGAGTTGCGCAGGCCGGTGACGGCGATGCGGGCGCGCAGCGCCTCCCACTCCGAGGCCCACTGCGGAGCGGCCGACGGGAAGTGGTCGATGTGCAGCTCGCCGCGGGCGGCGCGGGTCTCGCCGTACGCCTCGTGGCGGCCCAGCTGCTCGGCCAGGTCGGCGGAGCGCTGGTACGCGGTGAGCATGATGCGCTCGGAGATGAGCGTGGACAGCTTCGCGGCCTCGGCCGAGTCGAAGTCGAGGCGCAGCTTGAAGAAGACGTCCTGGAGGCCCATGACGCCCAGGCCCACGGGCCGCCAGCGGGAGTTGGAGGTCCCCGCTTCGACCGTCGGGTAGAAGTTGATGTCCACCACGCGGTCGAGGAAGGTCACGGCCGTGCGGACGGTGGCGTCGAGGCGCTCCCAGTCCATGGCGTTGATCAGGTCATCGGCGCCGGCGCCAACGGCCACGTGCGCACCGAGGTTGACCGACCCCAGGTTGCAGACGGCGGTCTCGGAGTCGTCCGTGACCTCCAGGATCTCGGTGCACAGGTTCGAGGAGTGCACCGTGCGGCCCGGCAGGGCCGTCTGGTTGGCGGCGCGGTTGGAGGCGTCCTTGAAGGTCATCCAGCCGTTGCCGGTCTGCGCGAGGGTGCGCATCATGCGGGCGTACAGGGTCTGCGCCGGGATGGTGCGCACGGCCTTGCCGGCCAGCTCGGCCTTGAGGTAGGCCTCGTCGAACTCGGCGCCCCAGAGGTCGACCAGCTCGGGGACGTCGGCCGGGGAGAACAGCGACCAGTCGGCGTTGGCGTTCACGCGGCGCATGAACTCGTCCGGGATCCAGTGCGCCAGGTTGAGGTTGTGGGTGCGGCGCGCCTCTTCGCCGGTGTTGTCGCGGAGCTCCAGGAACTCCTCGATGTCGGCGTGCCAGGTCTCCAGGTAGACGCAGGCCGCGCCCTTGCGCCGGCCGCCCTGGTTGACGGCGGCGACGGAGGAGTCGAGGGTGCGCAGGAACGGCACGATGCCGTTGGACTTGCCGTTGGTGCCGCGGATCAGGCTGCCGCGCGAGCGGATGCGCGAGTAGGACAGGCCGATGCCGCCGGCGTGCTTGGACAGGCGGGCGATCTGCGCGTAGCGGTTGTAGATCGAGTCCAGGTTGTCCAGCGGGGAGTCCAGCAGGTAGCAGCTGGACATCTGCGGGTGCCGGGTGCCGGAGTTGAAGAGCGTCGGCGAGGAGGTCAGGTACTCCAGGCGGCTCATCAGGCGGTACAGCTCGGCGACCTCGCGCACGGACTGCTCGGTGTCGCCGACCGCCAGGCCGCAGGCGACGCGGAGCAGGAAGTGCTGCGGGGTCTCGACGACCTTGCGGGTGATCGGGTGGCGCAGCAGGTAGCGGGACTGCACGGTGCGCAGGCCGAAGTACTCGAAGCGGTCGTCGCCCTCGGTGTCGATCAGGGCGTCGAGCGCGGCGGAGTGCTTGGCGACGAACGCGGCGGTGACGTCGCCGATCAGGCCCTCGGCGTGGCCGACGGCGATGGAGGCGGAGAAGGAGGTCGCGCCCTGGCCGTTGGCCTCGTCGACGATCTCCAGGGCGAGCAGGCGGGCGGCCAGCTTCGAGTACTGGGGGTCCTCGGCGATCATCGACGCGGCGGCGTCCACGGCGAGGCCGCGCAGCTCGGCGAAGTCCGAGCCGGCGTGGCGGCCGCGCAGCGCGGCGGCGGCGACGTGGCCGGGGTCGACCTCGGGGAGATCGGCGCTGCGGTCGGTGAGCAGCCGCAGGAGAGCACCGCCGGGGTCGGAGACCGTCGGGTCGGTGAAGGCGGTGCCGGTGCCCTGGGCGGGCAGGGTGGCTGAGGCAGCGGTGGTCAAGGCGCTCTCTCCTGGCGGCGATCGGCGGCTGATCGGACGGGCGCCGGGCCGTTCGGGGCAGGGGAGCTCGGCGCGGACGCGGAAAGGCGTACGCGCGACGGTGACTCCCCGGCCCGCCCGCGAGGCCCGGAGGGTGGTGCTCGGTGCTGCGCGGCCTCTGCGGGAGGGCCGTGGGCACGCCGTCGGCAGGTACTCGGACTTGCGGGCGGGGCTCCTTCGAGCCGCCCGTTCACCGCTGCGGGGCAGTCCCGGACTCGCACCGGGTTCCCCTGCTTCGACAGCAGGAGTGAGCATACATCTAGTGCCAGGAATCCAATGCAGCCCCACATGTAGTGTCGCCGGAGTGTCGCGCGGCGAAGTTGTTCGACTACGTGTGCGATAAGCTGATCAAGCCGGGGGGTGCCATTCCTGGCCCGGACGGGCCGCGCACGGTCGCATACGCACCTGTGCGGAGGCCCCCGGCGAGGCCCCCGTGGAAGCCCCCGTCGAGGCCCCTGTCGAGGCCCCCGGATTCTCCAGACAGCGCCCCGTGTCCCGGTTCGCGAGCTGGCCCGTCCGGGTGACGTTCCAGCGCTGCCCGTAGCCCGAGGTGCAGCCGGTGAGGACGGGCGCACCGAGGTTCGAGTCCTCGACGCACCGCCCGCCCTGTTCGATCGAACCGGCGTCCCCCATCGTCCAGGTCTGCGCCGGCGAGCCGTCGCAGGTGCCCGCCCCGACGGCCGCCGGGTCCCCCGCCACGCGGCTGTCCAGGCAGAGCCCGGGCAGCGCCGAGGTGATCGCCCCGCTGGGCTGCCCGGCGGCCGCCTGGAACGAGAACGAGTCGCTGGAGAGCCCCGCGCCGCCGTCCCAGATCTCGAACCCGGCCTGCACGGCGCACAGGTACGAGCCCGCCGGGACGTAGCCGCGCTGGACGGCGTCGCGGGTGAAGGCCCGCAGGTCGAGGTCGGTCACCGAGGTGGTGCTGGCGGCCGACTCGTAGGTGATCAGGGTGTGGCTGCTCTTCTTCGGCGCCTGGAAGACCCGGTACGAGGCGCCCCCGGCCTTCAGTTCTCCGGCCGCGTCGCCGAACGGCGACTTGCCGTTCCCCCGCAGCCAGATCATCAGCTCGGCGCTCTCGGTGAACGAGCAGCTGGTGCGGCTGCTGCTGTACCAGAGGTCGTACGAGACGTTGTAGACCCCCGCGTCGACCTGGGTGGTGTGCCAGCTGCTGGTCGCGTACCGCAGGTTGCCCACGGGGATGGGCAGCGGGCCGCCGCCCTGGGGCTGGGTGCTGATGTGCGGGTAGGCGCCGGGGCCCCGGTCCGGGTCGGTCAGGCTGCCCGGGCCGACGCCGCTGCGGGTCACCCGGAAGCCGGTGGAGCCGTCGGTGTCGCTGATGCAGAGGCCGCCGGTGGAGTTCCACTCGTTCGGGTTGATCAGGTAGCGGCCGGAGTCGACGGCCTGGGACGGGTAGCGGTTCTCGCCGGTGGAGCAGAGCTCCCCGGCGGTGGCGGCCGGCAGCGGGGTCACCGGAGGGGCCGTGGGGGCCGCCGGGGCGGCCTGCGGGTGGTCTCTGGGCAGGAGCGCGGCGCACAGGATCAGCGCGACCACGGCGGCGGGCGCCAGCCACCACCACGAGCGCCGGTCCGTGCGCCCCGGGAAGGGCGCGGCGGGAGTGGTCATCTGGTCCTCGCCTCGCTGCTGAAGCTGCTGCTGCGGTGGGGCCGGCCGGGACGGGGGCCGGGTCGGGGGCGCGCTCACCCGGCGGGGGTGGAGCTCGACCGGGGCCGGGTCGCGGTGGGCGTCGGCTTCTTCGCGGGGGGCTTCGTCACGGCCGAGGGGGACGGCGCGGCCGGCGGGTCGCTCGCCGGGGCGGGCGCGGAGGCCGGCGGAGGGGCCGTCAGCAGCGGCTCGGAGTGGACCGTCCAGGAGGTGTCGTACCGGGGCGCGGCGACACCGGCGGCGAAGGCCTGGGAGGCGGCGTCGGAGGCCGTCACCCGCCAGTCGACCTCCTTGCGCGACTCGTACCAGATCACGCCGATGATGTCGGGGTGCTGGGGGAGCTGGGCGAACATCTCGGTGATCCACTGCGCCTTGAGGCCCGAGGTGTCGGTGGCCGCGGTCTCGGTGATCACCACGGGCTTCTGGGTGAACTCGCGCAGCTGCTTGATGGTCGGCGAGAAGATCTGGTCGAAGGACTTGTACTTCTCGACGCCCGTCGTGCCGTAGTAGCCGGACAGGCCGAGCCAGTCCACGTAGTCGTCACCGGGGTAGAGCGAGCCGAGGTTGGTGGCGTTCTCGTAGTCGACGTTGGGGCTCCACACCCAGGCGACCCGGGTGGCGCCGGCCTGTTTGAAGAGGTCGTGCACGTGCTTCCAGGCCTGGACGTACTGGCCCTTCTGGTTGCCGTTGGCCTGCTCGCACCACGGGTACCAGTAGCCGTTCATCTCGTGGGCGAAGCGCAGCGCGACGGGGTAGCCGAGGTCGCGGATGCCCGCGGCCCAGGTCTTGATGTAGTCGTCGAAGGTGCCGTCGATGATGTGGGCGAGGGAGTACTCGGGCTGGTTGCCGCGCAGCTTGTCCTCCTTCGCCTCCTTGCGGTAGTCCCAGGGCTCCCAGGCGACCATCGGCATGATGCCGCGTTCGGCGACGGTGTCGAAGGTCCGGCGGTCGAACTTCCGGTCCCACCAGCCGACGGAGAACTCCAGCACGTTCGGCTGGTGCTTGACGGCGGTGGCGAACTCGTCGAGCGGGCCCAGGTCGTACGGGCCGGGCTTGGTCATGATGCCGGTGAACGCGGTGCCGGCGGCCGGGAAGCGCGGCGCCGGGGGCGGCCCGGTGGGCGTGGGGGCGGGCGTCGCGCCGGGGGTCTCGGTGGGCGTGGGCGCGGGCGGCGGGACGGCCAGGGCGGCGGTCAGCCAACTCGGCTTCGCCGTCGGGGCGGAGCCGCCGAAGGCGTACGGGTCCTCGGCGTGGTTGCGGGAGAGCCGGGGCGCGAGGACGAAGGTGTAGCCGACCATCAGCGCCAGGGCGAGCAGGGCGGCGATCCGGGGGACGGTGATCCGCAGCATCAGCGGGCCCTCCGTCCGGCCCGTCCGCCGGCCCGGGCGGGCTCCAGCAGCTCCTCCAACCCGGGCTCCCGCGCGGGCTCCTGAGAGGGCTCCTCGGCGGCCTCCCGCACGGGCTCCACGGCCGCGGCGCGCTTGCGCTGAACCGGTACGGGAGCGGGCGCGGGTTCCTCCAGCGGGGACTCTTCGGCCTCGGACACCGCGTTGGCCTCGGCCTCGGACACCGCCTCGGACACCGCCTTGGCCGCCGCCGCCCGCTGGGCCCGCCTCTCCCGGCGCGCGCCGACCAGCGAGATCAGCAGCGGCGCCACCCCGGTGAACAGGCTGACCCCGGCCCAGAACCGCAGGATCCAGATGTCGTGGTGCAGCGTGAAGCTCGCCCCGAGCAGCCCGCCCGCCACGGCCGCCCACAGCAGGTGCAGCCGGAACGTGGACAGCGACTCGGCGCTGCGCAGGTCCCCCTTGGCGGTGACGGCGTACGCGAGCGGGCGCCGCAGCAGCGCGGCGATCGCCGCGGCCACGTAGACCGGCCCGGCGAACAGCGCCAGCCCCATGCCCGCCGTGCCGATCTCCCGCCGCTCGTGCGCGGCCAGGTTGAACCGCCGCAGCCAGAGCCAGAGCAGGAACCAGCTGCCCATGCTGGCGCCCCACAGCGCCATCCAGTGCGCGCTGTTGAGGTGGATGGAGGTGACGCCGAGGGCGAGGTAGACGGAGGTGGCGAGGCTGCCGAGGACGGTGCTGATCGCCACGCTCGGATAGTAGAACTGGACGAGGCCGTACAGCACGCGCTGGCGCAGCCGGAGCCTGGGGCCCGAGCGCAGCCGGGACTTGAGCAGGATCTCCCAGATGCCGTACGCCCAGCGCTTCTGCTGGTTGAAGTAGTCCGTCCAGGAGGTCGGCCCCTCACCGACGGCGAGGACGTCGGGGGTGTAGACGCCCTTCCAGCGGTTCCCGGTGGCCGGGTTGACGGTGGCCTGGACCCGCATGCTGGTGAGGTGGTCCTCGATGATCGAGTCCTGGTAGCCGCCGATCTGGCGCCAGGCGGCGGGCCGGTACAGGTGGTTGGTGCCGATCAGCAGCGGGGCGTCCATGCCGTTGCCGCCGCGCTCGACCAGGCCGGAGAAGAGGTACTGCTGCACGGAGGCGCCGTGGGCGACCCAGTTGTCGTACATGTTGCCGTAGACCTGGGGGGCGACGACGAACGCGATGTCGGGGTCGCGGAAGTAGCCGAGGGTGCGCTCCAGGAAGCAGGGCAGCGGGACGTGGTCCGGGTCCATCTGGGCGACCACGTCGTAGCCGTGCTCGTGCTCCGCGCGCCAGGAGTTGTGGTTGCCGGACTTGGTCCTCGCCCGGAACTCGCCCTCGGCCTGGTTGTACTCGGGGCGGCCCTTGCGGCTGAAGTGGTGCACGCCGAGCCGGGCGGCCATCTTCCTGACGCGGTCGTCGTCGCCCTCGTCGAGGATCCAGACGTCGACCCGGCCGTCGTACTCGATCCGCAGCATGGCCGCGAGGGTGCGCTCGACGATCTCGATCGGCTCCTTGGACGGCACGATCGTGGTGAGCACCGCGACCCGCAGGCCGGGCGGCGGGGTGACCGGCACCGGGTCCTTGGCGCGGAAGGCGAAGACCCAGACGGCGAGGTTCTGAACCAGACGGATGACCTCGACCGTTACTACAGCACAGAAGCAGATTCGCGCGAGGTTGATCCGCCAGTCCGGGGACCAGCCCACACCGGAACCGGGGATGTGTTCGGGGAGGAGCAACCAGCCGACGAAGGCGAGGCCGGCGAGGGCGTTGACCAGCACCAGGAGGGTCGTGGTGAACGTCGCGCCCCGCGAGGAGGCCGGGCGGTAGCGGACGGCGGCGCCGTCCTCGCCGGGGCTGAGCGGGCCGGCCGTCTCGGCGCAGGCGACGTAGGCGCGCTGCGCCGCCGAGTTGCGCACCTCGCGCCGCACGATGCGCCGTTCGTGACGGGCACGCGGAAGGACACGTCCGTGGCGTCCGCGCCCCCGCCTGCCCCGGTCGGTCGTCTGCTCGTTGGTGGAGTCCACCCGGTCAACCCCCGTACCGCCGCCCCGTGGTGCCGGAACGGCTGGTTTCCCCTGCTCTCAGCCTCCGCCGGTCGGCGCCGCCCGTCGGGTTCGTCGCATCGACGGGCGGGATGAGCCGGCGCTCTCATGCTTGACCGATCATCAGCCAAGCGGTGTGCACGCGTCAGCATACGGGTCGTGATCGAGCGATCACGGCGGGGCCCCGGCGCGGGAGGCGCCGGGGCCGCTGCGGGCGTGCGTCGATCCGCTGGTCAGGGCGTGATCTTGACGGTGTTGGCGATCTGGTCCATCAGTGCCAGCGGCGGGGCCTCGGCGGCCTGGTCCAGGCAGATCTGGAGCACCGGCACGGTGGTCGCCCCGGCGGCCGGGGTGACTTCGAGCACACCGCAGTAACTGTCCGGCGCGGAGGAGCCGCTGGACATCGGGACGTGCCAGAGCGCGAGGTAGCCGTCCATGCCCTGGATCTTCACGGGCGACTGCTTGACCGGCTCCGGCGGCGTGGGGGAGTCGGCCCCGTAGCGGGAGTTGTAGAGCAGCTGGCCCATGCCGAGCACCAGGGACTTCGGGTCGGACCAACCGCCGTTCAGCACCCGGAGGTTCTGCACGACGATGCCGCGGGTGCAGGCCCCGCCGCCGTGGCCCACGCAGGCGTACGGGTTCACCGCGTAGCGGATCTCGTTGGGGGCCTTGGCGTCGACCTGCACCTGCCACTCCTGCGGCAGCATGAAGTTCATCTTGGAGTCCTGGCCGGTGATCTGCCGGCCGCCCGCGAGCTGCTGACCGCCGGTCAGGGCCGTGCCCATGAAACCGTTCGGGCTCTTGGGGTCGGCGGCGGGGCCCGAGGGGGTGACCGGTCCGGCCTTCGGGGAGTCGTCGGACGTGGAGCCCTGGTGGCCCACCAGGTAGCCGCCGCCGGCCATCACGACCGCCAGCACCACGGCGCCGACGGCCAGCAGCACGCGCTTCTTGCCGCGGTCCGGCTCGACGGTCTCGAACACCACCGAGGTGGGGACGGGCTTGACGGGCGGCAGCCCGGGTGAGGGCTGCGTCGGCGCGGTGGCGGCCGGGATCGGCGCGGAGGGCTGCAGCGGCACGCCGGGCATCGTCGGGGTGGGCGGCGGCGCGGGCGAGGGCTGCCGGGGCGGCGCCGTCCGGGTGGTCGCGGTCGCCACGGCGTCGCTCGGGGCGGCGTGGCCGGGGAAGGGGCTCACGGGGGCAGCGCCGCCCGCCGGTTTGGCCTGAACCTTGTCGGTCCAGGTCGAACCGTCCCACCAACGCACCGTGTTGGGCTGACCCGATGGATCGTCGTACCAGCCGCTAGGAACACTCCCCGTCGTCATGCGGCGGATATTAGCAGTGCGTCGATGGGATGGTCATTTCAAGTCACCGCAGATGTGCGCGGGCTGACCAAGCCTCAGAACACCATGGTGTAGACCATGAGGTTCATGCCGGGGATCGGGGACCAGTCGCGCTCGGGGGTGCGCAGGAAGCCGACGCGCTCGTAGACGCGGTGGGCGGTGGTCATGGTGGGCTGGGTGGAGAAGGCCATGCCGGCCAGGCCGAGTTCGCGGCTGCGGGCGACGCTCGCGCGCACCAGCGCCTCGCCCACGCCGCGGCCCCGGGCGGCGGCCGCGGTGGCGAGCATCCGTATCTCGCCCTCCCGCTCGGTGGCGATGTCGGCCCACTCGGTGCCGCCGGCCGCGAAGGTCACGCAGCCGAGGACCTGCTGGTCGGAGGCGTCGACGGCGACCAGGAGCTCGGCCTCGCGGGCGCGCCGCCCGGCGTCGCGCAGCAGCTCGACGTAGGGGCTGTCGGGTCGGGTGAAGCCGTCGCCGACGAAGGAGTCGACGGTGATCCGGCCGGCGTCTGCGAGGTCCTGGGGGAGGGCCCGTCGGATGAGGATGTCCATCCGGCCAGTGTGCCGGAGCCGTGGTCGGTGGTGATCCGGGGGGTGCTCCGTACCGGGAGGGTCGCCGGGTCGGCCGAGGGGCGCAGGGAGGCGGCGGGCATGGTGCCGTACAGCCGGTCGAGGTGGTCCGGGTCGGCCCGGTGGCCGCCGGGGCGGAGGTAGGTGCCGGCCGCGGGGCCGCGGCCGAGTTCGCGTCCGATCATCGTGCCGAGGAGGCCGAAGCCGCCGACGGCGCCGGCGATGGCGAGCACGCCGGCGAGGGTGTCGCTGTCCATGGCTCCACTCTGGCCGGGCGCCGCGGGGCCCACGAGTGGCAGGAACACCCGATGCCGTCGAATTCCTGCCACCGCGGCCCTTCCGCCGCCACCGGGTGGCCGGGCATCCTGGCGGCATGCTGAAGAACGTCGTCGCCGTGGTGCTGGAGGAGGTCCACCCCTTCGAGCTGGGCGTGGCCTGCGAGGTGTTCGGGCTGGACCGCACGGCGGAGGGCCTGCCGGGGTACGACTTCGCGATCGCCGGCGCCCGCCGGGGCCCGCACGCCACCCACGCGGGCTTCACGATGGACGTCCCCCACGGGCCCGAGCGCCTGGCCGGCGCCGACCTCGCCGTGGTGACGGCCTCCGCCCTGCGCGAGTCCTACCCGGAGCCGCTGCTGGAGGCGCTGCGCCAGGTGGTGGCCGACGGCGGCCGGGTGCTGTCCATCTGCAGCGGCGCCTTCATCCTGGGCGCCGCCGGGCTGCTGGACGGCCGCCGCTCGGCCACCCACTGGCGGCACAGCGAGGAGCTGGCCCGGCGGTTCCCGGCCACCGCCGTCCAGGCCGACGTGCTGTACGTGGACGACGACCCCGTGCTCACCTCGGCCGGGACGGCCGCCGGCATCGACGCCTGCCTGCACCTGGTGCGCAGGCTCCAGGGAGCCGAGGTGGCCCGGGAGATCGCCCGCCGGATGGTGGTGGCGCCCCACCGGGAGGGCGGGCAGGCCCAGTTCGTGAACCGCCCGCTCCCCGAGCGCGACGGCGTCTCGCTGGCGCCGCTGCTCGACTGGATGCGCCACCACCTGGATGAGGAGGCGACCGTCGAGCAGCTGGCGGCCCGGGCACACCTGTCGCCGCGCACCTTCGCCCGGCGCTTCCAGCAGGAGACGGGCACCACCCCGCACCGCTGGCTGGTCGGGCAGCGGGTGCTGCTGGCCCAGCGGCTGCTGGAGTCCACCACCGAGCCGGTGGACGCGATCGCGGCCCGCTGCGGCTTCGGCAACGCGGCGGCGCTGCGGCACCACTTCGGGCGCCGGCTGGGCACGACGCCGCTGGCCTACCGGCGGTGCTTCGGCGGGAGCTAGCTCGCCGCCCCCAGGTGCCCGACGCCGTTCCACTGTTCCGGGCGCAGCCGCCCGTCCTGGGCGCGCCACAGGCTGGTCGAGCAGTTGAGCACCGGCCCGAGGGCGACGAGCTGCTCCTCGGTGAGCCGGTCGAGCGCGTAGCGCAGCATCAGCACGGTGCAGTCGTGCGCGACGAGCAGGACGGGCCGTCCGGCCTCCTCCTCGCCGACGTCCCGCAGCAGGCTGCGCACCCGCAGGGCGACGTCCGCCCAGGACTCGCCGCCGGGCGGGCGGTAGTACAGCTCGCCCATCTTGCGGCGGCGGGCGGCCTCCTCCGGGTGCTTGGCCTCGATGGCGGCCTTGGGCAGCATCTCCAGGATGCCGAGTTCGCGGTCGCGCAGCCGCTCGTCGTAGCGGACGGCGAGGGTGACGGGCACGGCGCCGAGGCCGGCGGCCTGGGCGAGCGCGATCCGGGCGGTCTCGGCGGTGCGGACGTACGGGGAGCACCAGACGCTGCGCGGGCGGTCGGCGGCGGGCAGGCCGGCCCACCACCGGCCGAGGCCCTGGGCCTGCTGCCGGCCGTGCAGGGAGAGGGGGATGTCGGCGTCGCGGCAGCTGATCGGGACGCTGAGGGCGCCGGTGGCGTCGGCGAGCTGGAACTCGACGTTGGCGGTGGACTCGCCGTGCCGGGTGGCGATCAGCAGGGACGGCAGCCGGGTGGCGGCGGGCCGGTGGGTCGCGAGGTGGTGGTGGCCGTTCGAGTGCTGGCCGTTCTGGTGCTGCGTGGGCTGGTGCTGGCCGTTGAGGGTGGTGCCGAGTTCTGCCATGACCGCGAGCTCCCCGTGGGTCGATCAGGTTCCGGCCGTTCGCCGGTCCGGTCTGGTGGTGCCCGGCGTGCACGTCAGTTCATACATATGATCGCGCCGCCTTTTCCAGTGTTCACGGAGAAGGCGGCGCGACCACAGGGCGCGTGCGGCGGGAATCAGTGCGCCGCTACGGGCTCCGGCGCGTTCTTCGGCTCCTCACCACCGCCCTCGGCGCTGTAGTCGCCGGGTGCCGTCTCGTCCCGTCCGACCGGCGCCTTCACGGCCCGCAGGACCAGGGTGAGCGCCACCGAGACGATCAGGTTGAGCGCGAAGGCCGTCAGGCCGATGTAGCCGAGCTGGCCGATCCCGGGGATCTCGGCCGCGTTGCCGCCGAAGTGCTTGACCTTCGGGGTGTGCTGCTCGTACGCCTGCCAGGTGCCGTAGACCATGCCGGCCGCCCAGCCGGCGAACAGCGCCCAGTGGTGGAACCAGCGGGTGAACAGGCCGCCGACGATCGCCACGAAGGTCTGCAGGATCCACAGGCCGCCGAGGAGCTGGAGGTTGATCGCGGCCTGCTTGTCCATGCCGAGGACGAAGACCAGCGCGCCGACCTTCACCAGCAGCGAGACGAGCTTGGCCACCCGGGTCTCGTCGGCGGGGGTGGCGGCGGGCTTGAGCCACTCCTTGTAGACGTTGCGGGTGAACAGGTTGGCCGCCGCGATGGACATGATGGCGGCCGGCACCAGCGCGCCGATCCCGATCGCGGCGAAGGCCACGCCGGTGAACCAGTCCGGGAACATGTTCGCGAACAGCTGCGGCACCGAGAGCTGGGTGTTGAAGTTCTTGTCCCCGCTGCCGATGCCGGCCGCGATGGCCATGAAGCCGAGCAGCGCCAGCAGGCCGAGCATCAGCGAGTACGCCGGCATGATCGCCATGTTGCGGCGCACGGTGTTGCGGGACTTGGACGCCAGCACGCCCGTCACCGAGTGCGGGTACATGAACAGCGCCATCGCCGAGCCGAGGCCGAGCGTGGCGTACACCCACTGCTTGTCCACCGGGACAGTCATCGAGCCGGTCTTGGCGGCCTTGAAGTGGGCGGCGGCCGAGTCGAAGATGTGGCCGTAGCCGCCGAGCCGGATCGGGATGTAGATCACCGCGACGATGATCACGATGTAGACCAGCGCGTCCTTGACGAAGGCGATCAGCGCCGGGGCGCGCAGCCCGGAGGAGTAGGTGTAGGCGGCCAGCACGCCGAAGGCGAGGAACAGCGGCAGGTCCTTGACGAACCAGTTGGCGTCCGCCCCGCCGCCGACGCCGAGCACGTCCAGCACCGCCTGGATGCCGACGAGCTGCAGCGCGATGTACGGCATGGTGGCGAGGATGCCGGTGAGCGCGACCACCAGGGAGAGCGGCCGCGAGCCGTAGCGCCCGCGCACGAAGTCGGCCGGGGTGACGTAGCCGTGCACCCGGGAGACCGACCAGAGCCGGGGGAGGAAGAGGAAGACCAGGGGGTAGGCGATGATCGTGTACGGCACCGCGAAGAAGCCGGCCGCGCCCGTCGCGTACACCGCCGCGGGGACGGCGATGAAGGTGTACGCGGTGTAGAGGTCGCCGCCGAGCAGGAACCAGGTCACCCAGGTGCCGAAGCTGCGCCCGCCCAGGCCCCACTCGTCCAGGTGCGCGGCGTCGCCGGCGCGGCGCCAGCGGGAGGCGAGGAAGCCCATCACGGTGACGAGGGCGAAGAAGAGGACGAAGACCACCAGGGCCGGCACGTTGACGTCCTTCATCGCACGCCTCCGCTGCGGGCCGCCTTGCGGGCCTTCTCGTCACGGTTGATCAGCAGGTAGGCGGCGACGGTGAAGACCGCCGACACAGGTACCCAGAGCAGCTGGTACCAGTAGAAGAAGGGGACGCCGGACACGGCCGGGTCGGTCTTGTCGTAGGAGGACACCCAGAGCATCGCGACGATCGGCACGAGCAGGGCGAGCCCGGCCAGGACCCGTTCGGGCGTCACCGCCGGTACGGGCTGTCCGGTCGTCTGGGGTGTGTCGGCTGCGAGTGGATCGGGTTCTGAGGGCATCTCGGCTGCGCTCCGGAGGGTAGCTCCCCGTCGATGCCGCAGCCCTGGGGAGCCGTGCGCCCCCCACGAGCCCGCCGAGCGGCACCAGCGGTGATCGACGGTCGGTACGGCTGCGAAATGTAGAGCATGACGTGACCCATGTCACCGGGAACGGCACAACTTCCCACCGGACGGACCGCCGCGCGCCCGCGTGCGCCGGGGCGGCGCGGGCGCGGCGTCCCCTACTCCGGGCGCTTGAGGCGGGTGATGAACTTGTAGCGGTCGCCCCGGTAGATGGAGCGGACCCACTCGACCGGTGCGCCGTCCGCGTCGAAGGAGTGGCGGGAGAGCTGGAGCATCGGCAGGCCGAGGTCGGAGCCGAGCAGGCCGGCCTCGCGCGGGTTGGCGAGGGTGGTCTCGATGGTCTCCTCCGCCTCGGCGACGGTGACCCCGTAGACCTCGCGCAGCGCGGTGTAGAGGGAGTTGTGCTTGGCCAGGTTCTTGCGCAGCGCGGGGAAGCGCTTGGCGGAGAGGTGGGCGACCTCGATGGCCATCGGGTCGCCGTTGGCCAGGCGCAGGCGCTCGATGCGCAGCACGCGCCCGCCGGGCTTGATGTCGAGCAGCGGCGCGAGCCGGTCGTCGGCGGTGATGTAGCCGATCTCGATCAGCCGGGAGGCGGGCTCCAGGCCCTGGGCGCGCATGTCCTCCGTGTAGGAGGTGAGCTGCAGCGCCTGGGCGACCTTGGGCTTGGCGACGAAGGTGCCCTTGCCCTGGATGCGCTCCAGCCGGCCCTCGACGACCAGCTCCTGGAGGGCCTGGCGCACGGTGGTGCGGGAGGTGTCGAACTGGGCGGCGAGCGCCCTCTCCGGTGGTACGGGCGTTCCGGCGGGCTGGGTCTCGGTGAGCTGGAGCAGGTGCCGCTTGAGGCCGTAGTACTTGGGGACGCGTGCGGTCGGGTCGGTGCCGGCCTGCGTGGGGAGGTTCTTCACCTCGGGGTCGTTGACCTGGGCGCTGGTTCCCCCGTCGCTGCTCATCCGGCCTGTTCTCCCGCTTCTCGCGGGGCCTTTTCAGGCCCCGCCACATCGTTAACGGACCACATCGTTGCATGTATGGCTACGGAACGAATACCTCATCACGCGATGAACGATGTGCGGTGTCGGCTTGATAACGGGTGGTCGAGATCGGTCCAACGGCCGTTGACAGGCCCATTGGTCTAGGCCAAGCTCCAGGCATCTGGTCTACACCACTAGGCCGGTTCCGATGAATCCCCCCACCCGTTCGAAGGGGTCCGCGGCACCTTTCCTCCCGCTTTGCGTGGGTATGCCGCTGCCACCCGACGTGGGGTACCCAGGCATCCCTCAGGAGGATGGCGTGAAGCGTCAGCTCATCGCGGCGGTCGGCGTCGCAGCAATGGTCGTCGGCCTCGCGGCTTGTGGCTCGGACAGCAAGAAGTCGGACGACAAGGGTGGTTCGTCGTCGACCAGCGCTGCCTCCTCGCCCGACAAGTACAAGGGCAAGACGCTCAAGGTGTGGACGATGAGCGGCACGGCTCCCAAGGGCTGGACCGACTCCGTGAAGACCGAGTTCGAGACCGCCTACCCGGGCTCGAAGGTCGAGTTCGCCACCCAGGAGTGGGGCGGCATCGGTGCCAAGGTCACCGCCGCGCTCTCCGAGGGCTCGGTCGACGTCCTCGAGGTCGGCAACACCCAGACCGCCGGCTACGCCGCCTCGGGCGGTCTGCTGGACATCACCAAGGACAAGTCCGCCCTCGGTGGCGACGACTGGGCCGCCAACCAGAACGAGTCGGCCATCCTGGACGGCAAGCAGTACGCCGCCCCGTGGTACGTCACCAACCGCGTGGTCGCCTACAACAAGGACCTCTGGGCCAAGGCCGGTCTGACCGACACCCCGAAGACCCTGGACGAGTTCTACACCGACCTCGACAAGCTCAAGGCCACCGCCGGCGTTGCCGACCCGATCTACATGCCGGGTCAGGAGTGGTACGTCTACTTCGGTCTGCTCACCTCCGAGGGTGGCAAGATCGCCAAGAAGGACGGCGACAAGTGGGCCGGCGGCCTGTCCTCGCCCGAGGCGCAGAAGGCCTTCGAGACCTACAAGAAGCTCCAGAGCTACTCGGTCACCGGTCCGAAGGACAAGGACGAGGCCACCCCGCAGCAGAAGGACGTCTTCGGCAAGGGTGACGTCGGCGCCATGATCGGCCTCGGCTGGGAGCTCCCGAAGGAGGAGGTCCTGCCGGCCAGCAAGGTCGGGTTCTTCCCGCTCCCCGGCAAGACCGCCGACAAGGCGTCCGGCGTGTTCCTCGGTGGCTCGAACCTGGCGATCGCCGCGCAGAGCAAGAACACCGACATGGCCAAGGACTTCCTGAAGATCGCTCTCAACGACAAGAACGAGAGCATGTTCGCCGCGTCCGGCAGCATCCCGAACAAGGCCAAGCTGAACAGCCAGATCAAGGGTGACTTCGCCGTCGCCGCCCAGAAGGCCGCCGCCGTCGGCGCCATCACCCCGAACACCCCCAACTGGGCGAGCGTCGAGGACAACCCGAACCCGATCAAGGAGTTCCTGACCGCGGCCCTGACGGGTGACCCCGTCGCCGCGGCCAAGAAGGCGGACGACGAGATCGCGAAGCGTCTCAACCAGAAGCAGTAAGTGCTGAGCGGCGTCGCTCACCGGCCCCCGGCGGGGGGCCGGTGGGCGACGCCTGTCCGTCGTGGCCGGTTGTGAGGAAGTGAGAACGATGGCTGTGCATTCGGAGCGGGTGCAGACACCGTCCCCGGAGTCGGGGGACGAGGTCGTGGCCAAGGAAGTGAGCGGTGCCGGCAACGGCGGCGGCGGGCACGCCGCGTCGAAGCGCACCAGATCCGCGGGCGGCCCGGGCCTGGGCGCCCGCTTCGCGCCGTACGCCCTGCTGCTACCCGCCACGGTGGCCACCATCGCGCTGCTGGGCTGGCCGCTGGTGAAGATCTTCCTGTTGTCGTTCCAGAACCTCAACAGGCGCCAGCTGGTCATGCACCTCACGGAGTGGACCGGCTTCGACAACTACAAGGAGCAGCTGAGCGACCCGGAGTTCTGGGCGGTCACCGGTCGCACCATCGCCTTCACGGCGGTCAACGTGGTGCTGATCATGGTCGCCGGCACCCTGGTCGGCCTGCTGCTCAACACCCTCGGCAAGAAGATGCGCTTCGCGCTGTCCATCGCGCTGGTGCTGGCCTGGGCCATGCCGATCGTCGCCGCCACCACGGTCTACACCTGGCTGTTCGACTCCCAGTACGGCGTCGTCAACTGGATGCTGGACAAGGCCGGCTGGCACTCGATGGCCGGCTACAACTGGACGAGCGACGAGTACACGACGTTCTTCGTCATCATCCTGCTGATCGTCTGGATGTCGATCCCGTTCGTGGCGTTCAACATGTACGCCGCGCTGACGACCATCCCCAAGGAGCTGTACGAGGCCGCCCGCATGGACGGCGCCGGCTCGAGCAAGATCTTCAGCCTGGTGATCTTCCCCAACCTGAAGCCCTTCTTCCTGGCCACGACGTTCCTGGAGATCATCTGGGTCTTCAAGTGCTTCACCCAGGTCTACGCCATCAACGCCGGTGGCCCCGACAAGCTCACCCGGACCCTCCCCGTGCACGCCTTCCTGGAGGGCTCCTCCGGCCAGCACTACGGCGTCGGCTCCGCGATCGCCGTGCTCACGATCCTGATGCTGGTCGTGCTGATGGCGTACTACTTCCGCATCCTGATCAAGCAGGAGGACGAGCTGTGAGGCGCTCTCTCTTCGGACGTACCTGGCCGAACGTGATCGCGGTCGTCCTCATCGTCTTCTTCATCTTCCCCGTCTACTGGATGATCGCCACGTCCTTCAAGAAGGACCAGGACATCACCAGCAAGACGCCGGTGTTCATCCCGTTCAGCGCGACGCTGGAGCACTACACCACCGCCACCGGGGCCGAGAACTTCTGGACGTACGTCACCAACAGCGTGGTCGTCACGGTCAGCGCGGTGCTGCTGTCGCTGTTCATCGCGACCATGGCGTCCTTCGCCCTCGCGCGCATGAAGTTCCGCGGCCGCAAGGGGTTCGTGCTGGTCGTCATGATGGCGCAGATGGCCCCGTGGGAGGTGATGACCATCGCGGTCTACATCATCTCGCGCGACAACGACATGCTGAACAGCCTGGTCCCGCTGACCCTCTTCTACATGATGATGGTCCTGCCCTTCACCATCTGGACGCTGCGCGGCTTCATCGCCGCCGTGCCCAAGGAGCTGGAGGAGTCGGCCATGGTGGACGGCTGCACCCGCCCCCAGGCCTTCGTGAAGGTGATCTTCCCGCTGCTCGCCCCCGGACTGATGTCGACCTCGCTGTTCGGCTTCATCACGGCGTGGAACGAGTTCCCGCTCGTCCTGATCCTCAACAAGGACGAGGGCAAGACCCTCCCGCTGTGGCTGTCCTCCTTCAAGACCGCCTTCGGCAACGACTGGGGCGCCACCATGGCCGCCTCGACGATGTTCGCCCTGCCGGTCCTGATCCTGTTCATCTTCCTGCAGCGCAAGGCGGTCGGCGGTCTGACCGACGGCGCCGTGAAGGGCTGAGTCGACGTGAGCATCCTCGTCCCCACCTCCCTGGACAGCGACCAGCTGCACCGGGACGCGCTGACCGTCCTGCAGCCCGGCTTCGTCGGCACCGAGCCGCCGGAGTGGCTGCGCCGCCACCTCGCCGCCGGCCTCGGCTCCGTCGCGCTGTTCGACCGCAACGTGGTCGACCTCGACCAGCTGTCCGCGCTCACCGCCGCGCTGCGCGCCGAGAACCCCGACCTGCTCGTCGCCATCGACGAGGAGAGCGGCGACGTCACCCGCCTGGAGGCCGGCTCCGGCTCCTCCTGGCCGGGCAACCACGCGCTCGGCGCCATCGACGACCCGGGGCTGACCCGGGACGTCGCCCGCGAGCTGGGCCGGGCGCTGGCCGCCGCCGGCGTCAACTACAACTGGGCGCCCACCGCCGACGTCAACTCCAACCCGCGCAACCCGGTCATCGGCGTCCGCTCCTTCGGCGCCGACCCGAAGCTGTGCGCCCGGCACACCGCCGCCTGGGTCGAGGGCCTGCAGTCGGCCGGCGTGGCCGCCTGCTCCAAGCACTTCCCCGGCCACGGCGACACCGCGGTGGACTCCCACCACGGCCTGCCGGTCATCGACGTCGACCTGGACGTGCTGCGCGCCCGCGACCTGGTGCCCTTCGAGGCGGCCATCGCCGCCGGCACCAAGGCCGTGATGACGGCCCACATCATGATCCCGGCGCTGGACCCGAAGCTGCCGGCCACCCTGAGCCCGGCCGTGCTGCGGGACCTGCTGCGCGCCGCGCCCGAGGACGGCGGCCTGGGCTACCAGGGCCTGATCGTCAGCGACGCGATCGAGATGGGCGCCATCGCCGACACCTTCGGCATGGGCGAGGGCACCGTGCTGGCCCTGGCGGCCGGCGCGGACGCGATCTGCGTGGGCGGCGGGCTGGCCGACGAGGAGACCGTGCTGATGCTGCGCGACGCCATCGTGGCGGGCGTGCGCTCGGGCCGGATCTCCGAGGAGCGCCTGGCCGACGCCGCCCAGCGGGTCCGCTCGCTGGGCAGCTGGGCCCGGATCGCGGCCCAGGGCGAGCAGCCCGAGCCGGACCTCGCGGTCGGCCTGCGCGCCGCCCGACGGGCCCTCAAGGTGGTCCGGGCGCCGGGCCGCGAGGTGCTGCCGGTGACCGAGCGGCCGTACGTGGCCTCGTTCTCGGACGAGCCGAACATCGCCGTCGGCGACGTCACCCCGTGGGGCGTGGCCGGGATGCTGGCCGACCGCTTCCCCGGCACCCGCACCCGCGAGGTGTCGCCCTCCCAGGCCTCGCCGGAGCTGCTGGACGCGCTGGTCGCCGAGGTGGTGGCCGGGGCCGAGGGCCGTCGCCTGGTGCTGGTGGTCCGGGACGCGCACCGGCACGCCTGGATGGCCGCCGCGCTGAGCCGCCTGGTGGCGGCCCGGCCGGACGCCGCCGTGGTCGAGATGGGGCTGCCCCAGTCCGAGCCCACCGGCGCGCTCCACATCGCCACCCACGGCGCCGCCCGGGTCTGCGGGCTGGCGGCCGTGGAGGTCCTCACCGGGCAGTCGGGAGCGATCGGCTGAAGCTCCGACAGACGTCACCCTCAGTGATGAGGGAGCGTCGGGTGAACGGGCCCGTCATGCGCATGTCGCATGGCGGGCCCGTTCCGTTTCCACCCCGTTGACCTGCGAGGGAGTCATATGACCGTGCTCCCTCAAGTGGGCCTTAAATCGGTCTTAAGTTCCACTTAGGGTGACGATGAGGCAACTGATCGCCACGGGGTACAACGGCTCTGCAACGGCCGTGGCAACAAAGGCTTTTGGCCGTTGACACCACCCTTGGTCTAGGCCAGAGTCCACTGCATCCGGTTCGAACTTCAACCTCACCGGATGTGGTATCGGCCCTCCCCGAACGCTCTTCGCCGCCCCGGCCCGGACTCTCCGTGGCGGGCGCCAGCACGCCGCCGGTGGGCAACACGGCTCTCAACCCTTCGGAGGATGGCGTGAAGACGCGTCAACTCAAGACGACGTTCGGCATCATGGCGCTCGCGATCGGCCTCACGGCCTGCTCATCCTCGGGCTCGACCTCGGCCGACAAGAGCCCCGCCTCCGACCCCAAGGCCGCGAGCGGCACCGTCACCGTCTGGCTGATGGACGACGCCCAGAAGAACTGGCCCGACCTCGTCCAGCGCGTCAACGACGAGTTCGCGGCGAAGTACCCCAAGGTCACCCTGCGGCTGGTGTACCAGGGTTGGGCCGACAAGGTCAGCAAGCTGGACAAGGCCATCGCCGACGGCAGCGCCCCCGACGTGGTCGAACTCGGCAACACCGAGACCATGAAGTACGTGCTCTCCGGCGCGCTCGCCCCGGTGGACCGCAGCAGCTTCGACAACTCCGACGCCTGGATCAAGGCGCTCGCCAACACCTGTACGTACCAGGACAAGCTCTGGTGCGTGCCGTACTACGCCGGCGCCCGCGTCGCCATCTACAACTCGGCCGCCTTCCAGCAGGCCACCGGCAGTGCCGAGTTCCCGAAGACGGAGACGGACCTGACGGCGGCGCTCGACAAGATCGCCGAGAAGAACAAGTCCGACAAGTCCTTCTCCCCGCTCTACCTGCCGGGCCCGTACTGGTACGCGGCGGCGAGCTACGTGGCCGCGTACGGCGGCAGCATCGCCAAGTTCGACTCCTCGGGCAACTGGCACGGCACCCTGCACGACCCCAAGTCCGTGCAGGGCATCACCCACTTCGTCGAGCTGGTGCGCAAGTACAACAAGGGCGACCAGACGGCCAACGAGCAGAACCAGTACGAGTCGATGGCGCGCGGCCACGCCGCCGCGTTCTACGGCAACGGCTACGAGGCCGCCAGCGTCAGCGCCCCGGTCACCGGTGACCCGAGCCTCAAGGACGCCGTCAAGCTCGCCACCATGCCCGGCCCGGACGGCAAGCCGCTGCCCACCTTCATCGGCGGCTCCGACCTCGCCGTCACCGCCAAGTCCCAGCAGACGGCGCTGGCCACCGACTGGGTGCGGATGTTCACCAGCGGCAAGTCCCAGCAGGCCCTGGCCGACAAGGACATCCTGCCCAACAACCTCACCCAGCTGGCCCCGCTCAAGAACAAGCCGACCACCGCCGCCGCGGCCAACGCCGTGCCGGACGCCTGGTTCACCCCGCTGGCCCCCGGCTGGGGCGCGGTCGAGAAGCAGAAGATCCTGCCCGACATGCTGACCGCCATCCTCAAGGGCAAGTCCGTGGACCAGGCCACCAAGGAGGCCGACGCCGCGATCGACCAGCTCATCAACACCCAGTCCTGACCCGCCGCCTGCGCACGCCCCGCCGTGGGGGCGGGGCGTGCACAGGCCCCGCGGGCTCGCTGCCCGTACGATGACCGCCAGGGCGTGTCCGAGGACATGCCCGAAGTGCGTCACCCGCAGCGAGTGTGCGGACTCGCCGCCGTAGAGGTCCCCGCCGGGCGCCCGCCCGCGCGGGGTCGACCCATCTCATCGGAGGCACATCCAGATGTCCGACCCTCAGACCGTTCCCGGCCGGATCATGGCGGCGGAGATGGCCGAGCAGCCGGCCGTCCTGCGGCGCATCCTCGACGAGGGCGCCCCGAAGATCCGCCGGGTCGCGGCCGAGATCGCCGGCCGCAAGCCCCGCTTCGTCCTGCTGACCGCGCGCGGCACCTCGGACAACGCCGCGCTGTACGCCAAGTACCTGATCGAGATCCTGCTCGGCAAGCCCGCCGGTCTGACCTCGATGTCCACCACCACCGCGTACGGGGCCAAGCCGGACCTCACCGACGTCCTGGTGATCACCGTCAGCCAGTCCGGTGGCTCGCCCGACCTCGTGGCCTCCACCAAGGCCGCCCGCGAGGCCGGGGCGATCACCCTCGCCGTCACCAACAACCCCGACTCCCCGCTCGCCGAGGTCTCGGAGTTCCACGTCGACGTGCTGGCCGGGCCGGAGAAGGCCCTGCCCGCCACCAAGACGTACACCGCCGAACTGCTCGCCCTCTACCTGCTGGTCGAGGGCCTGCGCGGCGGCGACGGCGAGGCCGCCCGCGACCTCCCGGCCCTGGCCGCCGGCGTGCTGGAGCGCCACGCCGAGGTGAAGGCGCTGGCCGAGCGGTACCGCTTCGCCCAGCGGCTGGTGATCACCTCGCGCGGCTACGGCTACCCGACCGCCCGCGAGGCGGCGCTCAAGCTGATGGAGACCACCTACATCCCCGCCACCCCGTTCTCCGGCGCCGACCTGCTGCACGGCCCGCTGGCGATGGTGGACAACGTCTCGCCGGTCATCGCGATCGTCCCGGACGGCAAGGGCGGCGAGGCCCTGCAGCCCGTCCTGGACCGGCTGCGCGGCCGGGGTGCGGACCTGGTGGTCGTCGGTCAGCAGGCCCAGGTGGACGCGGCCTCGGCCGGCTTCGCGCTGCCGCCGGGCGTGCCGGAGGAGGTCCAGCCGATCCTGGAGATCCTGCCGCTGCAGCTGCTCGCGTACGAGGTCACCATCGCCCGCGGCCAGGACCCGGACGCCCCGCGCGCCCTCGCCAAGGTGACCGAGACGCGCTGAAACACGTGAACCGGGCCCCGTCCACAGCCTGTGGACGGGGCCCGGTCCTGTGAGCGGCGGGCATCCGGTGCGGGGAGGCGACCGGCCCGGGGCCGGAAAGCACTACGGGCCACGGCGCCGACGCGGGACCCTCAACCCACGCGGCACCGCAGCCCGGAGCTGTCGTCGGCCACCGGGGACGATCGAGAACTGTGCGGGGTCCTCGTTCGGCGGTGTCCGACCGAGGAGCGGCCTCGCGCGGTCAGGGCAGTTGCGCGGTGGGCCATCTCCTTGGTGCCCTTTCATTGTGGACTAGACCAATCAGGCTTGTCCAGGCCCCGTGGCAAATTGGTCTAAACAACTCCGACGGCCCGCCGGACGGTACGCCCGCCCCGCCCGCCGTACGGTCCGCCGCGCCCGCGCCGGACCTGCGGCGCTACCCTCGCCCTGTGCCCTCGCTGAACGAACTCGTCCGCCGCCACACCACCCTCACCGGGGCGGACGTGGAATGGCTCCACCTGCTGGTCTCGGAGTGGCAGCTGCTCTCCGACCTCTCCTTCGCCGACCTGGTGCTCTGGATCCCCACCTGGGACGGCATCCGCTACGTCTCCGTGGCCCAGATGCGGCCCAACACCGGCCCCACCTCGTACCAGGACGACATGGTCGGCCACCTCGTCCCGCGCGGGCGCCGCCCGCTGCTGGACGCCGCCTTCGACGAGGGCCGCATCGTGCGCGAGGGGGACCCGGAGTGGCGCGAGGAGGTGCCCGTACGGGTCGAGTCGATCCCCGTGCGCCGCGAGGGCAAGGTCCTCGGGGTGATCGCCCGCAACACCAACCTGCTGACCGTGCGCACCCCGAGCCGGCTGGAGCTCACCTACCTCCAGAGCGCCTCCGACCTGGCCCAGATGATCGCCGCCGGCAGCTTCCCCTTCCTCGGCGTCGAGCAGGCCGACATGGACGCCGCCCCCCGCGTCGGCGACGGCCTGATCCGCCTGGACGCGGACGGCATCGTCACCTACGCCAGCCCGAACGCCCTCTCCGCCTACCACCGCCTGGGCCTCACCACCGACCTGGTCGGCAGCCACCTGGGCCGCGCCACCGCCGACCTCGCCCCGCCGTCCCGCACGGCCGTCCACGAGGCGCTGGTGAAGATCGCCAGCGGCTGGGCGCCCCGGCAGACCGAGGTCGAGGCCCAGGGGGGAGTGGTGACGCTGCGGGCGATCCCGCTCAAGCCCAAGGGCACGCTGACCGGTTCGCTGGTGCTCTGCCGGGACGTGACGGAACTGCGCCGCCGCGACCGCGAGCTGATGACCAAGGACGCCACCATCCGGGAGATCCACCACCGGGTGAAGAACAACCTCCAGACCGTCGCCGCCCTGCTGCGGCTGCAGTCGCGCCGGATGGAGTCCGAGCCCGCCCGGGCGGCGCTCGACGAGGCAGTGCGCCGGGTCGGCTCGATCGCGATCGTGCACGAGACGCTCTCCCAGGGGCTGGACGAGCACGTGGCCTTCGACGAGATCGCCGACCGGGTGCTGGCGATGGCGATGGAGCTCTCCCAGGACGGCCGGGTGCACACCCGGCGCACCGGCAGCTTCGGCATCCTCTCCGCCGAGGTGGCCACCCCGCTGTCGATGGTGCTGACGGAGCTGCTGCAGAACGCCCTGGAGCACGCCTTCGGCCCGACGGCCTCCGGCAACCTGGAGGTGAGCGCCCTGCGCGGGCGCGCGCCGGCCACCGGCAAGGGCTGGTCGGACAGTTGGAACGGCGGGGCCAGACCGGAGGAGTACCTGCTGATCACCGTGCAGGACGACGGGCGGGGGATGCCGGAGGGGTTCGACCCGAAGTCGGCGGGCAACCTCGGCCTCCAGATCGTCCGTACGCTCGCCTGCGGGGAACTCGGCGGAACGTTCGACATGGTGGCCGGACCGGAGGGCGGGACCAAGGTGATCCTGGAGATTCCGGTGCGTTGAGGTGTGCGGCAGGGGCGTGCACACGGCGGACGCGCCGGGTGAACGCCCCACGCGCCCCGCGCGCGAGAAACGGCGGGCACCGGAAGCGGGATGCGGGAGCGGAAAACAGAAACGAGGCCCTGTCGACCGGGGGGGTGGGTCGACAGGGCCTCTCAACCCGTTCCGGCCGTCGGGGGGAGTCGGCCGGAGCAGGGGCTCTGGGTGGTGCGACACCTCACCGGTGCGTTGCACACGGTGAGCGCCTGGGGTCCACGATATTGCTCTGTGTGAACAGTATCAAGTGGCAGGGCGGTCCGGTGTCGCGGGGCCTGGTCCAGCAAGGCCCTTTGTGCGGAAGGCTTCACCAGGAGGTGCAGGGAAGCCTGTGATCATGAGTCGATCGGTACTGCGGTCACTGCTGGTGTGCGGCCCGTGTCACGTGGCGTGATCGGGCAGCCGTGTTCAGGCGTGAATCAGGCGGTGCGGGCGCGGTTGCGGGCGGCGCGGCGCTTCATCGCACGACGCTCGTCCTCGCTCATACCGCCCCAGACGCCGGCATCCTGACCGGTCTCGAGCGCCCACTGCAGGCACTGCTCCATGACCGGACAGCGGCGGCACACGGCCTTGGCTTCCTCGATCTGCAGCAGAGCAGGACCGGTGTTCCCGATCGGGAAGAACAGCTCCGGGTCCTCTTCGCGGCAGACAGCGCGGTGGCGCCAGTCCATGGTCGTCCAACTCCTCCTGCCGCGGGGGTCACCCGGTCGGCATAATCGATGGCCTTGTGAATGTGAACGCTTTCACGAATCCCACAACAGCAAAAGAGACCAAAGGCCCATCGGGCCCGGGAGGTCTGTGCTGGGAGGGGATTCGGCGATTCGAGGGGCGTCTCGCGGTCAGCTCCCCTGTGTAGCCGGGGTGGCCGTCGCTGCGAGGTGTCCCGATCGCCATGTAGAGGTTCGCAAACCTCGGGCTCGGATACAACCCCCTTCGGGGAGGAATTTTTGATTCTTCGGTGTCGCCTAGCTCACAGCCAGTACTTCTATGGAGTGAAGGGGGCTTGTGCGTTCGAGAAGAAGGGCGAACCCCCCTTCCGGTCACACAATCACACGCAGTGCCCGCCGAACGCCTGTGAAACTGACGCGACTCCGGTCTCCAAGATGGTCCCCGTCGACTTGGAACGGGGCCGGTTCCTCCGAAACCAAGGTGAAGTGTCTGACGTCGTGATAGGAGACGACGTGCTTCCCGCTCGGCCCGGCCGGCGGGGCGCCGTCGCTCGAAGGCGCGTACGACCGCAGGATCTGACGGATCGTTCGAGCCGTACCGAACGCCGTCATCCGGGTGATCCCGAAGACGTCGAGGTCCGTGTCGAAGGAGGCCTGGGGTGAGGGGTAGACCGGACGGTTGCCGAGGAACGTCCACGGCGAGGTGTTGCTGACTATCGCCATCACCAGGCCCGGAACCCGCTCGTGGCCCGGGATTTCCAGGCTCACGGGGCCCCGGCGGCGCTGCTCACGCTGGGTGAAGTAGTGCCGGACGGCCTGCCCCACGTACAGGGCGTGGGTGGACTTGCGCCCGGCCCTGCGCTGCTCCTCGACGCGGCCCACCACCCCGGCGTCGAAGCCGTAGCCGGCGGTGAAGGTGAACCAGCGGTCCGCCAGCCCCTCCGTCATCGCCTTGCCCAGCCCGATCGGGCGCTCCCGCCCGCGCTCCAGCGCGTCCAGCAGGGCCCCGGTGGCCTCCACCGGGTCGTTGGGCAGGCCCAGGGCGCGGGCGAACACATTGGTCGAACCGCCCGGCACCACGGCCAGTCGCGGGACCTTCTCGCCCGGGCCGTGCGCGAGCAGCCCGTTCACCACCTCGTTGACGGTGCCGTCGCCGCCGAGGGCCACCACCAGGTCCACCGTGCCGTCCGTGGCGGCCTCCTGCGCGAGGTCGCGCGCGTGGCCCCGGTACTGCGTCTCCGCGACGTCGAGCTTGAGGTCGCTGCGCAGGGCGTGGATCAGCACGTCCCTGGTCCGGCCACTGGTGGTGGTGGCCTTGTGGTTCACGACCAGGAGAGCGCGCATGGGGAAAGCCTACGGGTCGGTACGGACCAACCGGCGGCTACCCTGCTGGAGTGACCGCAGAAACCACCGCACCCGCCACCACCCGCCCGGTCCCGCTCACCCTGGGTGCCGCCATCACCGCCCTGGAGGGCGCCGCGCTGGCCGTCGTCGGCGTCTGGGACATGGTGTCCGCGCTGTCGGGCCAGTCCAAGCAGCTGGCCCTCAACGAGTTCGGCGGCGTGGTCATCGTGCTGCTCGGGGTGCTGCCGGTGCTGGCCGCCCGCGCGCTGCTCAAGGAGCGCCGCTGGGGCCGCAGTCCGGCCGTGCTGACCAACTCGATCTGCCTGCCGGTCGCCTACTACATGTTCGAGAGCGGCGGCGCGATGGTCGTCGTCGGTGCGCTGGTCGGCCTGCTCGGGCTGGTCGGCATCGGGTCGCTGCTGAACCCGCGCACGACGGCGGCCCTGTACGCCCAGCACGAGGGCTGAGCACACAGGGCCGCCGGAACCGCTGACCGGCCGTCAGGCCTACTCCTCCACGAGGAGCTTCTCCCGCAGCTGGGCCAACGTGCGGGCCAGCAGCCGGGACACGTGCATCTGGGAGATCCCCACCTCGGCGGCGATCTGCGACTGGGTCATGTTGCGGAAGAACCGCAGCACCAGGATCTTCTGCTCCCGGGGCGGCAGTTGGGCCAGCAGGGGCTTGAGCGACTCGCGGTACTCGACGCCCTCCAGCGCCTCGTCGGTGGCGCCCAGGGTGTCCGCCACGGCCGGCGACTCGTCGTCGCTGTCCGGGACGTCCAGGGACAGCGTGGAGTACGCGTTGGCGGACTCCAGGCCCTCCAGGACGTCCTCCTCGGAGATCCCCAGGTGCTCGGCCAGCTCGTGCACCGTGGGGGAGCGGCCGTGCCGCTGGGAGAGCTCGCTGGTCGCCGTGGTGAGCGACAGCCGCAGCTCCTGGAGCCGACGCGGTACCCGGACCGCCCAGCCCTTGTCGCGGAAGTGCCGCTTGATCTCGCCGACGATCGTCGGCGTCGCGTAGGTGGAGAACTCGACCCCGCGCTCGTGGTCGAAGCGGTCCACCGACTTGATCAGGCCGATGGTGGCGACCTGGGTGAGGTCGTCCAGCGGCTCCCCGCGGTTGCGGAACCGCCGGGCCAGGTGCTCGACCAGCGGGATGTGCATCCGCACCAGCTGGTTGCGCAGCTCGACGCGCTCCGTGGAGCCCTCGGGCAGCGCGGACAGCCGGACGAACAGCGCCCGGGCCGCCTCCCGGTCCGGCGCGCCGGTGCGGTGCGTGACCTGGGCGGGCACCGTGCCGTGCGGCTCCCCGGCCTCGTCCGCCGGCTCGGGCGGGGTCGGCGAGGAGTGCGACGGATCAGACGTCGGCTCGGTCGGCTGGCTCATCCGGTGGGCGTCCTTCGGGTGCGCTTCGTCGTTGGCGGCGAGGCCGGGAACGCTCGCCTGGGTCGGTACGGCAGGGCCCGCCGTCGCGAGGCCGGTACGGTCCAGATCACTCACGGCCATTCCCCCGTTCCGTTCCGGGAGCACCGGGGCCGTCGGCCCCGGTTTCGTCTCGTTGGTCGTACCGCCCTCGGGGCGGTACCGGGAGCCGCCCGCGACCGCCCCTGGCGGGGGAGTGGCGGACGGCCCTTGCACGGGTGCTGCTGAGGGGCCGGCTAGTGGGCGGCGGAGCCGCCGCGCTTCTTGTGCAGGCTGATGGACACGGTCTTGTCCTCGCCGACGGAGGAGTCCACCTCGCCGGCGAGCGCCGAGAGCACCGTCCAGGCGAAGGTGTCCCGTTCGGGGGCCTTGCCGTCGGTGGTCGGCGCGGAGACGGTGATCTTCAACGAGTCTCCGACCAGCCTGAACTCGCAGGCCAGGACCGAGCCCGGCACGGCCTGCTGGAGCAGGATGGCGCAGGCCTCGTCGACCGCGATCCGCAGGTCCTCGATCTCGTCGAGGGTGAAGTCCAACCGGGCCGCGAGCCCGGCGGTTGCTGTTCGCAGCACCGAGAGATAGGCCCCCGCCGCGGGCAGCCGGACCTCCACGAAGTCCTGAACTCCGAGATCGTCGTCGATCTGGGACACCCTTGCCTCCTGGGTGGCGTGCTGTGCTTCCTTGGTACCCCGTGAAGGGGTTCGATGCCAGGTGTTCCCGCCATCGAGGTCGATGCCTTGCCTTCCGCACACGGTGCGGGAGTTACTCATGGTAAGGCATTGCGACGCAGGGTGGCAGTGGCTTTGCGCGACTGCCGCAGGCGGATCAGCGCGGGGTGCCGGCGGCGGTGAGCGCCTCGCCGGTGAGCCGGTAGACCGTCCAGCCCGTCATCGGTACGGCGCCGAGGGACTCGTAGAACTCGATCGAGGGCTGGTTCCAGTCCAGCACCGACCACTCCACCCGCGAGTATCCGCGCTCGACGGCGATCCGCGCCAGCTCCAGCAGCAGCGCCTTGCCGTGGCCGCCGCCGCGCGCCTCGGGGCGGACGTAGAGGTCCTCCAGGTAGATCCCGTGGGTGCCGCGCCAGGTCGAGAAGTTGAGGAACCAGACCGCGAAACCGACCGGCTCGCCGGTCGTGTCGTCCTCGGCGATGAGGCCGAACAGCGCCGGCTGCGGGCCGAACAGCGCGGCGTGCAGCTGCTCGTCGGTGGCCACGGCCGCCTGCGGTTCCTTCTCGTACTCCGCGAGTTCGCGGATCATGGCGCGGATGACGGGGACGTCGCTGGCGACGGCGGTGCGGATCATGCCTCCGAGAGTACCGACCGGGCCCGGTTCCTCCCAGGCCCGGCCGATGAAAATCCTGAGGTCAGCGGGCCAGGGCGGGCAGGCTCAGGTACTGGGCGAGCGAGGAGATCGCGGCCGGGTTGCGGGGGCTCTCCACGAGGTCGACGTAGTCCATGACGAAGATCCGGTCGTTCCTGATCGCGGAGACGCCGGCCAGCGCGGGCAGCGACTTGAGGAACTTCCGCTTCTCCTCGGCGCTCACCGAGCCGTAGTTGTTGATCACGATCACCTCGGGGTCGCGCTGCACCACGCTCTCCCAGCCGGTGGTCACCCAGGAGTCGGCCAGGTCGTGCATGACGTTCACGCCGCCGGCCTTGGCGATGATCTCGTCCGCGGCGGCGAACCTCCCGGCGGTGAACGGCTTGTCCTGGCCGCTGTCGTAGAGGAAGACGGACGGGTGGTTCACGGGGCGCACGGTCGCATCGATCTGCGCCTTGAAGTGGGCGATCAGCTTGTCGGCGCGCTCGCGGACGTCGAAGATCTCGCCGAGGTTGGCGAGGTCGGTGTAGAGCGCCTCCAGCGGGTCCATCACGCCGCGCTCGCCGCCCTTGCCGCTGCGGCAGGACTCGGTGAGCACGTACGACTCCACGCCGAGGGCCTTGAACGCCGCCGGGGTGATCCCGCTGCCCTCGTCGAAGCCGTAGTGCCAGCCGGCGAAGACCAGGTCGGCCTTGGCGTCCAGGGCGATCTCCTTGGTGATCACCTTCTTGGAGAGCCAGGTGGTCCTCTCGTACTCGCCCTTCCAGGCCACCTTGTCGATCTGGCCCTTGTCGTCGGGCATCACGTAGCCGGCCATCCGGTCGGAGAGGCCGAGGGCGAACATCAGCTCGGTGATGCCGACGTCGTTGGTGACCGTCCGGGCGGGCTTCTGCGCGAAGGTCAGCTTCGTGCCGCAGTTGTCGACGGTCACCGGGTAGTGCGCGGAGGCGGCGGCCGGCTTCTCGGCGGGGGCGATCTCCGCGCCGCAGGCGGTGAGGCCGAGGGCGAGCAGGGCCGTGGCGGCAACGGGCTTGGTACGCATGGTGGTTCTCCTAGAGACGGTCGAACAGCAGCTGGAGGGCGCCGGTTCCGGGGTGCCGGACGGGCGTGGCCCGGACGCCGAACACCTCGGCCAGCAGCGCGGGGCGCAGCACCTCCTCGGGCGGCCCGGAGGCGACGATCCGGCCGGCCCGCAGCACGTACAGCAGGTCGCAGTGGCCCGCCGCGAGGTTGAGGTCGTGCAGCGCGGTGAGCACCGTCGGCCCGGCCTCGCGGGCGAGTGCGAGCACCTCCAACTGGTGGGCGATGTCGAGGTGGTTGGTGGGCTCGTCCAGCACCAGCAGCCGGGGCTCCTGGACGAGCGCCCGGGCGATCAGGGCCCGCTGCTTCTCGCCGCCGGACAGGTTCAGGAAGCCCCGCTCGGCGAGGTGGTCCACGCCGACCCGGCGCATGGCCTCGGCGCAGCGCTCCCCGTCCGCCGGGTCGGGGCCGGAGAGGCCGCGCCGGTGCGGCAGCCGTCCCATGGCGACGACCTCGGCCACGGTGAAGTCGAACTCGGCGGAGTGCTCCTGCGTCAGCGCGGCGACCCGGCGGGCGGTCTCGCGCGGGGTGAGGGCGTGCAGGTCGTCGCCGTCCAGCCGTACGGCCCCGCCCGCCGGGCGCAGCACCCGGTAGACGCAGCGCAGCAGCGTGGACTTGCCGCTGCCGTTGGGCCCGATCAACCCGACCACCTGCCCGGGCTCGGCCCTGAGGCTCACCTCATGGACGAGCTTCGCCCCGGCCAGCTCCACGGAGACGCCCTCCACACTGAGCTCTTCGGGCTTCGCCATCAGCGGCCTCCCAGGGCGTGGCCGCGGCGGCGCATCATCAGCAGGAAGGCGGGCACCCCGAGCACGGCGGTGAAGACGCCGACGGGCAGTTCGGCGGGGGCCAGCAGGGTGCGGGAGGCGATGTCCACCCAGACCAGCAGCAGGGCCCCGGCGAGCGGGGCGATCAGCAGCACCCGGCGGTGCCCGGCGCCGACCAGCATCCGGGCCAGGTGGGGCATCAGCAGCCCGACGAAGCCGATCGCCCCGCTGACGGCGACGACGGTTCCGGTGACGGCGGCCGTGACGACGAACAGTTCGCGGCGCAGCCGGTCCGGGTCCACGCCGAGGGAGGCGGAGGTCTCGTCGCCCATGGCGAGGGCGTCCAACCGCCCCGCGGCGCAGGCCAGGTAGGCGAGGCCGGCGAGGACGGTCCCGGCGGCGATCGGCACCGAGCCCCAGGTGGCGCCGCCGAGACTGCCGAGCAGCCACATCATGACGTCCCGGGCGGCCTCGCCCCGGTCGGCGGAGAAGACCATCAGGGAGGTGACGGCGGAGAACCCGTAGGACAGCGCGGTGCCGGTGAGCACCAGCCGCAGGGGAGTGAGCCCGTACGCGGTGCGGGCGGCGAGGTAGACCAGGGCCATGGCGGCCAGCGCCGAGCCGAAGGCGGAGACGGAGATCGCCCAGATCCCGAGCGCGGAGAAGGCACCGAGCAGGATCACGGCGTTGGCGCCGACGGCGGCGCCGGAGGAGATGCCGAGGACGAACGGGTCGGCGAGCGCGTTGCGCACCAGCGCCTGTACGGCGACGCCGGTGGCGGCCAGTCCGGCGCCGACCACGGCGGCCAGGACGGTGCGCGGCAGCCGGATCTGCCAGACGATCGCGTAGGCGGAGGCCTCGTCCGCCTCCAGCCGTCCGCCCGTCAGTCCGGCGCCGAGCAGCCGCAGGACGTGCGGGAGGTCGAGCCCGGCGGCGCCGAGGGCGACCCCGCAGACGAGGGAGACGAGCAGGGCGAGGGCCAGGCCGAGGGCCAGGGGCAGGGCGGGTATTCGGCGCGGGGGCGGCGGGCTGGTGCTCACGGTCACGGGCGGCTGCGCTTTGCCTCGGGCCGTGGGTGCGCCGGGCCGGGCCGCCTGCCGGGCTGGGCCGGGGTGCCGTCCCCTCGCAGTCCGCGGCGAGTCGTCGGGAGTCCGCGGCCGGGGGCGATCGGGCTGGCGGGGCCGTACGGGCTCCGCACACCGTTGCGGGTCAGCGCCGGACTCTCACCGGACTTCTCCCTCGGACGCCCCGGCAGCATAACAGCCGCTCAGGGCAGGCAACCCTTACCGAGGCTTCCCGTGCCGTCGGACGCACGACCGCCCCCGTCCGACGGTGCGGACGGGGGCGGCCGGGTGGCGACGCGTCAGGCTCAGGCCTGCTTGGTCTCCCAGAAGATCTTGTCGACCTCGGCGATCAGGTCCAGCAGGGCCTGGCCGGTGGCCGGGTCCGTCGACGCCTTCGCGGCCGAGGCGGCCTTGAGGGTGTCGTTGATCAGCTGGTGCAGCTGCGGGTACTTCTCGAAGTGCGGGGCCTTGAAGTAGTCGCTCCACAGCACCGAGATGTGGTGCTTGACGGCCTCGGCGCGCTGCTCCTTGATGATGACGGCGCGGGCGCGGAAGTGCGGGTCCTCGTTGGCCTGGTACTTCTCCTGGGTGGCCTTGACCGACTCGGCCTCCAGCTTGGCCTGCGCGGGGTCGTACACACCGCAGGGCAGGTCGCAGTGGGCGTGCGCGGTGACGCGCGGTGCAAACAGACGAGAGAACATGGGAGTCCTTCCTTAGATCGTCTTCCCGCGGCCGAGACTACCGCTCCCCCCTCGTGGTTTCGCGGTCGGGAGGCAGGAGTAGGGCCAAAGACCGAGTCGAACCGGACATCGGACGGGTGACGGTCCGTACGGCACACTGGGGGCGGGCAGCGCGGAGGAGGAGTCGTGGCGCGGAGCACGGAGACGGAGCGCGGCGCGCTGCCGTTCGGGCTGGTCGACGTGGCGGGCCCGTCCATGGTGCCGACCCTGCGCGAGGGGGACCAGCTGCTGGTCCGCTACGGGGCGCCGATCAGGGCGGGGGCCGTGGTGCTGTTCCGCCACCCCTTCCAGCAGGACCTGCTGGTGGTGAAGCGGGCCGCCGAGCGCCGCTCGAAGGGTTGGTGGCTGCTGTCCGACAACCGCCCGGTGGACAGCGACAGCCGCTCCTACGGCCCCGTGCCGGACGACCTCGTCCTCGGCCGGGTGCTGCTGCGGCTGCGCCCCTCCCCGGCCTGGCTGGCGCCGGGCAGGGGGCTGGAGCGGCTGCTGCTGGCCCCCCGGCTGGCCCGGGTGCCGGGCCTGGCCCGGAAGCTGGGCGTCTGGGCCGAGGAACGCTAGGACTGCTGGAGCGCGGCCGCGGCCTCCTGGCGCTTGCGGGCCCGGTAGGCGGCCACGTTGGCGCGGGTGGCGCAGCGGTCGGAGCAGTAGCGCCGGGAGCGGTTGGTCGAGGTGTCCAGGTAGGCGTTGCGGCAGGGCGCGGCCTGGCAGATGCCGAGCCGGTCGGCGCCCATCTCGGTGAGGTGGACGGCCAGGCCCATGCAGGCCACCGCGCTGAAGTGGGCCGTGGCGGTGGGGGAGTTGTCGGCCAGGTGCAGGTGCCAGCGGGGCCGGCCCGCGTCGTCGAGGTGGTCGTGGCCGGAGACCAGCGGGCTGACGGGGTACTCCATCAGCAGGCTGTTCAGCAGGTCGACGGAGCGGACCTCCTCGCCGTCGGCGGCGGCCTCGAAGACGCCGCGCAGCCTGGTCCGTACGGCCCGCAGCCGGGGTACGTCGGACTCGTCGGCCAGGGCGGCGGCCCGGGAGGAGTCGGAGAAGAGGCCGCGCACGGCCTCCACCGAGGTCAGGGCGTCGGTGCCGCGCTCGGGCTCCTCGGTGTTCACCAGCCGGACGGCGAGGTCGGCGTACGAGGCCAGCTCCACGGCGGCGGTCCTTCCAGAATCGGTAACGGGCTGACAGCTTCCAGCCTATTACCTCCGGAGTCAAAACGTCGGGGGCCCGCCCGGTTTTTACGCCCGGGGCCCCCCCGCCCGACCCGGCGCCCGGCTCACCCCCACACGTGCGCGCCAACCCCCGCGCCCCCCCACAGGGGGGTGTGGCCCCCCGTGGCCAAATGCGTAGGGGGGCTGTT
>NZ_JBIWOW010000026.1:0-110668 GCF_044767945.1 Kitasatospora sp. NPDC101183 | reverse complement strand
TGGTGCGGACCGTTGGCAGTCTGAAAATCACCCGCAACGCCCCACTCCGGGCCACCCCCTGCGCCGCCCCCTCCCGCAGCGCGTCCCTCTCGCCTTGGTCGGGTCGTCGTGGGGGTGGCGGGGTGGTTGCTGTGGGTGGGTGGGTTGCTGGTGCGGCCGCGCGGGCTTCGCCCTGCGCGGCCGTTGGGGGTGAGGGGAGTGGGGTGGTTGGGATACTGGGGGCATGAGGCTGACGGAGTTCTGGCGACGGATGTACGCGCACTTCGGGGAGGGGTATGCGGAGTCGTTCGCGAGTGATCATGTGATGAGTGAGCTCGGGGGGCGGACGGTGCGGCAGGCGTTGGAGGCGGGGTGGGAGGCGAAGGACGTGTGGCGGGTGGTGTGTGAGACGCAGGGGGTTTTGGGGCCGCTGCGGTGAGGGGGTGTGGGCCAGACTGTTCGGGTGACGAGTAGTACGGAAGAGCGGGACGGGTCGGCCGAGGGTGTCGACGAGGGGCGTGGGGTGCTGTGGGGCGGGGGGATGCCGAGATGGCTGCCCCGGGCGATGGTGCTGGCGATGGTGCTGGTGGGGTTGTTCCAGCTGGCCAGTTGGGCGTTCCTGCAGTTGGTCGACCTGTTCGTGATGTTGTTGGTGGCGTTCTTCCTGTCGTTGGCGTTGGAGCCGGCGGTGGACCGGATGGCGGCGCGGGGGGTGCGGCGGGGGGTCGGGACGTGTCTGGTGTTCGTCGCGGTCGGGGTGGCGGTGGTCGGGTTCCTGGGGGCGTTGGGGACGCTGCTGGTGGATCAGGTGGCGAAGATCGCGGGGGACATGCCGCATCTGGTGGAGAACCTGATCGGCTGGATCAACCGGACGTTTCATCAGGACGTGTCGTTGGGCGAGCTGCAGAAGAAGCTGTTGAAGGACTCGGGGGCGATCGAGACCTACGCGCAGCAGGCGGCGGACAACGTGTGGGGGTTGTCGTCGACGCTGATCGGGGGGTTGTTCCAGGCGTTCACGGTGGGGCTCTTCACCTTCTACTTCACGGCCGAGGGGCCGCGGGTGCGGCGGACCGTGTGTTCGATGCTGCCGCCGGCGAAGCAGGGGGAGGTGCTGCGGGCCTGGGAGATCGCGCTGGCGAAGACGGGCGGGTACCTGTACTCGCGGGCGGTGCTGGCGGTGGTGTCGGCGGCCGGGCACTGGGTGATGTTCGCGCTGATCGACCTGCCGTACGCGGCGGCGCTGGCGATCTGGGTGGGCGTCATGTCGCAGTTCGTGCCGACGATCGGGACGTACCTGGCGGGGGCGCTGCCGGTGCTGGTGGCGCTGACGGTGGAGCCGGTGGACGCGCTGTGGGTGCTGGTGTTCACGGTGGTGTACCAGCAGATCGAGAACTACCTGCTGCACCCGAGGATCACGGCCAAGACGATGGACGTGCACCCGGCGGTGGCGTTCGGGGCGGTGATCGCGGGGGCGGCGCTGCTGGGGGCGGTGGGGGCGCTGATCGCGATCCCGGCGGCGGCGACGCTGCAGGGGTTCGTGGGGACGTACGTGAAGCGGTACGAGGTGGCCAGTGATCCGCGGATCGACCGGGGGGAGCAGCGGCGGGCGCGGAGGGCGCTGCGGCGGGAGGCGACGCGGCGGCTGCGGCGGATGGTGGGTGGGGACGGGGAGTAGGCGGGCGTGTGAGGCTTGAATCGAACAGATGTTCTTTGTACTCTCCGGCCAGGAGTTTTCCACAGGCCGATGCGGGTGGGGCTCGTTTGTCAGTGGGACGCGCTAGCGTCGAGGACGATGAAGCGCACAGCACAGAACCCGAGGGAAAAAGTCATGGCAGGTACGGACAAGGAGAAGGCCCTAGAGGCCGCACTCGCCCAGATCGAACGGCAATTCGGCAAGGGCTCGGTGATGCGCCTCGGCGAGAAGGCGAACGAGCCGGTCGAGGTGATCTCCACCGGGTCCACCGCGCTGGACGTCGCCCTCGGTGTCGGCGGCATCCCGCGCGGCCGCGTCGTCGAGATCTACGGCCCCGAGTCCTCCGGTAAGACCACTCTGACCCTGCACCTGGCCGCGAACGCCCAGCGGGCCGGCGGCACGGTCGCCTTCGTCGACGCGGAGCACGCGCTCGACCCGGAGTACGCCAAGAAGCTCGGCGTGGACACCGACGCCCTGCTGGTCAGCCAGCCGGACACGGGTGAGCAGGCCCTGGAGATCACCGACATGCTGATCCGCTCCGGCGCGATCGACCTGGTGATCATCGACTCCGTCGCGGCGCTCGTGCCCCGCGCCGAGATCGAGGGCGAGATGGGCGACTCGCACGTCGGCCTCCAGGCCCGTCTGATGAGCCAGGCGCTGCGCAAGATCGCGGGTGCGCTGAACCAGTCGAACACCACGGCGATCTTCATCAACCAGCTGCGCGAGAAGATCGGCGTCATGTTCGGCTCGCCGGAGACCACGACCGGTGGCCGGGCGCTGAAGTTCTACGCCTCGGTCCGTCTGGACATCCGCCGCATCGAGACGCTGAAGGACGGCACGGAGGCGGTCGGCAACCGCACCCGCGTCAAGGTCGTCAAGAACAAGGTCGCCGCGCCGTTCAAGCAGGCCGAGTTCGACATCCTGTACGGCATCGGCATCAGCCGCGAGGGCGGCCTGATCGACATGGGCGTGGAGCACGGCTTCATCCGCAAGTCGGGCGCCTGGTACACGTACGAGGGCGACCAGCTGGGCCAGGGCAAGGAGAACGCCCGCAACTTCCTGCGGGACAACCCGCAGCTCGCCGACGAGATCGAGCGGAAGATCAAGGGCAAGCTCGGCATCGGCCCGAAGCAGGAGGAGCCCGCCGAGGGCGCCGCCGCTCCGGAGGCCGCCGCGGCCGCCGACGACGCCGCGGCGAAGCCGATCACCGCGACCGCCGCCAAGACGGCCGCGGCGAAGAAGACGGCGGCTGCCAAGGCCTGAGCCGTTGAGCACGTACGACACGGTGGGCGCCGAGGACGACCACGGGCCGCCGGACTGGTTCGCCGCTGTGGCGGAGGAGCCCGATCCGGCGCCCGGGCCGGGCCCGGCGGAGGTGACGGTCGAGGAGCTCGGCCTGGTCACCGCCTCCGAGCTGCCTGCGGGGCGGCGCCGGAGGCGCTCGGCGCTGGAAGCCGAGGAGGGTGGGGCGGCCGGTCACGGGGGTGTGGCCGCCCCGGAGGTACGGCCCGGCCGGGGGCGGCGCTCGGGGGAGGAGCGCGCGCCCCGGAAGCGGGCCGAGGAGCCGGAGGATCCGGAGTCCCGTGCGAGGGACATCTGCCTGCGGCTGCTGACGGGCTCCGCCAAGAGCCGCAAGCAGCTGGCCGACGCCCTGCGCAAGCGGGAGATCCCGGAGAACGTCGCCGACGGGGTGCTGACCCGGCTCGAAGAGGTCGGGCTGATCGACGACGCGGCCTTCGCCGCCGCCTGGGTGGAGTCCCGGCACGCCGTCCGGGGGCTGTCCCGGCGGGCGCTGGCGCAGGAGCTGCGGACCAAGGGCGTCGACGCGGAGCTGGTCGAGCGGGCCGTCGCCCACCTCGACTACGACGACGAGACGGAGGCCGCCCGGGCGCTGGTCGAGCGCAAGCTGCGGAGCACCCGGGGGCTGGAGACGCAGGTCCGGATGCGGCGGCTGGTCGGGGTGCTGGCGCGGCGCGGGTACTCGGAGGGGATGGCCTTCCGGGTGGTGCGCGAGGCGTTGGAGGACGAGGGCCGGGAGTAGCCCACCTGAAGGGGTGGCTGCTCCCGGTTCGTCATTCCACCGGTTGGGCGATGGGCTCGGGGGCCCCGGTGAGGGGGACCGGGCCGCCGCTGGCCCGGTCGGCGAGGGCCAGCAGGTCCTCGGCGGCGGCGCCCTGGGTGGCGCCGACCAGGTGGCCGTCCGGGCGGATCAGCAGGACGGTGTGCGGGCCCGCCGCCGGGTACTCCTCGGTGACGAGCACCTCGGCCGGGACGGGCAGCGCGGCGGCGACCTCGGCGAGGCGGGGCATCAGGCCGGCGCTCAGCCAGTGCTCGGCGGACCAGACGGCGGTGCCGGGGGCGACCAGCAGCAGCAGGAAAGTGGAGCCCAGCCGGGCGTGGAGGTGGTCCGGGGTGCCGTCCGCGGCGAGGACCGGGAGGTCCGGGACGAGGACGCCGGGGGCCGTGGCGGGCAGCAGTTCGCTGAGCGAGGTGGTGCCGCGCGCCCCGCGCTGCACCGGGACGCGGCTGGGCACGCC
This sequence comes from Kitasatospora sp. NPDC101183, assembly GCF_044767945.1. Taxonomy (NCBI): domain Bacteria; kingdom Bacillati; phylum Actinomycetota; class Actinomycetes; order Kitasatosporales; family Streptomycetaceae; genus Kitasatospora; species Kitasatospora sp. NPDC101183. The sequence continues at coordinate 106,459 of NZ_JBIWOW010000026.1, read as the reverse complement.
CGAGGGGGCCGCCGGGTAGGCGGGGGCGCCGCCGAAGCGGCCGGTGCCCAGTTGGCCGTCCGCCAGCAGCGGGGCGTGCTTGCGGAAGCCGCCCGCCAGCAGCGAGCGGCGGGTCTGCGCCCAGCCGCGCAGCGGGCGCAGCAGCGGCATGGACTGGTCGACGGCGCGCAGCCGGGCCCCGACGGCGCCGCGGCGCTCGGCCTCGTAGCCGTCCAGCAGGGAGCCGCCGGGCTGGGGGCCGCCGGAGTGCAGGTGCCAGGCGAGGGAGAGCCGCCAGGCGAGGTTGTCGGCGTCGCGCAGCCCGTCGGCGAGGTTCTGCATGCCGAGGGCGCCGTGCAGGTGGGCGGCGTCGCCGGCGAGGAAGCAGCGGCCGACCCGGAAGCGGGCGGCGAGGCGCTGCTGGGCGGTGTGGTCGGCGGCCGCGAGGAGTTCGTAGCGGGGGAGTTCGCCGCCGCACCAGCCGGTGAGGGTGGAGGTGACCCGGGTGAGCAGGGTGTCGCCGGTGACGATGCCGGGCCAGGTGGCGTGCGGGTCGACCTCCTCGGCGGGGTCGGGGCGGCCGGGGGGCAGGCGCCAGTCCAGGCGCCAGACGCCGTCGGGCAGGGGGCGGGCGGAGGCCTCGCGGTCACCGCGCCACGGGGGCTCGCGGTGCAGCCGGGCGCCGTCGAAGGGCAGGTCGACGCGGACGGTGGCGACGGCGTTGCGGTCGACGGCCGGGCGGCCGGGGAAGCGGACCTTGAGCAGCTTGCGGACGGCGGACCGGGCGCCGTCGCAGCCGACCAGATGGCTGCCGCGCCACCAGGTGGTGGAGCCGTCCTGGGTGCCGGTGGTGCGGACGCTGACGCCGTCGCGGTCCTGTTCGAGCTCGACGACCCGGTTCAGCGGGACGAGCCGGACCAGCGGGGTGGCGGTGAGGGCGTCGCGCAGGCCGCGCTGGAGGCGGTGCTGCGGCAGGTGGAAGGTCGGGGAGTCGGTGAGGTCGATCCGCAGCATCTCCTGGCGGCGGCGCCAGACGGAGAAGGAGTCCCACAGCGCCGAGTCGGAGACCGCCCGGGGGTAGCCGATGCGGGTCAGGAAGGCGGTGGTGTCGGCGCCGAGGACGACGCTGCGAGGGCCCTCGGGGCAGAGCCCGGAGCCCTCGTCGAGGATGACGGTCGGGACCTCGTGCCGGGCCAGGGCGAGGGCCAGGGCCAGACCGACCGGTCCGGCCCCGACCACGATCACCGGGTCCACGAGGGAACCCCCGGGCACGAACCGGCCGATCGGCCGGCGTCAGGTACCGCTGCCGCATATGCCGCGTGGATGCTCCCGGGAGGTGTCACGAAGAGCAATGCAACAGATCGCCTGCGTGTCCGTCAAGCAGCAGTCGAAGTGCGCCGGTTCGCGCCGCGGCGCCCGCGGCTCTCGATCCAGTGGGCGAGCGCGGTCAGCAGCAGGCACATCGCGATGTAGATCGGGCCGATCACCAGGACCACCGGGATGTACGGGAAGCCCGCGGCGTTGATCGGCTGGCTGGCGATCGCCTTCCCGACGAACAGCAGCTCGTGGTAGGTGATGACGAAGCCGAGCGAGGTGTCCTTGAGGGTGACGACCAGCTGGCCGATCATCGAGGGCAGCATCGAGCGGACGGCCTGCGGCACCAGGACGAAGGTCATGACCTGCGTCTTGCCCATGCCGAGCGCGTACGCCGCCTCGCCCTGGCCGCGGGGCACGGCGTTGACGCCGCTGCGGATGATCTCGGCCTGGACGGACCCGTTGTAGAGGGTGAGGCCGAGCACCAGCGCCCACATCGGCTCCTTCGCGAAGAACGCGTAGTAGAGCGCGACGATCAGGATCAGCAGCGGCATCGCCCGGAAGAACTGGACGACGGCCGTGCAGGCCCAGCGGACCGGCTTGTGGTCGGAGAGCTGGCCGGCGGCGAGCAGGGCGCCGAGGGTGAGCGAGAACAGCCCGGCCAGGCCGAAGGCCTTCAGGGTGGACAGCAGGCCGTCCACGATCCGCTGCTGGACGGCGGTGTACTGGAAGACGTCCCAGAGGTCCGGGTCGAACTGGTTCTTGCCGTCCAGCGAGGCGATGGCGAACCAGATCAGGCCGATGATGGCGAGGACGGAGACGATGCCGAACGCCTGGTAGCGGGCGCGGGCCTTCGGGCCGGGGGCGTCGTAGAGGACGCTCGCGCTCGCGGAGCGGTTGAGGAAGCTCATCGGGCCACCGCCAGTCGGGATTCCAGGAAGCGGAACAGCGTGGCGACCGCGGCGCTGATCAGCAGGTAGGCGCAGGCCACCCAGAAGAAGATCGCGAAGATCGAGTAGCCCTTCTCGGAGAAGGACTGCTGGGCGCTGTACAGCTCGGCGACGCTGAACGCGCCGGCGATCGCCGAGTTCCTCGGGAGGGCGATGAACACGCTGCTCATCGGGGCCAGGACGGTGCGCCCGGCCTGGGGGAGCACCACCAGCAGGAGGGTCTGGCCGAAGCTCATGCCCAGGCTGCGGGCGGCCTCGGCCTGGCCCAGCGGCACGGTGTTGATGCCGGAGCGGATGACCTCGCAGACGAACGAGGCGGTGTACCCGCCCAGCGCCAGCACCGCGAGGGTCATGTAGCTCAGGCTCGCGCCGAGCTTGGGCAGGCCGAAGACGACGGCGAAGAACAGCAGGGTCAGCGGGGTGTTGCGGAAGAGCGTCACCCAGGCGGTGCCGAAGCCCCGCAGGACCGGGACCGGGGAGACCCGGAAGGCCGCCAGCAGGGTGCCCAGCAGCAGGGCGAGCAGTGCGCTGAGCGCGCTCAGCTCGATCGTCTGCAGGAAGCCGTCGCGGAACAACGTGAAGTTGTCGTCCTCGAACAGGAAACCCATCCGGCGGCCCTCCTCTCAGGAATGGTCGGGAACGTTCGGCGGATCAGTAGCGCTCGAGGGTCGGCATGGTGGACGGCGCCGGGGAGCCGGACAGGCCGAGCGTCGCGTCGTACGCCTTCTTCCAGTCGCCGTTGTCCTGGTGGGCCTTGATCGAGTCGTTGATCGCGTCGCGGAGGTTCTTGTCGTCCTTGTTCAGGCCGACGCCGTACTTCTCCTCGGTGAACGGCTTGCCGACGACCTTGAGCTGGCCCTTGTACTTGGAGGCGTAGCCCTTGAGGATCGCGTCGTCCGTGGTCACGGCGTCGACCTCGCCGGCCAGCAGCTTCTCCACGCAGGCGGAGTAGGTGTCGAACTGGGTGACCTTGGCGTTGTACTTCTGGATGTTCTTGATCGAGGTCGAGCCGGTGGCGGTGCAGATGTTCTTGCCCGCGATGCTGTCCGGGCCGGTGATCGCGGTGTTGTCGGCCTTCACCAGGAGGTCCTGGCCGGCGATGTAGTACGGGCCGGCGAAGGAGACGGTCTTCTTGCGCTCGTCGTTGATGCTGTAGGTGCCGACGTAGAAGTCGATCTGGCCCTTGGCGATGGCCGGCTCGCGCTGCGAGGAGACCAGGGTCGACCACTTGATCTGCTGCGGGGTGAAGCCGAGGTCGGCGGCGATCATCTTGGCGATCTCGATGTCGAAGCCGGTGCGGTCGCCGCTGCCGAGCTCCTCGAAGCCGAGGAAGGGCTGGTCGGCCTTGGCGCCGATGATCAGCTGGCCGCGCTTCTTCGCCTCGGCGAGGGCCGGGGAGTCCACCTTGACGTCCGTCTTGACGGCGTAGGCGGGCGCCTTGGGGGCGTTGCTGGCCGCGGCCGAGTCGGCGGCGGTGGCGCCGGGCGTGCCGTCCTTGCCGCAGGCGGCGGTGGCAGTGAGCGCGACGGCGCAGAGCGCGACGGCGAGGGTGCGGGAAGCCTTCATGAGGGTCGATCTCCTGGGGCCGGGCCACGGCGTCAACCGGGCTCTGACGTCTGGGGGTTGTGCGCGGGCGGGACCGGCCGGCTCCGTTGCCGGGGGCGGTGCCGCTGGGGCTCGAAGCGTCAGTGGTGGAGGATCTTCGAGAGGAAGTCCTTCGCGCGGTCGGAGCGCGGCGCGGTGAAGAACGCGTCCGGGGTGTTCTGCTCGACGATCTTGCCGTCGGCCATGAACAGGACCCGGTTGGCGGCGGAGCGGGCGAAGCCCATCTCGTGGGTGACGACGACCATCGTCATGCCGTCGGCGGCCAGTTGGCGCATGACCTCCAGCACCTCGTTGACCATCTCCGGGTCGAGCGCCGAGGTCGGCTCGTCGAAGAGCATCACCTTGGGCTTCATCGCCAGCGCGCGGGCGATCGCCACGCGCTGCTGCTGGCCGCCGGAGAGCTGGGCCGGGAACTTGTCCGCCTGCGCCCCGACGCCGACGCGCTCCAGCAGGTGCCGCGCCGTCTTCTCCGCCTCGGCCCGGGGGACCTTGCGCACCTTGACCTGGCCGATGACCACGTTCTCCAGCACGGTCTTGTGCGCGAACAGGTTGAAGCCCTGGAACACCATGCCCACCTCGGTGCGCAGGCGGGCCAGTTCGCGGCCCTCCTCCGGCAGCGGGCGGCCGTCGATGGTGATCCGGCCGGAGTCGATCGTCTCCAGGCGGTTGATCGTCCGGCAGAGCGTGGACTTGCCCGAACCGGACGGGCCGATCAGCACCACGACCTCGCCCTGGGCGATCTCCAGGTCGATGTCCTGGAGCACGTGCAGGGCGCCGTAATGCTTGTTGACGTTGCTCAGCACGACCAGGGGGTGGGCTGCGGGGGTGGAGTCCCCGATGGGGCTCTCGGTCATCGCGCCTGCTCCCTCGAAGTCGGTCATGCCTCCCAGGAAAGCGTCAACTCCCTTGGGGGGCAATGGTGGTACGTGGATCGGGGGCCGCAGCCGGCGGAGCCGCAGCCCCCGGTGGGCCGACCTTAGGAGGCTTGACGACACCCAGTCAGCCGATCTGAGCGGAACTTGAGCATCACGAAACGGACACACGGCGGGCGCGGCCCGTTCGCGGGGGCGGCGATCGGGCATGTCACAGCCGGCGGCCGCGCCGGTGCCCACCGTCCCCCACGGGCCCGGAGCGCGGCCGTGCCTGGCGCCGGGCCGTCCTCTGGCCCATACTGCGCAGGGCCGGGACCGACCGTACGGTCCGATGATCACCAGGGGGAGAGGAGGAGAACGGCATGCGACTGCTGCTCGTCGAGGACGACGAACGCGTGGCCGCCGCACTGGTCGCGGTGCTCGGGCGCCACGGCTTCCAGGTCCGGCACGCGCGCAGCGGGCACGAGGCGCTGGACGCGCTGGTGCCGGACGGCAACGACCCGTACCGGGTGGTGCTGCTCGACCTCGGGCTGCCCGACCGCGACGGCTTCGAGGTGTGCAGCCGGATCCGGGCCGGCAGCGGCGTCCCGGTGATCATGGTCACCGCCCGCGCCGATATCCGCTCCCGCATCCACGGGCTCAACCTGGGCGCCGACGACTACGTCACCAAGCCGTACGACATGGGCGAGCTCCTCGCCCGCATCCACGCCGTCGCCCGCCGCGGCACCGGCCCCTCCGCGGCGAGCGCGCCCGCGCCCGACACCGTGCCCCAGCAGCGCGGCCCGCTGGAGTCCCGGGGCATCCGGATCGACCGGGAGCGCCGCCGGGTCAGCGTCGACGGCCGCGACGTGCCGCTCACCCGCAAGGAGTTCGACCTGCTGGCCCTGCTCGCGCAGAGCCCCGGCGTCGTCTACCGGCGCGAGCAGATCTTCAGCGAGGTCTGGCGCAGCGGCTGGGAGGGCAACGGGCGCACCCTGGAGGTGCACATCGGCTCACTGCGCAACAAGCTGGCCCTGCCCGGGCTCGTCGAGGCCGTGCGCGGCGTCGGCTACCGGCTGATCCCCGAGTCCCCCGCGCCCGCCGCCGGGCAGCAGCCCCCCGCGGAGCACTGACCGCACGTGCGCACCCGCCTGCTCGGCATCCTGATCGCCCTCATGCTGTGCGTGCTGGCCGCCCTGGGCATGCCGCTCGGGGTGGCGGTGGCGGCGGCCGAGCAGTCCAAGGTCGTCGTCGACCGGCTCGACGACGCCGCCCGCTTCGCCCAGGACCTGCCCACCTCCGGCACGGCCACCGTGGACGCCGCCCGCAAGGGCGACCCCGAGCCCGCGCCCGGCGACCTCAGCCGCAAGCACGCGATCGACGCCGAGGTGCGCCGCTACTTTGACCTGTACGGGGTGCGGCTGGGCATCTTCCAGCGCGACGGCGCGCCGATCTCCGTCGCCCCCGGCGACTGGCGGGTCCCCACGGGCGGCTGGGGCGCCCAGGCCTTCCAGGAGGCGCTGGACGGGCGGCGCAGCCACAACCCCCCGCAGGTCTGGCCGTGGACGCCGGACCGCACGATCACCGTGGCCACCCCGGTGGTGCGCGACGGCGACGTGGTCGCGGTGGTGCTCAGCGAGTCCCCCACCGGGGCGCTGCGCACCCGGGTGCTGCACCGGTGGCTGGTGATCGCCGGCGGCGAGGCCGTCGCGATGATCGTCGCCGTGCTGCTGGCTGTCCGGCTCACCGAGTGGGTGCTGCGCCCGGTGCGCACCCTGGACCGGGCCACCCACGACATCGCCACCGGCCGGATGAACGCCCGGGTCGCCCCCGGCGGCGGGCCGCCCGAACTCCAGCGGCTGGCACGGTCGTTCAACGAGATGGCGGATCACGTGGTGCTCGCCATGGACCAGCAGAAGGCCTTCGTCGCGGACGCCTCGCACCAGCTGCGCAACCCGCTGGCGGCCCTGCTGCTGCGCGTCGAGCTGCTCGGCCTGGAGCTGCCCGAGGGCCACGACGAGGAACTCGGAGGCGTACGGGAGGAGGGCGTCCGGCTCGCCCGGGTGCTGGACGACCTGCTCGGGCTGGCCACCGCCGAGCACTCCCGGCCCGAGCCCGAGCAGACCGACCTCGCCCAGCTCGCCCTGGCCCGCGCGGACGCCTGGCGGCCGGTGGCCGAGCAGCGCGGCCTCGAACTGACCTGGGACGGGCCGGCCCTGGCGATCGGCATGGCCGACCCGATCGGCTTCGGCTCCGCGCTGGACGCCGTCCTCGACAACGCGCTCAAGTTCAGCCCGCCCGGCAGCCGGGTGCGGCTGCGGGTCGCGGTGCGGCGCGGCGAGGTGGCGGTGACGGTGAGCGACGCCGGGCCCGGCCTCACCGAGGAGGAGCTGACCCGGGCCGGCGACCGGTTCTGGCGCAGCCCGCGCCACCAGAACGTGGACGGCTCGGGGCTCGGCCTGTCCATCGCCCGCACCCTGCTGGCGGCCGGCGGCGGCTCGCTCTCCTTCGCCCCGGTCAGGCCGACCGGGCTGGCGGTGACGCTGACCGTGCCGAGGCCTGAAAAGAGCTAGGGCTTCACGGACTGGTAGTAGCGGGACGCGCCGGTGTGCAGGGGCAGCGGGTCCGTGTAGACGGCGGTGCGCAGGTCGACGAGCTGGGCGGCGTGGACCTTGGAGCCGATCTGGTCGCGGCTGTCGATGACCGCCTTCGTCATCCCCTCGACGAGGTCCTGGTCCACGTCGGCCCTGGTGATCAGCAGGTTGGGCACGGCCACGGTGGCGACGGCGTCCGAGGGGACGGCGTCCGGGTAGGTGCCCTTGGGCATGGTGGCCGCGCGGTAGGCGTCGGTGCCGCCGCCCTCGGCCTTGTGCAGCGCCTCGGAGAGGTCGCTCAGCGGCACCACCTTGATCGCCATGTGGGAGGAGAGGTCGGTGAGCGCGCTGGTCGGCAGGCCGCCGGACCAGAAGAACGCGTCCAGCCGGCCGTCGCGGAGCATCGTCGCGGAGTCCATGATCCCGATGTTCTGCGGCTTGATGTCGTGGTCCGGGTCCAGCCCGGCCGCCGTCAGCAGCCGCTTGGTCACCAGGTTCACCCCGGACTGGCCCAGGCCCACGCCCACCCGCTTGCCCTTGAGGTCGGCGACGCGGCCCACCGGGGAGTCCGCCGGGACGATCAGCTGCAGGTAGTCGTCGTACAGCCGGGCGATCGCCCGCAGCCGGCCCTTGTTCGGGCCGCTGTAGTCGGCCACCGCGTCGGCGGTGGCGATCGCGAAGTCGTCCTGGCCCCGGGCCACCCGCTCCAGGTTGTCGACCGAGCCCTCCGAGCCGTCCAGGGCCAGCCGCAGCCCCGGCATCGCCCGGGAGACGTGCTCCTGGAGCATCTGCCCGTACCGGTCGTAGACCCCGCTGGGGACCCCGGTCGCGAAGCGCGCCTCGCCCCGGGGGCCGCCGGGCGGGCCGCCCGCCGACAGCCACCAGCCGCCCAGGCCCGCCAGCAGCAGGGCCAGCACCAGCACCGTCCGCCACAGCCGGCTGCGCGCGACCGCGCGGACGGCGGCGCCGAGACGGGACGGGACGGGGGAGGTCATGCAGGGATACTGCCAGGCGCCCCGGCCGAACGGGAGGGGGAGGGATTGTGCGATGGGCCGGGAAAACCGCTTCGCGGGTGCCCGTACCCTTGGTCGGGTGAGCGGTGAGAGCGGATTGAAGAGCTACAAGGTCGTCACGCACGGCTGCCAGATGAACGTCCACGACTCCGAGCGGCTGTCCGGCCTGCTCGAGGAGGCGGGCTACGTCAAGGCCGGGGCGGAGGGCGACCCCGACCTGGTGGTGTTCAACACCTGCGCGGTGCGGGAGAACGCCGACAACAAGCTGTACGGCAACCTCGGGCAGCTCGCGCCGGCCAAGACCCGCAACAAGGGCATGCAGATCGCCGTCGGTGGCTGCCTGGCCCAGAAGGACCGCGAGAGCATCGTCGCCCGTGCCCCCTGGGTCGACGTGGTGTTCGGCACCCACAACATCGGCCACCTGCCGGCCCTGCTGGAGCGGGCCGCGGTCGAGCGCAAGGCCCAGGTCGAGATCCTGGAGTCGCTGGAGACCTTCCCCTCCACCCTGCCGACCCGCCGCGAATCCGCCTACGCCGCCTGGGTCGCCATCTCGGTCGGCTGCAACAACACCTGCACCTTCTGCATCGTCCCCGCGCTGCGCGGCAAGGAGGAGGACCGCCGGCCCGGCGACGTCCTCGCCGAGGTCGAGGCGCTGGTCGCCGAGGGCGTCATCGAGGTGACCCTGCTCGGCCAGAACGTCAACGCGTACGGCTCCGACCTGGGCGACCGCGAGGCCTTCTCCAAGCTGCTGCGCGCCGCCGGGCAGATCGAGGGCCTGGAGCGCATCCGCTTCACCTCGCCGCACCCGCGCGACTTCACCGACGACGTGATCGCCGCGATGGCCGAGACCCCGAACGTGATGCACCAGCTGCACATGCCGCTGCAGTCCGGCTCGGACCGGGTGCTCAAGGCGATGCGCCGCTCGTACCGGCAGGATCGCTTCCTCGGGATCATCCGCAAGGTCCGCGAGGCGATGCCGGACGCGGCGATCTCCACCGACATCATCGTGGGCTTCCCCGGCGAGACCGAGGAGGACTTCGAGGAGACGATGCACACCGTCCGCGAGGCCCGCTTCACCAACGCCTTCACCTTCCAGTACTCCAAGCGGCCCGGGACCCCGGCGGCCGAGATGGAGGACCAGGTGCCGAAGGAGGTCGTCCAGGCCCGCTACGACCGGCTGATCGCGCTCCAGGAGGAGATCTCCTGGGACGAGAACAAGAAGCAGGTCGGCCGGACGCTGGACATCCTCGTCGCCGAGGGCGAGGGCAAGAAGGACGACCGGACGCAGCGGCTCTCCGGCCGCGCGCCCGACAACCGGCTGGTGCACTTCGCCAAGCCGGAGGAGCCGGTGCGGCCGGGCGACATCGTGACCGTCGAGATCACGTACGCCGCCCCGCACCACCTGCTGGCCGAGGGCCCGTCGCTCGCGGTGCGGCGCACCCGGGCGGGCGACGCCTGGGAGAAGCGGCAGGCGAAGCCGGCGGACAAGCCGGCCGGGGTGATGCTCGGGCTGCCGAAGATCGGCGCCCCGGCGGAGCTGCCGCCGGCCGCCCCGGCGGGCGGAGCCTGCTGCGGGGACTGAATCCTCCGAGGGCGGCCCGGTGGGACCTTCGTGGTCCCGCCGGGTCGTTCGGCTTCCCCGCTAAAGTGATCCACATGCTGGTAGCCGCCGCCGTGTGCCCCTGTCCGCCGCTGCTCGTCCCCGAGGTCGCCGCCGGGGCGGCGCCGGAGCTGGACGGGCTGCGCGCCGCCTGTGACGAGGCGCTGGCGGCGCTGGTCGCGGCCGGGCCGGAGCTGCTCGTGGTGGTCGGCACCGGGCCGGAGGCCGAGGTGTGGACCGAGGGCGGCGCCGGGTCGTTCCACCGGTACGGGGTGCCGCTGGCCGCCAAGCTGCCCGGCGGGCGGGTGGAGGGGCCGGAGCTGGCGCCCTCGCTGACCGTGGGCGCCTGGCTGCTGGAGCGCGCCGGGGTGGACCTGCCGACGCACGCCTGCGCCGTCCCGGCGGACGCCCCCGCCGACCGGATGCTCGGCCTCGGCCAGGGCTTGGCCGGGCTCGCCGACAGGGTCGGCCTGCTGGTGATGGGCGACGGCAGCGCCTGCCGCACGGTGAAGGCGCCCGGGTACCTGGACGAGCGGGCCGAGGGCTTCGACGCCGCCCTGGCCGCCGCGCTGGGCTCCGCCGACCTGTCGGCCCTGGCCGGGCTGGACGCCGGGCTGGCCGCCGAGCTCAAGGCCGAGGGCCGGGCGCCCTGGCAGGTCCTGGCCGGCGCCGCGGAGGGCGCCGGCCTCACGGCCCGGCTCGGCTACCAGGACGCGCCGTACGGGGTCGGGTACCTCGTGGCGTCCTGGTCGTAGTCGTAGTCGTAGGGCGTTACGGCTTCGGGGCCTCGCCCTCACCGCCCGGCTGACCGGACTGACCGGGCTGACCCGGTTGGTCGGGCTGGTCGGACTCGGGCTTGTGGGCGAAGTCGTTCACCGCGCCCTTGGCCTTGCCCGCGCCCTGCTCGATCTTGTCGCTGTACTTGCCCTTGGTCGCCTTGTCGATCGCGCCGCCGGCCTTGTCGACCATGCTGTCGATCTGCTCGTGGTGCTTGCCCGCGAGCTCGCTGGCCTTCTCCTTGAGCTCCTCGGCCTTGCCCTTGAGGTTGTCCATCAGGCCCATGGCGATCCCATTCCTTCCTCGACTGTCTCCCTGCACAACGTCCGTGGCCGGCAAAGCGTTCGCAAAGAAGGGCCGTCGGCCGAAACGGAGGAAACAGTCATATCGTCGCGCAGGTGCGGCCCGGCGGCAGCCCGATACCCGGGGCGGCGGCGCTTTTGGGAGACTGGAGCGGTGAGCAGCTCCCGTGTGATCAGCATCGTCGGCGCGACCGCCGCCGGAAAGTCCGACCTGGCCGTCGCCCTCGCCCGCACTCTCGGCGGCGAGGTGATCAACACCGACTCGATGCAGTTGTACCGGGGCATGGACATCGGCACCGCGAAGCTCACCACGGCCGAGCGCGGGGGAGTGCCGCACCACCTGATGGACGTCTGGGACGTCACCGAGGCCGCCAGCGTCGCCGAGTACCAGCGGCTGGCCCGCGCCGAGATCGACCGGCTGCTCACCGCCGGGCGCGTGCCCGTCCTGGTCGGCGGCTCCGGGCTGTACGTGCGGGCGGCGATCGACGAGATGGAGTTCCCCGGCACCGACCCGGCCGTGCGCGCCCGGCTGGAGGCGGAGCTGGAGGAGGCCGGCCCGTACGCGCTGCACCGGCGGCTGGCCGAGCTGGACCCGGCGGCCGGCGAGGCGATCCTGACGAGCAACGGGCGGCGGATCGTCCGGGCGCTGGAGGTCATCGAGATCACCGGGCAGCCGTTCACCGCCAACCTGCCGAGCAACACCGCCGTGTACGAGGCCGTGCAGATCGGCGTGGCCGTGCCGCGCCCCGAACTGGACGAGCGGATCGCGCTGCGGGTCGACCGGATGTGGGAGGCCGGGCTGCTGGACGAGGTGCGGGCGCTGGAGGAGGTCGGCCTGCGGGAGGGGCGGACGGCCTCGCGGGCGCTCGGCTACCAGCAGGTGCTGGCGCACTTCGCCGGGGAGTGCACCGAGGACGAGGCGAGGGCCGAAACCGTACGGGCCACCAAGCGGTTCGCGCGGCGCCAGGAGTCCTGGTTCCGCCGCGACGACCGGATCACCTGGCTCTCGCGCCCGGCCGGCACCGACCCCGTCGCACTGCTGGAACGGTCCCTCGAACTGATCGACCGTCAGGAAGTTCCTGCCCCTTAGTACCAGTTCAGGCCATTCGGACGGTGCACCTGCGCGCGCAGCCGACCGTGCAGGACGAACCGGGGGTCACGGCGCGATCACGTGATGGCCACGGATCACCCGCCGGACCCGGTACGGCCCGGACGGCCCCTCTGGACATGCCATCATCGATGCCGTAGGGGTCGGCCCGGGCGGGCCGACCGGGCCAGGCCGCGAGTCCGCTCGTGTCGAACTGTCAGGGGAGGCCGTGTGTCGACGGGTACCGGCCCCGAACCCGGCCAGAGCGGGAGCGTCACCGCGCCGGCCGAGGAGTTCGACGAGTCGACCAGGGGGGACCTCCCGGTGCTGACCGGCCTCGAAGCGCCCACCTCGTACGCGGTCGCGGTGCCCGCGCTGGACACCCGCACGCCGCCGGGGGGCGCTGTCCACGAGCGGGAGATCCGGCCGCGCCGTCGGCTGCGCTGGTGGCAGATCCTGCCGATCGCGCTGACCGGCATCCTCGGCTCGCTGATGTTCGCCTTCCCGCTCGCCTTCGGCTCGGCCGGTGCGCGCGCCACCATGGTCGGGATGCTGGGGCTGCTGCTCACCGCCGCCTCGGTCGGCTGGGGCGCGATGGCCGCCCGGCACGCCGGGTACAAGTGGCCCGGGCTGCCGCGCCGCGGCTCCGGGCAGCGGGCCGGCTGGAAGGCGATCGTGGTCTACACCCTCGTCGCGCTGGCCGCCTCGGTGCTCGCCGTCTGGCGGGTCGCGTACCTGAGGTAGGACCCCCGCCGCGAGCCGAAGGGCGCGCCGGTTCCGAGAGGGAGAAGCGAGGGAACGCCGACCGTCGGCACCGGGTCAAGAGCGCCCGGAGGCGAGCGGTCGAGTATCAGTACTATCGGGAGGGTGAGCGAATCCACCTCTCCGCGGGCCGGTCTCCCCTTCTTCAAGGGCCACGGCACCCAGAACGACTTCGTCATCGTCCCGGACCCGGACGGGCTGCTCGACATCGGGCCGGAGGCCGTCGCCGCGCTGTGCGACCGGCGGGCCGGGATCGGGGCGGACGGGCTGCTGCGCGTGGTGCGCGCGGCCAACGACCCGGCCGCGAAGGACCAGGCCGGCGAGGCCGAGTGGTTCATGGACTACCGCAACGCGGACGGCAGCATCGCCGAGATGTGCGGCAACGGCGTGCGGGTCTTCGCCCGGTTCCTGGTCGAGGCCGGCCTCGTCGGGCCCGGGGAGCTGGCGATCGCCACCCGCGCCGGGGTGCGCACCGCGCGGATCGCCGAGGACGGGCCGGACGGCACGCCCGGCGACGTCACCGTGGGCATGGGCCACGCCCGGCTGCCCGGTTCGGACGGCATCGAGGTGGCCGTCGGCGGGCGCAGCTGGCCGGCCGTGAACGTGAACATGGGCAATCCGCACGCCGTCGCCTTCGTCGAGAGCCTGGACCACGCCGGCGACCTGTACGCCGCGCCGCTCACCAGCCCGGAGGGGGCCTACCCCGAGGGCGTCAACGTCGAGTTCGTGGTGGACCGGGGCCCGCGCCACGTCGCCATGCGGGTGCACGAGCGCGGCTCCGGCGAGACCCGCTCCTGCGGCACGGGCGCCTGCGCCGTCGCCGTGGCGGCGATCCGCCGGGACGGCGCGGACCCGGCCGTCACCGGGGAGGCGGCCTCGTACACCGTGGACCTGCCCGGCGGCCGGCTGGTCATCACCGAACACCCGGACGGGCTGGTGGAGATGACGGGCCCGGCGGTGATCGTGGCGGAGGGGCGTCTGGACGAGCGCTGGTGGGCCTCGATTGCGAAGTAACCGCGACCGGATCGCGAGGTGACGGTCCGGCAGGGGGCCAGGTTTGCCCACTTCCGCCGGTGACGAATCCCCCCGTTCGGGTGATACCGGTCGCGGAGGGGAAGCAGGGCGACGCGGAACGTGCTCTGCTCGGTAGCATGGACCACCGGGTGATCACCCCTCGGGGGAGGGGTAGTGCGACCGGCCCTTCGAGGGTCAGTGCCCGGCGAGCTGCCGGAGGTGCCGATGACCATCGAAGCCGGGCAGTCCCTGACGGGGCAGCCGACGACCGCACGGCAAGCCGGGGCCCGACGGCCCCTCGGAGAGGGCCTGGCCGCCCTGGGGCGGGCCGGCCGGGCCGCCCTGCTCGCGACCGGCCGCCAGCCCGTGCCCGACGCGCTCGAACCGCTCGTGCGCGTCCACCGGGACCACCACCCGGCGGCCGACCTCGCGCTGCTCGCCCGCGCCTACCGGCTGGCCGAGGCCAGCCACCGAGGCCAGAAGCGCAAGAGCGGTGAGCCGTACATCACCCACCCGCTGGCCGTCACCATGATCCTGGCCCAACTCGGCGCCGGGACGACGACCTTGGTGGCCTCGCTGCTCCACGACACCGTCGAGGACACCGAGTTGACGCTCGACCAGGTGGGCGAGGGGTTCGGGCCCGAAGTCGCCTACCTGGTCGACGGGGTGACGAAACTGGAGAAGGTGGACTTCGGCGCGGCCGCCGAGGCCGAGACCTTCCGCAAGATGCTGGTCGCCACCGGGGACGACGTCCGGGTGATGGTGATCAAGCTCGCCGACCGGCTGCACAACATGCGCACCATCCGGCACATGAAGCCGGCCAGCCGGGTGCGGATCGCCAAGGTCACCCGGGACGTGCTGATCCCGCTGGCCGAGCGGCTCGGCATCCAGGTGCTCAAGGCGGAGCTGGAGGACATCGTCTTCGCCACCCTGCACCCCGAGGAGCACGCCCGCACCCGCGCCCTGATGGCCGGTCACGAGGACGAGCCGGACGCCCTGCTGGAGCCCTTCGCCCGGCAGCTCGCCCGGCAGCTGGCCGAGGCCGGGGTCGCCGCCGAGGTCACCGTCCGGCCCCGGCACTGCGTCTCGCTGCACCGGGTGCTGATCAGGCGGGGCGCCGTCACCGGACGGGACGGGCGGCCGCAGGGCCCGCAGCCCGCCGACTTCGGGCGGCTGCTGGTCGTCGTCGAGGAGAACGCCGACTGCTACGCCGTGCTCGGCGAGCTGCACACCTGCTGGACGCCGCTGCCCGGGGAGTTCAAGGACTTCGTCGCCGCTCCCAAGTTCAACCTCTACCAGTCCCTGCACACCGCCGTGGCGCTGGAGCGCGGCGCCGTCGTCGAGGTGCTGGTGCGCACCCGGCGGATGCACGAGGTCGCCCAGACCGGGGTGGTCGCGCTCGGCGACCCGACCCGGACGGCCGCCGCCCCGGACGCCGACGAGCTGGACCGCACCGACCCGGCCAGGCCCGGCTGGCTCAGCCGGCTGCTGGAGTGGCAGCAGGAGACGCCCGACCCGGACGCGTTCTGGTCCGCGCTCACCGCGGACCTGGCCGGGGACCGCGAGATCACCGTGGTGACGGAGGGCGGCGAAACGCTTCAGCTGAGGGCCGGGGCCACCTGTGTGGACGCGGCCTACCTCCTCGGCGAGGAGACCGGCCACCGATGTATCGGCGCCCGCGTCAACGGCCGGCTCACCGCGCTGTCCACCGCGCTGCGCGACGGCGACGTGCTGGCCGTCCTCACCGAGCCGCTGGGCGCCGGCTCCGCCCCGCCCTCCGGGCCGTCCCCGCAGTGGCTGGAGTTCGCGCGCACCCCCGCCGCCCGGCTGGCCATCGAGCGCTGGCTCGCCGACCACCCGGCCGGGCCGCCGGTGGTGCGCACCGGCCCGTCCCCGGACCCCGCCCCGGCCCCGCGGCGGGCCGCCGAGCGCCGCTCCGCGCCCGTGGAGGTCGCCGGGCGCCCCGGGGCCTCCGTACGGCTGGCGCGCTGCTGCACGCCCGTCCCGCCCGACGCCGTGACCGGCTACCCGATCCGCGGCGGCGCCGTCGCCGTGCACCGCACCGGCTGCCCCGCCGGGGAGCGGATGCGGGCGGACGGCCGGGCGGAGCTGGAGGTGCGCTGGACGCCGCAGGACGAGCCGGTGGCCGGCCACCGCGTCACCCTGGACGCCGAGGCGCTCAACCGGCCCCGGCTGCTCGCCGACCTCACGGCGGCGATCTCCGCCGAGGGCGTGGGCATCGTCTCGGCCGAGGTCGAGCCGCCGCAGCAGCTGCGGGTGCGCCACCGCTACACCGTCGAACTGCCCGAGCCGGGGGCGCTGCCCGGTCTGATGCGGGCGATGATGCGGGTCTCGGGCGTGTACGACGTGAGCCGCCCGCAGGCCCTGGCGGGGGGCGCGGCGGGGCGGCCGGGGCCGAAAAGGGGGTGACCGTCCGGCTACGGACGTGCGACCATCGAGGGGAATTCACGGCCGGTCCGCGGCGTTCTCAGGGCACAGGAGCCCCGGAGAAACCGCGGCCCCCAGGGGTTGCTCACCACGCCCGGACGGTAGCTTGGGCCACGGTTGGGCAGAATCCCGTACGGGGCCGTACCGACGGCCCCCGGAAGGCCACCCGAACCAGCACCCAAAGGACAGAATGACCTCCACGTTCGACACCCGCGACGACCACGCCGACGCCACGCGCCGCCTCGACGGTCTGCGGGCTGAAGCACTCATGGACGAGGACCTCGCGGCCATCGACGAGGACCTCGACCGCCACTACGACGGCGACCAGTACGACCGCAGCGAGCGTGCCGCCCTGCGCCGCGTCGCCGGCCTCTCCACCGAGCTCGAGGACGTCACCGAGGTCGAGTACCGCCAGCTCCGCCTGGAGCGCGTGGTGCTCGTCGGCGTCTGGACGGACGGCACGCTGCAGGAGGCGGAGAACTCGATGGCCGAGCTCGCCGCCCTCGCCGAGACGGCGGGCTCCGAGGTCCTGGACGGCGTCATCCAGCGCCGCGACAAGCCCGACGCCGCCACCTACATCGGCTCCGGCAAGGCCCAGGAGCTGCGGGACATCGTCTCCTCCACCGGCGCCGACACCGTCGTCTGCGACGGTGAGCTCACCCCCGGCCAGCTGATCCACCTCGAAGACGTGGTCAAGGTCAAGGTCGTCGACCGGACGGCCCTGATCCTGGACATCTTCGCCCAGCACGCCAAGTCCCGGGAGGGCAAGGCGCAGGTCTCGCTGGCGCAGATGCAGTACATGCTGCCGCGCCTGCGCGGCTGGGGTCAGTCGCTGTCCCGGCAGATGGGTGGTGGCGGCTCCGGCTCCTCCGGCGGCGGCATGGCCACTCGTGGTCCCGGTGAGACCAAGATCGAGACCGACCGGCGCCGCATCCGCGAGAAGATGGCGAAGCTGCGCCGCGAGATCGCCGACATGAAGAAGGGCCGCGACACCAAGCGCCAGGAGCGCAAGCGCCACCAGGTGCCGTCCGTGGCCATCGCCGGGTACACCAACGCCGGCAAGTCCTCCCTGCTCAACCGGCTCACCGGGGCCGGCGTGCTGGTGGAGAACGCCCTGTTCGCGACCCTGGACCCGACGGTGCGCCGGGCCCAGACGCCGAGCGGGCGGCTCTACACCCTCGCCGACACCGTCGGGTTCGTCCGGCACCTGCCGCACCACCTGGTCGAGGCGTTCCGCTCGACGATGGAGGAGGTCGCCGACGCCGACCTCATCCTGCACGTCGTCGACGGCTCGCACCCCGAGCCGGAGACGCAGCTGGCCGCCGTCCGCGAGGTCATCGTCTCGGTCGACGCGCAGAACGTCCCCGAGCTGGTGGTCATCAACAAGGCGGACGCCGCCGACCCGGAGGTCCTCCAGCGGCTGCTGCGCCGCGAGCCGCACGCCATCGTGGTGTCGGCCCGCACCGGCGCCGGCATGGAGGAGCTGCTGGCGCTCATCGACGACGAACTGCCGCGCCCGGCCGTCGAGGTGAGGGCCCTGGTGCCCTACACCCAGGGTGCGCTGGTCTCGCGGGTGCACGCGGAGGGCGAGCTGATCGCCACCGAGCACACCGGCGAGGGCACCCTGCTGCACGCCAAGGTGCCGGCCGAACTGGCCGCCGAGCTGGAGTACTTCGCGGTGGCCCTGCAGGGCTGAGACCGCTTCGCGCCGGCCCCGGACGGGATTTCCGTCCGGGGCCGACGCATGTCCGCGGCGCGCGTTCTCAGCGCACGTTCTTGGTGAAGTAGTCGAAGGCCTGCTTGGCCTGGTCCTGGAGCGAGGGCCCGGCCAGGTACTCGAACGGGTTGCGGTTGCCCAGCGAGGTGACGCTGACCAGGTTGGGCTTGCCGTCCCGGGTGACGAACCAGCCGCCGCCGCCCGCCCCGCCCGTCATGGTGCAGCCGATCACGTACATCGGCGGGCGGGTGCGGTCGAAGGAGAGCCGACCCGGGGCCGCGGCGGAGTCGCAGTGCTGCAACTCCTGGCCGTCGTACGGCCTCTCGACCGGGAACCCGTACGCGGCGGCCGAGGTGATCTGCTCGCGCGGGGCGTTGAACCAGACGGGCACCGAGCCGCCGACGGCCTCCTCCAGCGAGGTGGCGCCCTCGCCGCGGACCCGGACGATCCCGTAGTCGTACTGGTCGTGCGCGCCGACGCCGCCCTCCTGCAGCCAGGTCGGCGAGACCAGCGCGCGCACCGCCGTCCAGCGGCCGTACGGGGCGGCCTGCTGGTCGGTGTACGGCTTGCCGCGGGCGGCCTGGCCGTCCCGGTTGAAGCCGGGGACGAAGACGAGGTTCCTGAGCCAGCCGCCGCCCTTGCCCTCGTGCAGGCAGTGCGCGGCGGTGTAGACGAGGTTGCTGCGGCCCGGGTTGAGCGGGTCGGAGACCACCGTGCCGGAGCAGGCGGCGTCGCCCCTGGGCGCGGTCGCGAAGATCCGGCCGGCGACGGCGGTGGCCGGGGCGTACGGGTGCGGCTGCGGCGCGGCCTTCACGGCGGCGGGCGGGGCGTCGCGCTGGACCTCGCCCTTGGCGGGGGAGGTGAGGGAGTACTCCTGCACCAGGCGGGCCTTGGCGGCCTCCATCCGGGCGGTGGTCCAGAAGCCCGGTGCCACGTCGTTGCGGAAGGCGCTGTCGGCGGTGAACCTCGCCCAGTCCTCCAGCTTCCAGCCGCTCAGGTCGCCCAGGCTGGTCGGGGCCGCCTTCGGCAGGGCGCTGGGCGGATCGGCGGCGGGGGCGGCGTCCGGGCCGCAGGCCGTCACGGTGAGGGCGAGCGCGCCGAGCAGCGCGGCGGCGGCCGTGGTGGCCCGGCGCGCTGCTCGGCCGGTGGTGCTGGGCATGCTGGTGGTTCCCCCGTGGTGGTTCCGTGCTGCGGCGCTACTGCTTGTGGGAGATCCAGTCCAGCGCCGTCCGGGCGACGGCCTCCAGGTACGGGCCGCTGAGCGAGGTGTGGCCCTGGGTGCCGATCGAGGTGTTGCTGACCAGGGCCGTCCGGCCGTCCGGCATGGTGGCGAACCAGCCGCCGCCGCTGGATCCCTGGGTCATGTCGCAGCCGATGGTGAGCATGGTCGGCCGCTTGGCGTCGAAGGAGAGCCTGGTCGGCCTGCCGCCCTCGCAGCGGTAGAGCTCCTGGCCGTCGAAGGGCTTGGCCAGCGGGTACCCGACGGCCGCCACCTTCAGCTGGTCGCGGGGCGCGTCGAACCAGACCGGGACGGCCGAACCGACCGTCTCCTCCAGGGACTTGCCGGTGTCGCCCTGGTTGTGGACCCGCATCACCGCGAAGTCGTACTGGTTGGCCGCGTCGCCGCTGCCGCCGCCCTCGACCATCCACTGGGGCGAGGTGGTGACCTGCTCGGCCCACCAGGTGCCCAGCGGGGCCAGCTCCGACAGCGGGGCGCGCTTGCCGCCGGTGGAGGCGCCGGAGTTGTTGTAGGCGGGCACGAACACGAGGTCCTTGTAGAAGCCGCCGCCCTTGCCCTCGTGCACGCAGTGGCCGGCCGTCCAGACCAGGTTGCTCTTCCCGGGGTGCTGCGGGTCGGTGATCACCGTCGCCGAGCAGTTGCCGCGGCCGCCCTTGGCGCTGAAGAACACCTTGCCGGAGGGCTGCCCGGTGTACGGGCGGGGCACCGCCACGGCCTTGACCAGCGGCGGCTCCGGATCCGTCACGCCCTCGTCGGTGGACGGCTTCGGGGTGGCGGGGGAGGGCTTGGCGGTGGGCGGGGCCGGGTCGGCGGGCGTGGAGTCGCCCATCTTGTCCGGGTCCCAGAAGTCCTTCACCACCGGGTTGTTGAAGACGTGCTTGGACGCCCACTTGTCCCAGTCGTCGAACTTCCACTTCTTGAGGTCGTCCCAGGTCCTGGGCAGGCCCTCCAGCAGGCTGCTCGGCAGTCCGGAGGGCAGCGTGATCGCGGCGGGCGAGGCGCTCACGGAGACGGGCGGCGGCTCGGCCACCGTCGAGCCGCTGTCGCCCGCCGGGCCGTCCGGTCCGCAGGCGCTCGCGGCGAGCAGCGTCCCCGCGACCACGGCGGCGGCCAGGGCTGACCGGTGGATCCTAGGCATCTGGGCACATCCCCCTGTGCTCGGTCGGGCGGTGGAACGGCGGTTCGCCGCCCAGGAGTCTTCCATCGCCGTACACGACGGCGGTCGCCGCCCCCCGGGTTGCGGACCGCCCCGGGGGTCACCGATCCGTGACCCGGAGGGGCCCGCTCCGGCGACGCAGCAGGCTTCGCGGCGCCCATGGCCGACTATCACCGATCTTCACCCTTACGAGTGAACCGTCCTTGTGATCACCCGTCATGGATAGGTAACCCTTACCTGACGCGACGGATGACGCGACGGATGCGGGTGCCACAGGCCCGCGCACCGCCACCCGCGCGTCGGCACCCCCACGCGCACCAAGGAGCAGCCTTGAGCACCGCCCTCACCGGAGCCCCGCCCGTACCGCTGACGCCGCCCGCGGACTCCCTGAGCCAGGACCACCCGTGCGGGCCCGATCCGCTGCTGCACCCCGACCCGGCCGTCGCCGCCGAACAGGCCGCCGTGGAGGCCCTGTTGCGGTGCTGGGCGCGCGAGACCGGTGCCCGGCCCGGGCCGGACGGACGGCTGCGCATCGACGTCCTCGGCGGCGCCGCCCGGCTCAGCGCGCCCGTACGCCACTGGTCGCCCGCCGGCTGGCACCGCTTCGGCCGGGCCGTCCTCGGCGCCGGCGGGGACAGCGCGGGCCAGGGCAGGGCCGACGCCCCGGTCGACGCCGTCACCACCGCCGCGCTGCTCGCCGCCGCGGCCGCCGACCGCCCCGACCCCGGGCAGGTCGCCGACCTCGCCGCCCGCGTCGCCGACTCCGTCGTGCGCACCGCCGACATCCTCGCCCACCACCGCGGCGCCGTCGCCCCCGGCGGCCCCGAGCGCTCCCGCTTCCTCGCCGCCGAACAGGCCCTCCTCCTCGGCCACCCGCTGCACCCCACCCCCAAGAGCCGCGACGGCCTCGGCCCCGCCCAGAGCGCCGCCTACTCGCCCGAACTGCACGGCTCCTTCCAGGTCCACTGGTACGCCGTCGACCGCTCCCTCCTCGCCTCCGGCTCCGCCACGGGCGACAGCGCCGACCGCCTCACCGCCGCCCTCCTCGGAGACGCCCTCACCCTGCCGCCCGGCACCGCCGCCCTGCCCCTGCACCCCTGGCAGGCCCGCGAACTCGCCCACCGCCCCGCCGTCGCCGCCCTCCTCGCCGACGGGCTGCTGCACGACCTCGGCCCCGCCGGCGAGCCCTGGCACCCCACCTCCTCCGTGCGCACCGTCTACCGGCCCGGCACCCCCTGGATGCTCAAGCTCTCCCTCGGCCTGCGGATCACCAACTCCCGCCGCGAGAACCTGCGCAAGGAACTCCTGCGCGGAGTGGAGATGCACCGGCTGTTGGAGAGCGGCCTCGCCGCCGAGTGGCACGCCGCCCACCCCGGCTTCGACATCGTCCGCGACCCGGCCTGGATCGGCGTCGACCACCCCGGTCTCGGAGACCCAGGAGGCCTGGACACCGTCCTGCGCGCCCAGCCCTTCGCCCCCGCCGACCGGGTGTTCTGCGTCGCCGGGCTCGTCGCCGAACAGCCGCGCGGCACCGGCGAGAGCGTCCCCTCCCGGCTCGGCGACACCCTGCGCGCCCTCGCCGCCCGCACCGGCCGGCCGCTGCCCACCGTCTCCGCCGAATGGTTCCTGCGCTACCTGGACGCCGTCGTCCTGCCCGTCCTGTGGCTCGACGGCCGCGGCGGCATCGCCCTGGAGGCCCACCAGCAGAACAGCCTCGTCCGGCTCGACGCCGACGGCTGGCCCCTCGGCGGCCACTACCGCGACAACCAGGGCTTCTACTACCGCGAGAGCGCCGCCGACCGGCTCACCGCCCGGCTGCCCGGGCTCGGCACCGAGAGCGACACCTTCCTCCCCGACGAGGTCATCGACCACCACTTCGCCTACTACCTCGGCATCAACCACGTCCTCGGCCTGATCGGCGCCTTCGGCAGCCAGGGCCTCGCCGACGAGACCGTCCTGCTCGCCGGGCTGCGCCGCTTCCTCGCCGGCCCGCGCGCCACCGCCACCGGCTCGGCGCTGCCCGCGCTGATGCTGGACGCGCCCACCCTGCCCTGCAAGGCCAACCTGCTCACCCGGATCAACGGGCTCGACGAACTCGTCGGCCCCGTCGCCACCCAGTCCGTGTACGTGGACATCCCCAACCCGCTGGCGGACGCCCGATGACCATCGACCCCGCCCGGTGGGGCGCCACCCCCACCCTCGCCGGCGCGTTCGAACTCCGGCCCGTCCGGCTCCCGCAGGACCTGGAGACGCTCGTCGCCTGGATGAACGACCCCGAGGTGGCCGAGTTCTGGCAGCTCGCCGGGCCGCCCGCCGTCACCGAGGCGCACCTGCGCCCCCAACTCGAGGGCGACGGCCGCAGCGTGCCCTGCCTCGGGCTGCTCGACGGCGAGCCGATGAGCTACTGGGAGGTCTACCGCGCCGACCTCGACCCGCTCGCCCGGCACTACCCCGCGCGACCGCACGACACCGGGATCCACCTGCTCCTCGGCCCCACGACGGCGCGCGGGCGGGGGCTCGGGGCCGTCCTGATCACCGCCGTCGCCGCGCTGCTCCTGTGCCGACTCGACGCCTGCGAACGGGTGGTGGCCGAACCGGACGTGCGCAACCGGCGCTCCGTCCGCGCCTTCGAACGGGCCGGCTTCCGGGCCGACGCCGAACTCGACCTGCCCGACAAGCGCGCGGCCCTGATGGTCCGCGCCCGATCCGCCCAGCCCTCTTAGGACGCCCCCGTGGACACACCGGCACCCGCCCAGCCGCCGTACGACCTGCTCGGCGTCGGCATCGGCCCGTTCAACCTCTCCCTCGCCGCGCTCGCCGAGCCCGTACCCGGCCTGCGCGCGCTCTTCTGCGAGCAGCGCCCCGAATTCCGCTGGCACCCCGGCATGCTCGTCGACGGCGCCCGGATGCAGGTGCCCTTCCTCGCCGACCTCGTCTCCCTCGTCGACCCGACCAGCCGCTGGTCCTTCCTCAACTACCTGCGCGAACAGGACCGGCTGTTCCCGTTCTACTTCGCCGAGCGCTTCCAACTGCCCCGCCGCGAGTACGACCACTACTGCCGCTGGGCCGCCGAGGGCCTCGCCGCCTGCCGCTTCGGCACCGAGGTCACCGCCCTGCACTGGGAGGAGCCCTACTACCGGGCCGAGCTGACCGAGACCGCCACCGGCCGGCGCAGCACCGTACGGGCCCGCAACCTCGCCCTCGGCGTCGGCACCCGGCCCGTCCTGCCCGAGGCCTTCGCCGAACTGGCCGGCCACCCCGGCGCGTTCCACTCCGCCGAGTACCTCGACCGCCGCGACGGCCTCGCCGGCGCCCGCGACATCACCGTCGTCGGCAGCGGACAGTCCGGCGCCGAGGTCTTCCTCGACCTGCTGCGCCGCCACGAGGGCGACGGCGTCCGGGTGCGCTGGCTCACCCGCACCAGGGCCCTCGCGCCCATGGAGTACTCCAAACTCGGCCTGGAGCACTTCACCCCCGACTACACCCGCTACTTCCACGGCCTGCCCGCGCCCGTACGCGACGGCCTCGTCGCCGCCCAGTGGCAACTGCACAAGGCCGCCAGCGCCGAGACCCTCGCCGAGATCCACGACCACCTCTACGAGCGCACCATCGGCCGCCCCATCGACTCGATCCCCGTCGAGATCACCCCCGGCACCGCCGTCACCGCCGCCCGACCCGGCCCCTGCGGCGGCCTCGAACTGCACTGCCGCCACACCGACTCCGGCGCCGAGCACCTGCTGCGCACCGACGCCGTGGTGCTCGCCACCGGCTACCGGGCCGCCAGCCCGGCCGCGCTCGAACCGATCGCCCACCTGATCGACCGGGACGAGGCCGGGCGCTACCGCGTCGACCTCGACCACCGCGTCTCCACCCGGTCCGCCCTCACCGGCGGCCTCTACGTCCAGAACGCCGAACTGCACACCCACGGCGTCGGCACCCCCGACCTCGGACTCGGCGCCCACCGGGCCGCCGTCATCCTCAACGCCGTCACCGGGCGGACCGTCCACCGCCTGCCCACCCGCACGGCCTGGACGGGCTTCGCGCCACCCGCACCCGCCCCGAAGGCCTCCATCCCACGCCCCCAGGAGCTGACCCGTGCCGCAACCGCCGGCCGCTGACACCCCGCTCTACCTGCCGCCCCACCTCACCGCCGGGCACTGGCGCCGGGCCGGGCGCGACCTCCTGGCCAAGATGATCGGCGAGTTCGCCTACGAGGAGCTGCTCGCCCCCGAACCGGGCCCGACCGAGGGCGCCTACCGGCTCGAACTGCCCGAGGTCTCCTACGAGTTCACCGCCCGCCGCGGCGCGTACGGCAGCTGGCAGGTCGACCCGGACTCGGTGCGCTGCACCCGCCCGGAGGGCCTGGACCCGCTGCGCTTCCTCCCGTACGCCCGCACCACCCTCGGCGTCGGCGGCGAGACCGCCGGGCACCTCGTGCGCGAACTCGCCGCCACCCTCACCGCCGACGCCCGGCAGCTCGCCACCGCCCTCAGCGCCGCCGAACTCGCCGAGCTCGACCACCCCGCCATCGAGGGCCGCCAGGGCGGGCACCCCTGGATCGTCCCCAACAAGGGCCGCATCGGCTTCTCCGGCAGCGACGCCGCCCGCTGGACCCCGGAGGCCCGCAGCCCCCGGCCGCTGCCCTGGATCGCGGTGCACCGCAGGCTCGCCGAGTACCGGGGCGTGCCCGGCCTGGAGCGGCCCGAGCAGCTGTACGCCCGGGAGCTCGACGACGTGGACGCGCTGCGCGCCGTGCTCGGCCCCGAGGCCGGGGACTACCTGCTGCTGCCCGTCCACCCCTGGCAGTGGGAGCAGACCGTGCTGCCGCTGTTCGCCCCCTGGATCGCCTCCGGGGAGATCGTCCCGCTGCCCACCGACGGGGACCCACGGCTGCCCCAGCAGTCCATCCGCTCCTTCTTCAACACCGCCCACCCCGAGCGCTGCACCGTCAAGCTGCCCCTGTCCATCCTCAACACCCTCGTCTGGCGCGGCCTGCCCACCGAACGCACCCTCGCCGCGCCCGCCGTCACCGCCTGGCTGCACGGGCTGCGCGACAAGGACCCGTACCTGCGCGACGAGTGCCGGGTGATCCTGCTCGGCGAGATCGCCTCCGTCACCGTCGACCACCCGGTCTACCGGGAGCTGCCCGAGGCGCCGTACCAGTACAAGGAACTGCTCGGCGCGATCTGGCGCGAACCGCTCGGCCCCTTCCTCGAACCCGGCGAGCGCGCCCGCACCCTGGCCGCCCTGCTGCAGACCGGCTCGGACGGGCGGGCCCTCGCCGCGGAGCTGATCGCCCGCTCCGGGCTCACCCCCGCCGAGTGGACGGCCCGGCTCTTCGCCGCGATGCTGCCGCCGCTGCTGCACTTCCTCTACCGCTACGGGCTGGTCTTCTCGCCGCACGGGGAGAACGCCATCGTGGTCTTCGACGACCGGGACGTGCCCGCCAGGCTCGCCGTCAAGGACTTCGTCGACGACGTCAACCTCAGCGACCAGGACCTGCCCGAGCTGCGCGACCTGCCCGCCGACGTCGCCGACGTCCTGCTGCGGGAGAACCCCCAGGACCTGTGCCAGTTCATCCACTCCGGGCTGTTCATCGGCGTCTTCCGCTACCTCGCCCCGCTCCTGGAGGCGCAGACCGGGCTGCCCGAGCCGGAGTTCTGGGCGCTGCTGCGCGCCGCGATCCGCGGCCACCAGGCGCGCTTCCCCGAACTGGCCGAGCGCTTCGAGCTCTTCGACCTGTTCCGGTCCGAGATCGACCGGCTCTGCCTCAACCGCAACCGGCTGCTCCTGGACGGCTACCACGACCGCCCCGCCCGCCCGCACGCCGCGCGGCACGGGACGGTGCCCAACGCCCTGGTGGCCGTGGAGGTGCGGCCTCCCGCGATGCGTCTTCCCGCGCAGCAGGACCGGATTGTCACCCCCGCCCCGTAGGCTGGGAGGGTCATGACGAACGACTCCGAATCCCAGCTCGCGGCACCGCTCGATGAGGCCGCTCCCGTCGACGGGGCCGACGACGCAGAAGCGCCCGTGGCCGTCCCGCGCTCGCGCATCCCCGACCTGCTGCACGCCGCGGTGGAGGCCGTGGGCGGCGTGGAGCGCCCCGGCCAGCTCCGGATGGCCGAGGCCGTCGCGGACGCCGTCGACCACGGCGAGCACCTGCTCGTCCAGGCCGGCACCGGCACCGGGAAGTCCCTCGCCTACCTGGTGCCGGCGCTCGCCCACGGCGACCGCGTCGTGGTCGCCACCGCCACGCTGGCGCTCCAACGCCAGCTCGTGGAGCGGGACTTGCCGCGTACGGTCGACGCGCTGCACCCGGTGCTGCGGCGGCGCCCGCTGTTCGCGATGCTCAAGGGCCGCTCCAACTACCTCTGCCTGCACCGGGCCAACGAGGGCACCCCGAGCGAGGAGGGCGAGGGCCTGTTCGACGCGGTCGACGCGCTCGGCGGCCCCGCCGGCAAGCTCGGCAAGGAGGTGCTGCGGCTGCGCGACTGGGCGGACGAGACGGAGACGGGCGACCGCGACGACATGAGCCCCGGCGTCTCCGACAAGGCCTGGGCGCAGCTGTCGGTCACCTCCAAGGAGTGTCTGGGCGCCACCCGCTGCGCGTACGGGCAGGAGTGCTTCGCGGAGAAGGCCCGCGAGCGCGCCAAGCTGGCGGACGTCGTGGTCACCAACCACGCGATGCTGGCGATCGACGCGATCGAGGGCGCGCCGGTGCTGCCCGAACACGGGCTGCTGATCGTGGACGAGGCGCACGAGCTGGTCAACCGCGTCACCGGCGCGGCCACCGCCGAGCTGACGGTGGGCGCCGTCAACCGGGCCGTGAAGCGGGCGGCGCGACTGGCCAACGAGAAGGCCGTGGACGCGCTGCAGGCCGCTGCCGAGAACTACCACGGCCTGATGGAGACGGCCCAGCCCGGCCGGGTGGAGGAGCTGCCCGAGTACCTGGCGTACGCCGTCACCGCGATCCGGGACGCCTCCCGGCAGGTGATCACCTCGCTGGGGGAGACCAGGGACAAGGGGCTCAGCGACGAGGACGCCGTGCGCAAGCAGGCGATGGCCTCGGCGGAGACGCTGCACGAGACGGCGGACCGGCTGCTGGAGGGCTCCGAGTACGACGTGGTCTGGATCGAGCGCAGCGACCGCTACGGGCTGGGCACGGCCTCGCTGCGGGTCGCGCCGCTGAGCGTGTCCGGGCTGCTGCGCGAGGGCCTGTACAAGGAGCGCTCGGTGGTGCTCACCTCGGCCACCCTCAAGCTCGGCGGGGACTTCAACGGCGTGGCCGGCTCGGTCGGCCTGCCCAAGGAGGCCAGGCTGCCGGACGAGCGGACCGCGGGGGACAACCCTGAGCCCGGCCTGTCCTTCGAGGAGGACGCCGTCCCGTACTGGCGGGGCATCGACGTCGGCTCGCCGTTCAGCTACCCCAAGCAGGGCATCCTGTACGTCGCCAAGCACCTGAACGACCCCGGGCGCGATCCCGAACGGCCGGACATGCTGGACGAGTTGGAGGAGCTGATCAGCGCGGCGGGCGGGCGCACGCTCGGCCTGTTCTCCTCGATGCGCGGCGCCCAGGCGGCCGCCGAGGCGATGCGGGAGCGGCTGGACCACCGGGTCCTGCTCCAGGGCGAGGACACCCTGGGCGAGCTGATCCGGGAGTTCGCCTCGGACGCGACCACCTGCCTGTTCGGCACCCTGTCGCTCTGGCAGGGCGTGGACGTGCCCGGCTCGGCCTGCCAGCTGGTCGTGATGGACCGCATCCCGTTCCCCCGGCCGGACGACCCGCTGATGAGCGCCCGGCAGAAGGACGTGGAGCAGCACGGCGGGAACGGCTTCATGGCCGTGGCGGCCACGCACGCGGCGCTGCTGATGGCGCAGGGTGCCGGGCGGCTGGTGCGCGCCTCGGACGACCGGGGCGTGGTGGCGGTGCTCGACCCGCGGGTGGAGACCAAGCGGTACGGGGGGTTCTTCCGCTCCTCGATGCCCGAGTTCTGGTACACCACGGACCGCAACCAGGTGCGGCGCTCGCTGGCGGCGATCGACGCCTCGGCGACGCCGGTGCGGCCGGTGGCGAAGCGGGGCTGACGGCCCCGCGGAACGACGGAGGGGCTCCCCGCGGTGATCCGCGGTGGAGCCCCTTCCCGTTGTCCGTTCGCGGCGCCGCCGGAGGGCGGCGTCGCGGTGCCGCCGCGGTGCCGTCAGAGGCGGCGCAGGACGGCGACGACCTTGCCCAGGATGGTCGCGTTGTCGCCGTTGATGGGCTCGTAGGCCGGGTTGTGCGGCATCAGCCAGATCCGGCCGTCCTCGCGCTTGAGCCGCTTGACGGTGGCCTCGCCGTCGATCATGGCAGCCACGATGTCGCCGTTCTCGGCGACGGGCTGGCGGCGGACGGTGACCCAGTCGCCGTCGCAGATGGCGGCCTCGATCATCGAGTCCCCGCGGACGGTGAGCGCGAACAGCTCGCCCTCGCCGACGAGTTGGCGCGGGAGGGGGAAGACGTCCTCGACCGTCTGCTCGGCGAGGATCGGCCCGCCGGCGGCGATCCGGCCGACCAGCGGCACGTACGAGGTCGAGGGACGCCCGGCCGTCTCGGCGGTGTTGGGGCGGGCGACCTCGACGCCGCGGACCTCGTAGGCGCGGGGGCGGTGCGGGTCCCTGCGCAGGAAGCCCTTGCGCTCCAGGGCCATCAGCTGGTGCGCCACCGAGGAGGTGCTGGACAGGCCGACGGCCTGGCCGATCTCGCGCATGGACGGCGGGTACCCCCGGCGCTGGACGGAATCCCGGATCACCTCGATCACCCGGCGCTGGCGCTCGGTGAGGCCCGCCTCGTCCGTCCGGATGCCGGGGGGGCGCCCCGGCAGGGCGCGGGCGGGGGAAGAGTGGGTGTCGTCCATGGCGGGGGAGTGCTCGATGGGCTGGTCCGGGACGCGGCCCGCGCCGGAGAGGGCCGCCCCGGAGAGGCGGTGGTCTTCGCTACGGTCCATGTTGATGTCCACACCCTGCGGATTCGTGGTGCGCTGCCCCACCTTGAACTGGGAGTGTTCCTGCACCGGGATGGTGTTGCTCTCGATCGTGTTCACGGCGGCCCCTCTCGACGGCTGTCCTCTCCTTTTTCCAGCCCAACGCGCCTCCTATCGAAAGGTTGCGCCAAACACACGTTCGAGTGAATTATTCGGGAGTTGACTGACTCGATCAAGGCTTTGTTGTACATCGATTAAGTGTTCGACCGGAAGCCGACTTCGGAAGTCTAATCCGCACGCGACACGCCAGGGGCTCCGCCTCCACCGAACACCTAGATGTAGTGGCTAGTCTCCTCTCCGTGCCCAGTGCTTGTGGTCGCGGCGCATGATCAGCTTGCCGAGGCCCGGGGCACATCGCATAGACTCGACTGGTCCGCACGTCCTGCCAGGGAGGGATCTCTCAGGTGCACTGCCCCTTCTGCCGGCACTCCGACAGCCGCGTTGTCGACAGCCGGACCACCGAGGACGGCAGCTCCATCCGACGCCGCCGGCAGTGCCCGGACTGCGGCCGCCGATTCACCACGGTGGAGACGGCCGCGCTGATGGTCATCAAGCGCAGCGGCGTCACCGAGCCGTTCTCCCGGCAGAAGGTCATCACCGGCGTCCGCAAGGCCTGTCAGGGCCGCCCGGTCACCGAGGACGCCCTCGCACAGCTCGGCCAGCGGGTCGAGGAGTGCCTGCGCGCCAACGGCAGCGCGGAGCTGACCACCCACGACGTCGGGCTGGCCATACTCGGCCCGCTCAAGGAGCTCGACGTGGTCGCCTACCTGCGCTTCGCCAGCGTGTACCAGGCGTACGACGGACTGGAAGACTTCGAGGCCGCCATCGCGGAGCTCCGCGCCGAGCGGTCGACCCCCGAGGCGGAGGACACCCGCGTGGCCGTCCCCGCCGCCGCGCCCTAGGCGGCGCACCCCCCGGGCCCCGTCGCGGGCCCCGCGCACCACATCGGCCCTCCGGGGCCCCCGCGCGCCCGAAATCTGGGCGCAGAACATGACAAACCGTGCACAGGCAGGCGGGGCTCCGGCTGCCCGCACACCGGAAAGACGAACCAGCGGTGCCCGGACTTTTCAGGGCACTTCGGGCGTTTGCCCAGGAGGAGGAGCGAGAAGTGACAGACACCACGAGCGGTTCCGCGCGAGGGTCGAAGTCCGGCAAGGCCGCGGCCAAGGGCGCCGGCAAGGCCCCCGAGGGCGGTCTGAGGATCGGGCGCATCTACACCACTCCTGGCGTGCACCCGTACGACGAGGTCCGCTGGGAGCGGCGCGACGTCGTCATGACCAACTGGCGCGACGGCTCGATCAACTTCGAGCAGCGCGGCGTGGAGTTCCCCGACTTCTGGTCGGTCAACGCCGTCAACATCGTCACGTCCAAGTACTTCCGCGGCGCGGTCGGCACCCCGCAGCGCGAGTGGAGCCTCAAGCAGATCATCGACCGCGTGGTGCTCACCTACCGCGCCGCCGGTGAGAAGCACGGCTACTTCGCGACCAAGGACGACGCGGAGGTCTTCGAGCACGAGCTGACCCACGCCCTCCTCCACCAGGTGTTCAGCTTCAACTCGCCGGTCTGGTTCAACGTCGGCACCAAGCAGCCCCAGCAGGTCAGCGCCTGCTTCATCCTGTCCGTCGACGACTCCATGGAGTCGATCCTCGACTGGTACAAGGAAGAGGGCATGATCTTCAAGGGCGGCTCCGGCGCCGGCCTCAACCTCTCCCGCATCCGTTCTAGCAAGGAACTGCTCTCCTCCGGCGGCAACGCCTCCGGCCCGGTCTCCTTCATGCGCGGCGCCGACGCCTCCGCCGGCACCATCAAGTCCGGCGGCGCCACCCGCCGCGCGGCCAAGATGGTCGTGCTCGACGTCGACCACCCGGACGTCGAGGCCTTCATCGAGACCAAGGTGAAGGAGGAGGAGAAGATCCGCGCCCTGCGCGACGCGGGCTTCGACATGGACCTCGGCGGCGACGACATCACGTCCGTCCAGTACCAGAACGCCAACAACTCCGTCCGCGTCAACGACGAATTCATGACCGCCGTCGAGAACGGCACCGAATTCGGCCTGCGCGCCCGGATGACCGGCGAGGTCATCGAGACCGTCGACGCGAAGAAGCTGTTCCGCAAGATGGCCGAGGCCGCCTGGGCCTGCGCCGACCCCGGAATCCAGTACGACTCCACCATCAACCACTGGCACACCTGCCCCGAGTCGGGCCGCATCAACGCGTCCAACCCGTGCTCGGAGTACATGCACCTGGACAACTCCAGCTGCAACCTCGCCTCGCTCAACCTGATGAAGTTCCTGCGCGAGGACGACTCGTTCGACGCGGAGCGCTTCGCCAAGGTCGTCGAGCTGGTCATCACCGCGATGGACATCTCCATCTGCTTCGCCGACTTCCCCACCGAGAAGATCGGCGAGACCACCCGCGCCTTCCGCCAGCTCGGCATCGGCTACGCCAACCTCGGCGCCCTGCTGATGGCCACCGGCCACGCCTACGACAGCGAGGGCGGCCGCGCCCTGGCCGGCGCCATCACCTCGCTGATGACCGGCACCGCCTACCGCCGCGGCGCCGAACTCGCCGCCGTGGTCGGCGCGTACGACGGCTACGCCCGCAACGCGGCCGCGCACCAGCAGGTCATGAAGCAGCACGCCGACGCCTCGCTGGACGCCGTCTCCTTCGACGAGCTGGACGCCCCGGTCCGGCTCCAGGCCAACAAGGCCTGGCAGGACACCGTGCGCCTCGGCGCGCAGAACGGTTTCCGCAACGCCCAGGCCTCGGTGCTCGCCCCGACCGGCACCATCGGCCTGATGATGGACTGCGACACCACCGGCGTCGAGCCCGACCTGGCCCTGGTCAAGTTCAAGAAGCTCGTCGGCGGCGGCTCGATGCAGATCGTCAACGGCACGGTGCCGCGGGCGCTCAAGCGCCTGGGCTACCAGGACGAGCGCATCGAGGCGATCGTCGCCCACATCGCCGAGCACGGCAACGTCGTGGACGCGCCGGGCCTCAAGCCGGAGCACTACGAGGTGTTCGACTGCGCGATGGGCGAGCGGACCATCTCTCCGATGGGCCACGTGCGGATGATGGCCGCGATCCAGCCCTGGATCTCCGGTGCCATCTCCAAGACCGTGAACATGCCCGGCAGCGCGACCGTCGAGGACGTCGAGGAGATCTACTTCGAGGCCTGGAAGATGGGCGTCAAGGCGCTCGCCATCTACCGCGAGAACTCGAAGGTCGGCCAGCCGCTCTCGGCCAAGAAGAAGGAGCCCGAGGCCAAGGCCGAGGAGGCCCCGGCCGCCGCGGTCGAGAAGGTCGTCGAGTACCGCCCGGTCCGCAAGCGCCTGCCCAAGGGCCGTCCCGGCATCACCACCTCCTTCACGGTGGGCGGCGCCGAGGGGTACATGACCGCCAACTCCTACCCGGACGACGGCCTCGGCGAGGTCTTCCTGAAGATGTCCAAGCAGGGCTCGACCCTCGCGGGCATGATGGACGCCTTCTCCATCGCCGTCTCGGTCGGTCTGCAGTACGGCGTGCCGCTGGAGACGTACGTCTCGAAGTTCACCAACATGCGCTTCGAGCCGGCCGGT
The DNA here is from genome assembly GCF_044767945.1 of Kitasatospora sp. NPDC101183. Taxonomy (NCBI): domain Bacteria; kingdom Bacillati; phylum Actinomycetota; class Actinomycetes; order Kitasatosporales; family Streptomycetaceae; genus Kitasatospora; species Kitasatospora sp. NPDC101183. Next base: position 73,453 of record NZ_JBIWOW010000026.1, on the reverse strand, counting down.
CTCACCGACGACCCGGACGTGCGGATGGCCCAGTCGATCGTCGACTACATCTTCCGCCGCCTGGCGCTGGACTTCCTGCCGTTCGAGACCCGCTCGGCGCTCGGCATCCACTCCGTCGAGGAGCGCACACGCCACCTGGAGACGGGCTCCTACGAGCCGCTGGAGGCCGAGGAGATCGACACCGAGTCGCTCGCCCAGTCCGCCCCGGTCGCCGCCGCCAAGCCCGCCGCCCAGGCCCCCGCCCCCGTCGAGGCCCCCAAGGCCGCGCCCCGGCAGGCCCACAACTCCACGGAGCTGATGGAGATCCAGCTCGGCCTCAACGCCGACGCCCCCCTCTGCCTCTCCTGCGGCACCAAGATGCGCCGCGCCGGCTCCTGCTACCTCTGCGAGGGCTGCGGCTCCACCAGCGGCTGCAGCTGATCACCGGCTCGATCCACCGCTGAGGCGGGGCGAGGACTTCACGTCCTCGCCCCGCCTCTTTTTTCGTCTCGTCCAGGCGTCCCGGCGTGCCGATGTCACGGTCGGGGGTGGTGGTCGGTCGGGAGGGGGACGGGATCGTGCGATGAGAGGAGTGGTGTGGTGACGGGTGCGGTGCTGGTGACCGGGGCGACGGGGACGTTGGGGCGGGAGGTGGTGCGGCTGTTGGCGGCGCGCGGGGTGGTGGTGCGGGGGTTGAGCCGGCGGGCGCGGGCCGGGGGTGACGGGGTCGAGTGGGTGGTCGGGGACCTGGTGACGGGGGCCGGGGTCGCGGAGGCGCTGGACGGGGTGGAGACGGTCGTGGACTGCGCGACCACCCAGGGGAGCAAGGACGTGGAGGGGGTGCGCCAGCTGGTGGGGCGGGCCCGGGAGGCCGGGGTGCGGCACCTGGTGTACGTGTCGATCGTGGGGATCGACCGGGTGCCGATCGGCTACTACCGCACCAAGCTGGCCTGCGAGCAGGTGGTGCGGGAGTCGGGGCTGGGGTGGACGGTGCTGCGGGCGACGCAGTTCCACGACCTGCTGTTCAGGGTCTTCGACGCGTGCGCGAAGTCTCCGGTGTTCCCGGTGGTGAACGGGGTGCGGATCCAGCCCGTGGACGTCCGGGAGGTCGCCGTGGCGGTGGCGGGCCTGGTGGGGCGGGAGCCGGTCGGGTTCGCGCCGGAGGTCGGCGGGCCGCAGGTGCGGTCGTACCGGGAGCTGGCGCAGGCGTACCTGCGGGCGGCGGGGAGGCGGCGGGTGCTGCTGCCGCTCCCGGTGCCGGGTGCGGCGGGGCGCGGGCTTCGGGAGGGCGGGAACCTGACGCCGGAGCGTGCGGTGGGGACGGGGACCTTCGAGGAGGCGCTGGCGGCGCGGTTCGGGGGCTGAGGGTGCCGAGGGTGCCGAGGGTGCCGAGAAGTGTCAACCAGGGTTGACACTCCGGTGAGGTGTCAACCATAGTTGACAGCATGAGCGACAGCGGAGAACTCGCGGCCGCGGCGAGCAGCCGCGACCCCGCCGTGGGGCTCCGGGCGGTCCGCGCCCTGCGCGATCTCGCGGACCGCCTGGAGGGCCTCCAGGTGGGCAACGCCCGTACACAGGGCTGGTCCTGGCAGGACATCGCGGTCTGTCTGGGTGTGACCAGGCAGGCCGTGCACAAGAAGTACGCCCGTCGGGGGGCCGGCAAGGACGAGGACGGAGGCTGAGCGATGTTCGAGCGATTCACCGAGGCGGCACGGCAGACGGTTCTGGCCGCGCAGGGGGAGGCGCAGGAGTTGCGGCACCCCGCCATCGGGACGGAGCACCTGCTGCTGGCGGCCCTGCGCCAGCCAGGGGACCCGTCCGCCGCGGTGCTGATCGAGGCCGGGCTGGACCTGGAGACGGCGCGGGCGGCCGTGCGCCGCCTGCTCGGGGAGGGCGACCAGGCGGAGGCGCTGGCCTCGATCGGGGTGGACCTGGGGGCCGTGCGCGAGGCCGTGGAGTCCGTGTTCGGGGAGGGCGCGCTGGACGCGCCGGCGGCGGAGGAGCCGAAGCGCCGGGGGTGGTTCCGCTCCGGCTCCGTCCACTTCGGGCGGGCCGCGTTCACGGCCCCGGCGAAGAAGGCCGTGGAGCTGTCCCTGCGCGAGTCGTTGCAGCTCAGGTCGGGCCGCATCGACGTGGGCCACCTGCTGCTCGGGGTGATCCGCGAGGGCCAGGGGCTCGGGGTGCGGGTGATCGTCGACCACGGGCTGGACCTGGCCGCCGTGCGCGGGGCGATCGAAGGGGCGCTGACCGCCGGGCCCGCGTGAGCCGGCCTCACGCGAGCCGGCCCCGGGTGGTGCGTGTGCGACGCGCACCGGCGGTGGACGGTCCGTCAAGCGCCCGTTCGAGACGGGGGTCCGAATGACTATGATCTGCCGGATCGTGTGAACCGAACAGCCGCCCGGAGACGTTTCCCGACGTCACCGGGCGGCTGTTCGGTTCGCGCCCGCCCGCCACCCTCGAAGGAGACGCCGATGACTGCCGCCGCCCCGGCCCCGATCGCCCTGGACCCGCTGGCTCGCGACAGCGCCGCCGAGGGAGCCCTGCTGCGGGAGGCCGGCCCGGTGGTGCCGGTGACCCTGCCCGGCGGGGTGGCGGCCTGGGCGGTGGCGCGGCACGAGGCGGCCCGGGCCCTGCTCACCGACGCCCGGCTGGTGAAGGACGCCCGGCACTGGGCCGCGTACCAGCGTGGCGAGGTGCCCGCGGACTGGCCGCTGATCGGCCTCGCCGTGCCCGGCCCGAGCATGGTCACCACGGACGGCGCCGAGCACCGGCGGCTGCGCGCGATCGTCGCCCAGGCGTTCACCCCGCGCCGGGTCGAGCTGATGCGCCCGCGCGTGGAGGAGATCGTCCGCACCCTGCTGGACGGCCTGGCGCAGGGCGGGCCGGTGGTGGACCTCAAGGCGGCCTTCGCCTTCCCGCTGCCGATGACGGTGATCTGCTCGCTGCTCGGCGTGCCCGAGTCCGACCACGGGACCCTGCGCGACCTGTACGAGCGGTTCTTCGGCATCAAGCCGGACCCGGCGGGCATCCGGGCGACCGTCGCCGCGCTGAACGCCTTCGTCAACGACCTGGTGGCGCAGCGCCGTTCGGCCCCCGGTGAGGACCTTGCCAGCGCCCTGCTGGCCGCCGACGCCGACGCCGACGCCGACGCCGACGCCGAGGGTGAGGGCGGGGGCGGGGCGCTGAGCGACGCGGAGGCGGCGGCCACCCTGCGGGTGATCATCGCGGCGGGGCACGAGACGACGGTGAACCTGATCGGCAACGCCGTACGGGCGCTGCTGGCGCACCCCGAGCAGCTGGCGCTGGTGCGCTCGGGGGACGTGCCCTGGGAGGCGGTGGTGGAGGAGTCGCTGCGCTGGACGCCGCCGACGAGCAACTTCCTGTTCCGCTTCACGGCGGAGCCGGTCGAGGTCGGTGACGCGGTGATCCCCGCGGGGGAGCCGGTGCTGGTCTCGTACAACGCGATCGGCCGGGACCCGGCGCAGCACGGGGCGACGGCCGAGCTGTTCGACGTCACCCGGGGCCAGAGCCGACACCTGTCCTTCGGGCACGGTCCGCACGTCTGCCCGGGCTCGCCGCTGGCGCGGCTGGAGGCGGGGGTGGCGCTGCCGGCGCTGTTCGAGCGGTTCCCGGAGCTGGCGCTCGCGGTGCCGGACGGGGAGCTGCGGGCGAGCCCGTCGCTGGTGGTGAACAGCCTGCTGGAGCTGCCCGTCCGGCTGCGCTGACGGGGGTGGTTCCCGGCCGGTGCCGTCACGGTCGGGGCTGCGGTCACGGTCGGGACGCGGGCGTGGTCGGGACGCGGGCGCGGTCGGGGTACCGGCGCGGGAAGGCCGGACGCGGATCTCGACGGCGGCGGACGGCTGCGTTAACGTCGACGAATCGGTTCGGCCCGCCGGTCGTTCGCCCACCCGCGATCCCCGTATGCCCAACTCCGGTACAGCGCAATGTCGTTCAGCTCACAGTCGGCAGTACGCCCTGGCGAGGAGGACCACATTGACCCTCAACCCGACCGCGCCGCCACCGGTTTCACGCCGCAGACTCGCCGCCGTGCCCGCCCTGCTGGCGGCGCTGGCCCTGACGGCCGCCTGCTCCAACAGCTCCAGCGGCTCCGGCGACGGCGGTTCGGCGGCCACGCCGCTGACCGGCGACTGCGCCAAGTACCAGCCGTACGCCGGGCATTCGGGCACGAAGGTGACGATGTTCGCCTCCATCCTCAGCCCGGAGTCGGACAACCTGGAGAAGTCCTGGGCCGAGTTCAGTCGGTGCACCGGGATCAGGATCAGCTACGAGGGGTCCAACGACTTCGAGTCGCAGCTGCCCGTGCGGGTGGCCGGCGGCAACACCCCGGACTTCGCGATCATCCCCCAACCCGGCCTGCTGGCGCAGATGGTGAAGAGCGGCAAGGTGGTCAAGCCGCCCGCGCAGACCGTCGCCAACCAGGACAAGTGGAGCCCGGTCTGGAAGACGTACGGCTCCGTCAACGGCACCTTCTACGCGGCGCCGATGAGCGCCAACATGAAGTCGCTGGTCTGGTACTCGCCGAAGGCGTTCACGGCGGCGGGCTACGAGGTGCCCAGGACCTGGGCGGACCTGATGGCGCTCAGCGACAGGATCGCCAAGTCCGGCGGCGCCAGGCCCTGGTGCGGCGGCATCGCCTCCGGTACGGCCACGGGCTGGCCGGCCACCGACTGGCTGGAGGAGGTGGTGCTGGGCACGTACGGCGGTGAGGTGTACGACCAGTGGGTGGGCCACCAGGTGAAGTTCTCCGACGAGCGGATCACCAAGGCGATGAAGACCGTCGCCGACTGGATGCAGAACCCGGCCTGGGTCAACGGCGGGTACGGCGACGTCAAGTCGATCGCCACCACCACCTTCCAGGACGCGGGCGCGCCGGTCCTCACCGGCAAGTGCGCGATGCTCCAACAGGCCTCCTTCTACGAGGCGCAGTGGCCCAAGGGCACCAAGGTCGGCCCGGACGGCGACGTCTTCGCCTTCCACCTGCCCGCCGTGAACCCCTCGATCCCCAACCCGGTGGAGGGCGGCGGCGAGTTCCTGGCGGCCTTCTCCTCCAAGCCCGAGGTGCAGGCGGTGCAGAACTACCTGTCCAGCTCGGACTGGGCGAGCAGCCGGGTGAGGACCGCCACCGGCTGGGTCTCGGCCAACCAGGGCGTGGACAAGAGCCTGTACACCGACCCGATCGACCAGCTGTCGGCGCAGGCGCTGACCGACCCGGCCGCCACGTTCCGTTTCGACGCCTCGGACATGATGCCGGCGGCCATCGGCGCGGGGCAGGAGTGGAAGTCGCTGACCGCCTGGTTCGCGGAGGGCCAGTCGATCCAGAAGACCGCCGCCGACATCGACGCCGCCTGGCCGCAGTAGGCCGGGCCGGGGCCGCGACGCCCGTCCGGTCGTTCCGGCCGGGCCGGGCCGCAACAGCCGTCCGGCCGCACCGGGCCGGGCCAGGCCGCAACGCCCGTCCGTACGGCCGTTCACCGGGACCACCTGCCGAGGGCGGTGCGGGGCCACCCACCCGCACCGCCCGCCCCTCCATCGAAGGCGACCCGACCCGAAGGGACGCACTCCCATGCCCGTACCCGGCCCACCGCCGCCCGCCGCGCTCGCCACCGGCGCCTGGGGAGACGCGGCGCTCAAGTTCGGCAACACCCTCGGCGCCGTCGCCGGCTTCCTCGGCATCCTGCTGGTGGTCTTCCTCGTCGCCGGCCGCGCCCGGGGCCGGTTCGCCCGCCCACTGGCCGTGCTGGTGTTCCTCGGCCCGGCGGTGCTGCTCCTGCTCGTCGGGCTGGTGGTGCCGCTGGTGCGCACCGTCTTCCTGAGCCTGCACAACGACGACGGCAGCCGGTTCGTCGGCACCGGCAACTTCGACTGGGCGTTCACCTCGGACGACGTGCGGCACGTGCTGCTCAACACCCTGCTGTGGCTGGTGGTCGTGCCGCTGGTGGCGACGGGCCTGGGCCTGCTGCTGGCGCTGCTGGTGGACCGGATGCGCGGCCAGTCGGTCTACAAGTCGCTGATCTTCATGCCGATGGCGATCTCGCTGGTCGGCGCGTCGATCATCTTCAAGTTCGTCTACGAGTCGCGCGGCCCCGGGCAGCAGCAGATCGGCCTGCTGAGCCAGGTGGCCGTCGCCCTCGGCTGGGACGATCCGCCGAACTGGATGCTCTCCCAGCCGCTGAACACGTTCCTGCTGATGGCGGTGATGGTCTGGGTGCAGACGGGCTTCGCGATGGTGGTCCTGTCGGCGGCGATCAAGGCGATCCCGTCGGAGGTGGTGGAGGCGGCCCGGCTGGACGGCGCGAGCGGGGCGCGGCTGTTCTGGTACGTCACCGTGCCGATGATCCGCACCACGGTGATCGTCGTCCTGACCACCGTCATGATCATCACCCTGAAGTGCTTCGACATCGTCCGGACCATGACCGGCGGCAACTTCGGCACCCAGGTGCTGGCCAACGAGATGTACTCCCAGTCCTTCTCGCAGTTCAACGACGGGCGGGGCAGCGCCCTGGCGGTGCTGCTCTTCCTCGCCGTGCTGCCGCTGGTGGCCTACAACATCGTCCAGCTGCGGAAGGAGCGTGAGACGCGATGACCGGGTCCGAGGGACGGAAGACCGAGGGGCGGAAGGCGGAGGTCCGGAAGGCGGAGGTCCGGACGCGGTCGTCGGTGCGCGGGGCGTTCGCCTCGCCGCTGGCCTCGGTGTTCGTGATCGCGATGACGGTGCTGTGGACGATCCCGACGCTCGGCCTGCTGGTCACCTCCCTGCGCCCCAAGCAGGACGTGACGGCCGACGGCTGGTGGAACGCGCTGCTGCACCCGGACTTCGGCCTCGGCAACTACCACTCGGTGCTGTTCGAGGGCGGCCCCGGCGTCTCCACCGGGCTGATGCCGTACCTGGTGAACTCGCTGGCGATCAGCATCCCGGCGACGGTGTTCCCGCTGGTGCTGGCCGCGATGGCCGCGTACGTGCTGGCCTGGGTGCGGTTCCGGGGCAGCGACGCGGTGTTCCTCACCGTGTTCGGGCTCCAGGTGGTGCCGCTGCAGATGGCGCTGATCCCGCTGCTGCGGCTGTTCTCCGGCGGTGCGCACCTGGGGTCGCTGACGCTCGTCCCGGCGGTGGACCTCAAGGGCAGCTACGCGCCGGTCTGGCTGGCGCACACCATGTTCGCGCTGCCGCTGGCGGTGTTCCTGCTGCACAACTTCATCGCGCAGCTGCCGCGGGACCTGATGGAGGCGGCGGTGGTGGACGGCGCCTCGCACTTCCGGATCTTCCGCTCGATCGTGCTGCCGCTGTGCACGCCGGCGCTGGCCTCGTTCGCGATCTTCCAGTTCCTGTGGGTCTGGAACGACCTGCTGGTGGCGCTGACCTTCGCGGGCGGGACTCCGGAGGTGGCGCCGATGACGGTGCGGCTGGCGCAGCTGTCCGGGTCCTTCGGCGGGCGCTGGGAGCTGCTGACGGCGGGGGCGTTCCTGTCGATCATCGTGCCGCTGGGGGTCTTCTTCGGGCTCCAGCGGTACTTCGTGCGGGGGCTGCTGGCGGGGTCGGTGAAGGGCTGAGCCCGTACGGCACGAGGCCGGCCGGGGGCGTGGTGCCCCGGCCGGCCTCGTGCCTGTACGGATGGTGCGGTGTACGGAAGGCGCCGTCAGTGCATCGCGACGCCGGAGGCGTCCGTCGGCAGGTCGCTGGCCTTGGCCTTGATCGCGAAGAGCGCGACCAGGAAGGCGACGCCGGCGAGCGCCGCGCCCACGATGAAGCCGTGCGAGATGCCCTGGATCAGCACCGCGTTGGCGGCCTCGGTGCGCGGCGGGAAGCTCTGGTGCTCCTTGAAGTACGCGAGCTGCTCGGGCGTCGCGGCCTGCATGAACCGGGGCATCTGCGCCGCGAACTCGTCCTTGGCGTAGCTGGCGAAGACCGTGGTCAGGATCGACAGGCCGAGCGAACCACCGATCTGCTGCATGGAGTTGAGCAGGCCGGAGGCGGCGCCGGTCTCCTCGCCGGGCACGCCCGCGACGGAGATCAGCATCACCGGGACGAAGATCATCCCCATGCCGAGGCCGAAGACGACCGTGGGGCCGAGGACACCGTCCAGGTAGCTGCTGTCCTTGTTCATCTGCGTCAGCCAGGTGAGGCCGACGGCCACCAGCAGCGCGCCGCCCGCCATGAACGGCTTCGGGCCGTACTTGGCCTGGAGGCCGGAGGCGATCTGCGCGGCGACGATGATCGCGACGCTGATCGGCAGGAAGGAGACGCCCGCCCGCAGTGGGCTGTACCCGAGGGGTCCCTGCACGAACAGGACGACGTAGAAGAAGATGCCGAACATGGCGGCGGCGATGCAGAGCATCATCACCAGGCCGCCGGTGCGGTTGCGGTCGGCGAACAGGTGCAGCGGGGTGATCGGCTGGGCGGTGCGCCGTTCGATCACGATGAACGCGGCGATCAGGACGACGCCGGCCACGAAGGAGCCGATGGTGACCGGGTCGGACCAGCCGTCGGAGGCGGCGCGGATGAACCCGTAGACCATGCCGACCAGGCCGAGCGTCGAGGTCAGCGCGCCGGGCAGGTCGAACTTGCCGGCGGTGCGCTCCGATTCGGCGATGTAGCGCGGTGCGGCGACGGCGATCAGGATCGCGATCGGCACGTTGACGAAGAACACCCAGCGCCAGTTCAGGTACTCGGTGAGCAGGCCGCCGGCGAGCAGGCCGATCGCCGCGCCCGAACCGGCCACCGCGGAGAAGACGCCGAAGGCCTTGTTGCGCTCCGGCCCCTCCTCGAAGTTGGTGGCGATCAGGGCGAAGGCCGTCGGGGAGCAGATCGCGCCGCCGATGCCCTGGAGGGCGCGGGCCGCGAGCAGCAGGCCGCTGTCCTGGGCGAAGCCGCCGAGCAGGGAGGCCAGGCCGAAGAGCAGGGTGCCGAAGATGAACACCCGGCGGCGCCCGAGGATGTCGCCCGCGCGGCCGCCGAGCAGCAGCAGCCCGCCGAAGGTCAGCGTGTAGGCGTTGATGACCCAGGACAGGTCGGTGGTCGAGAAGTTCAGGGCGTCCTGGATGTGCGGCAGCGCGATGTTCACGATGGTGGCGTCGAGCACCACCATCAGCTGCGTGGCCGCGATGACCGTCAGGGTGATGCCCTTGCCCCGGCCCTTCTGCGAACGGGACGGGGAGTTCTTGTTGAGCGTGTCGGAGATAGCCACGAATGTGCCCCCTGCTGGCTATGTGTGCGGTGCGGCGGTACTGGGGTGCGCGGTACTTGCGGCGCTGTACTTGCGGTGCTTCGCGTCCACGGTGTTCCGCGTTCGCGTGCGCGGCGCCGCCGCGCTGGACCCGCCGGTCCGGGCGTGGGCGCCAAGGAACGGGATCGTTCACTAATCGGGACGATATCCTGGCCCTGATTGTGAACGCAAGCGTTCCTTAAAGGGGTGTGGGTGGATGGTGGCGACGGACCGCTCGGCGCGGCGGCGGGGGAAGGAGCTGGAGGACGCGATATTCGAGGCGACGCTCGACCAGCTCACCTCCGGCGGGTTCGCACGCCTGACGATGGAAGGGATCGCCGCTGCGGCACGGACCGGGAAGGCCGCGCTGTACCGGCGCTGGGGGTCCAAGGTCGAACTCGTCATCGACTCCCTGGACGCCACTCTGCCACGGCCCCGCACGGTGCCGGATCTCGGGTCCACGCGTGCCGAATTGCTGCAGGTCATCGAGCTGTTCGTCGACGCCACGGCCTCCCGGGTGGGCGCCTCGATCCATACGCTCATGGGCGAGGCGTCCCAGCAACAGGCCGAGGTGTTCAAGGAGTTCCTCATGGGCCGGGTCATGGAGCCGACCAAGGACACCATCCTCGACATCCTGCGGCGGGGTGTCGAGCGCGGTGAGGTCCGGCCCGGGGCCGTCTCCCCGCTGGTCGCCGACGTCGTGCCGGCGATGCTCTTCTACCAGGTGAAGACGTGCGGCCCCGCGCCGATGCCCGCCGCCTACGCGGAGCGGGTGGTGGACGAGGTGCTGATGCCGATGGTCCGGGCCTCGTAGGGGGCCGGGGCGGGCGCCCGGGGCCGAGGGGGAGTCGGGTGTGAACGGGCTTAGGCTGGAGGTCGCCCCAGTGGAACGGAAACCGCCATGCCCATCGTCCCCCCGACACACTCCGTCGAGCGCTCGCTGCGCCGGGCCGGCGCCAAGGTCGTGGTCGGACTGGACGAGGTCGGGCGCGGCGCCTGGGCCGGGCCCGTCACCGTGGGTGCCGCCGTCACCGGCCTGCGCCGGGCCCCCGAGGGGCTGACCGACTCCAAGCTGCTCACCGAACTGCGCCGCCGGGCGCTCGCCCCCGTCCTCGCGGACTGGGTCACCGCCTACGCCCTCGGCTCCGCCTCCCCGCAGGAGTGCGACGAACTCGGCATGACGGCGGCGCTTCGGCTCGCCGCCGTCCGCGCGCTGGAGGCGCTGCCCGTCGAGCCGGACGCCGTCATCCTCGACGGCAAGCACGACTACCTGGGCGGCCCCTGGCGGGTGCGCACGGTGATCAAGGGCGACCAGTCCTGCATCTGCGTGTCCGCCGCCTCCGTCCTCGCCAAGGTCCACCGCGACGGCCTGATGGCCGAACTCGGCGAGGCGCACCCCGAGTTCGGCTTCGCCGACAACGCCGGCTACCCCTCCCCGGTGCACCGCGCCGCGCTGGAGGAGTACGGCCCCACCGAGCACCACCGGCTCTCCTGGGCCTACCTGGACGCGCTGCCGAAGTGGAGCCACCTCAAGTACGTCCGGGACGCCGAGGCCGCCGGGCAGGGGTGCGCCGACGAACAGTTGACGCTCGGTTTCTGACGTTCCGTCGGGAATTGCCTGGATGTGGCACCGAACCATTCGGTGCCCAATGGGTGGGGCGCCCGTGCGCGCCCGACCGGCATTTGATAGATATCCGGGTATGCCTGTCTTCCCCGAGGAGCCGGAGATTCACGAGAGCCTCCCGGGCCCCGGCGTTCCCTTCCCCCGCGAGTCGGACGCACAAGCCCTGAACGCGCCTGCCCCCGGCGGCGCGCCCGCCGCCACCCCCTCCACCGTCGCCGCAGCGGCACCGGTGCCCGGTCCCCGTCAGGCGCCGCGTCCGGCGCCGTCGGCGTCCGGCAAGCCCGGCCCGCCGCGCCCGATCCCCAAGCCCGGGCCGCGCCGCCCGGCACCCTCCGCACCGCAGGTCGAGGTCCGGCGCATCGCCGCCGGCCCGGCCCAGGCGCTGGAGCGCGCCGACGAGACGGTCGACCAGCTCCTGGACGCGGGTCGCGACCCGGGCCAGATCCTGGTGCTGACCGTCGGCGAGGCGCACCCCTGGCAGCAGCACGAGGTCTCCTTCGGCGAGGAGCGCTACTGGGCGCAACTCGCCGAGGGTGGCGACGTGTTCTACGCGGACGCCAAGTTCGGCCGCCCGGTCCGCCGCGAGGTGGTCGTCCTGGTCGTCAACGGCGGGCCCGCCGCCCGGGCCGCCGAGGCGTACGCCGAGGCCCTGGGCCGCGCGACCTCGCTGCTGGTGGTCTGCGGCGACGCGGGCCCGGCGGCCGGCGGCCCGGCCGGAGCCACCCCGGGGCGCCGCAGCTCCGGGGCGCGGCCCGACCGGCTGAAGGTCTGACCGGCCGAAGTCCTGACCGGCCGAAGAGCCGGTCGCCTGAAGTCCTGACCGCCTGAAGGCCTGGCCGCCGGAAGTCCTGAAGTCCTGGTCGGCCGACGGCGGTTGTGACCTCGGGGCCCGGAGCCGTACGGCACCGGGCCCCGGTTCGTCGTCCCTCGGTGGGTTCCGGGCGCGGATGCCTTCGGCTCCGCGCCCGGACTCGTCGCGTTACGGGTGCGTGCGGGCGGGTGCCCGCTGTGGCGTTCGTTCCGGGCCCGTGCGGTACCTGTGCGGGCGTGCGGCCCTGCCGCCGGGGCTCAGCGCGTGCCGGTGCGGCGGGCCGGTTCCACGGCCGGGACCCGCGCCGGTGTCCACGGGCCCTCGGTGGGGCGCGTGAGCTGCCCGCCGTCGCCGCGCCGGATCGGCTCGGGCGCCTGCGGCCGGGGCCGCCAGCCGCGCACCGCGTCGTCCAGCACCGAGCGGGGCGGCAGCTCCGTCACGGTGTGCACCGGCCCGTCCGCCCACGAACCCGCGTGCGGGTTGCGCCCGCCGCGCCCGTCCCCGAGGATCTGCCAGCCCGCCGGGGTGAGCCCGATGTACGAGCCGCAGCGCAGCCCGTGCAGCACCGAGGCGTCGCGCAGCGCCCACATCCAGGCGCCGTCCTGTTCCGTCCAGCCGGGTGCGCCGTCACGGCAGCGCAGCAGCACGGCCGTCCGGGCCGGTCGGGAGAGCCGGAGGTCGTGCGGGGTGATCCGGCGCAGGTGGGTGAGCAGTACGTTGCGGTGCTGCCAGCCGTCGGTGTCGTGGGGCCAGGGGGTGAAGGAGGCCGAGGCGGTGAGGTGGTGGAGCGCGTCCAGGACGGCGACCACGACGGTGCCCGGCTGGGGCAGGTGACGTTGGTGCAGCTCCGGCACGAACTCGCGCGGATCGCGCAGCAGCGGAATCCCCGAGGCCGTCCAGGCCTCCAGGTCGAGCAGTCGTCTGGGCTCGGAACTCCCGGCGAGGGGATGCTGACCTGGGTCGCTGCCGCTGATCACGATCCTCCTTCCTGGCCCGGGGGCAGGCGGGTGCCTGGGTACGCCGAAGGAGGGTCCGCGGGACCGGGTTTCGGGTACCCTCCGATTCTCGCGGAATCCGGGGTGAAGCGGCAATGACGAAATGATGAACGCCACCAGATGGCTCTGTGACGGGAGGGTGTGCTCCGGCGTCCGTCGAGTGACGTCCGGCCAGCTCGCGACCTTGATCCAGGCCGTTCTCGACGCCCGCTGAACCGCTTACCGCATGGTGACCGATCCTTTCCGTTCAACTGCCCCGTGTGATCGAAATCGCTTGGTCCTGCCTCCTTTCGTTAGGCCATTCGAGTGACACCTGATCGAGGTGCCGACGCCTGCGAGCCGAGCGGGTCACTCCTCCCGGTCACCCCTGCACCGCCAGCACCAGCGGCAGCACCGCGCTCGCCCCCGCCCGGCGCAGCAGCCGGGCGGCCACGGTGACCGTCCACCCCGAGTCGACCAGGTCGTCCACCAGCAGCACCGGCCCGCCGGCCGCCGCCAGCGCCTGCTCCAGCTCCGGCGGCAGCAGCAGGGCCCCGGCCAGGGCGTTCAGCCGCTGGGCGCTGTTGCTGCGCGCTCCGAGCGGCGGCTGACCGCCCGCGTACTCGATCCGGCCGAGCAGCGGCAGCCGCCCGACCTCGGCGATCCGCGCGCCGAGGCTGCCGACCAGCTGGGGGCGTCGCGAGGAGGCCATGGTCACCACGCCGACCGGCCGCTCCAGCCGGGCGCCCTCCGAGGTGGCGGGCCCGGCCCAGCCGCCGGGCCCGCGCGCCCAGTCGGCCAGGACCGTCACCAGCGCGTCCACCGCCTCCCCGGGCACGGGAACGTCCGGCGCCTGGTCGGCCAGCAGGGAGCGCAGCCGGTTGCCCCAGCCGATGTCGGAGAGCCGGCCGAGGGCCCGGCCGGTCTCGGCCTGCTCGCCCGCCGGGATGCGGCCCTTGAGCGGCACGCCGAGCGCGTCCATGCCGGTCGGCCAGAGGCGGCGCGGCTCGAAGGGGATGCCGGGGCGGCCGAGGGCCGCACGGGCGGCGGCCAGCGCCTCCTCGGAGACGTCCGGGGTGTGGCGGGGCCCCGCGCAGGTGTCGCACCGCCCGCAGGGCGCGGCCTGCTCGTCGTCCAGCTGGCGGCGCAGGAACTCCATCCGGCAGCCGCCGGTCGTCGCGTACTCCCGCATCGCCCTCTGCTCGGCCTCCCGGGAGGCGGCGACCTTGGCGTAGCGGGCGGCGTCGTAGGCCCAGCTCTGGCCGGTGGCCGTCCAGCCGCCCTTGACCCGGCGGACGGCGCCGTCCACGTCGAGGACCTTGAGCATGGTCTCCAGCCGGGCACGGCGCAGGTCCACCCGGGGCTCCAGAGCGGCGGTGGAGAGCGGCCGGCCGGCCTCGGCCAGGGCGTCGATGGTGCGGCGGACCTGCTCCTCGGGCGGGAAGGCGAGCGAGGCGAAGTAGCGCCAGATCGCCTCGTCCTCGCGGCCGGGCAGCAGCAGCACCTCCGCCCGGTCGACGCCGCGGCCGGCGCGGCCGACCTGCTGGTAGTAGGCGATCGGCGAGCTGGGGGAGCCCAGGTGGACGACGAAGCCGAGGTCGGGCTTGTCGAAGCCCATGCCCAGCGCGGAGGTGGCGACCAGGGCCTTGACCCGGTTGGCCAGCAGGTCGGCCTCGGCGGTGCGGCGCTCGGCGTCCTCGGTGCGGCCGGAGTAGGAGGCGACGGCGAAGCCGCGCTCGCGCAGGAAGGCGGTGACCTCCTCGGCGGCGGCCACCGTCAGGGTGTAGACGATGCCCGAGCCCGGCAGTCGGTCGAGGTGGTCGGCCAGCCAGGCGAGCCGGTGCGCCGGGTCGGACAGGGACAGCACGCCCAGGGTGAGGCTCTCCCGGTCGAGCGGGCCGCGCAGCACCAGCGCGTCCGTGTCCGTGGCGCCGGTGCCCAGCTGCTCGGCGACGTCGGCGGTGACCCGGGCGTTGGCGGTGGCGGTGGTGGCCAGCACGGGGACGCCGGGCGGCAGGTCGGCGAGCATGGTGCGCAGCCGGCGGTAGTCGGGGCGGAAGTCGTGGCCCCAGTCCGAGATGCAGTGGGCCTCGTCGACCACGAGCAGGCCGGTGGAGGCGGCGAGCTCCGGCAGCACCTGGTCCCGGAAGTCGGGGTTGTTCAGCCGCTCGGGGCTGACCAGCAGGATGTCGACCTTGCCGGAGGCGACCTCGGCCTGGATCTCCTCCCACTCGCCGGTGTTGGCGGAGTTGATGGTGCGGGCGTGGATGCCCGCCCGGGCGGCCGACTCGACCTGGTTGCGCATCAGGGCGAGCAGCGGGGAGACGATCACCGTCGGCCCGGCGCCCCGGGCGCGGAGCAGCGCCGTGGCGACGAAGTAGACCGCGGACTTGCCCCAGCCGGTGCGCTGGACGACCAGGGCGCGGCGGTGGTCGACCACGAGGGCCTCGATGGCCGTCCACTGGTCCTCGCGCAGGGAGGCACCGGCCCCGGCGAGCTCGCGCAGGACGGCCTCGGCCCGCGCCCTGACCTCGGCCCGGTCGGCGGTGGTGGCGGTGGTGTTCATCTCGGACTGCTGCATGGCGTCGATGTAACCCCATGGCGCCGACAAGGGGCGAATGCCGGTGGGGGAGGGTGCGGCGAAGGCGAGGTGTCTTTCATCCGGTCATCAGTTGAACGGGCGGATTTCTTCACTCGGGGGAGTGGCGGGGATATCCGCCGAACGAGGGAAGAGGCATCTCGGGCCGGAGTTATCCACAGGATTTGGATAGTTTCGGCGGCCTTCGGGATTTGGTCTCACTCTTGCGGCCATGAACGCGATGAACAACGAACCCGTCATCCTGTCCCTCGGCCCGGCCTCCGGCCACCGGCCGGTCGTCATGCGGGGGCCGGCCGACATGGCCGAGCTCCTGCCCTACCTCCTGGGGTTCCACCCCGACGACAGCATCGTCGCGGTCGGCCTCCAGGGCCCGGACCTGCACCAGGGCGGAGTGATCCGGGCGGACCTCCCGCCCTCGCCCGCCCAGTGGTCCGCCGCGGCGGACGAGACGGCGGCCCTGCTGGTGGCGCTCTCCGAGCGGCACGGCGGCCCGCCGGTCCAGGTGCTCCTCTACCTCTGCCGGGACTCCTCCACGCCGCACGCCCCGCCCGTGGCGCAGGAGCTCCGGCCCCTGGCGGGCGGCCTCCAGGCGGCCTTCGCGCGCAGGGGCGTGGTCGTCAAGGAGTCGCTGTGCGTCTCGGACGGCCGCTGGTGGTCCTTCCTCTGCCGCAGTGAGGGCTGCTGCGACCCCGCGGGCACGCCCGTGCGCAGCGGCCCCGCCCCGGGCGCGGCGGCCGCCGCGGCGACGGTCGCCGGCCTGGTGCCGCGCGGCAGCCGGAAGGCGATCGTCGGCGCGCTGGCCCCGATCGGCCCGCCGGGGGCCGAGGCCCAGCGGGCGGCGCTGGAGCGGGCGCTGGCCGCCGCCGTCTCCAGGGAACAGGGCACCGCCCTGCTCGACCAGGCCGTCGCCGAGTTCGCGGCCGGTGGCCGGGAGCTCGACGAGGAGCGGACGGCCAGGCTGCTGGTCGCCCTGCGGGACCGTGTGACGCGGGACCGGGGCGTCGAGTACGCCCGGCCCGCCGAGCTGGCCCCGGCCGAGCGGCTCTGGCGCTTCCTCGCCCGGCGCGCCGTGCCGCCGTACGAGGAGTGCGCGGTGCCCCCGCTCACCCTGCTGGCCTGGGCCTCCTGGGTCGCCGGGGACACGGCGACGGCCCGGGTCGTGCTGGGGCACGTCCTGAGCCTCGCCCCGGGGTACCTGCTCGCCGATCTGCTCCACCAGTCGCTCAACGACGGCCTGACGCCCCGGGCGCTGATGGCGGTGGTCGAGGCCCAGCGGCGGCGTCGGGAGACGTGCGAGGCCGTGCCTGCCGAGCCCCTGCCCGCCGACGCACCGGAGGAGGCGCCCGGCCCCGTCCCGGCCGCGGGCGCCCCGTCGGGGCGGCGGCGTCGCCGGGGTGGCCGCCGCAAGGGCGCGGCACCGGTCACGGCGGCGGAGGGGAGCGGGCCTTCGGGCGGCACGGGGCCCGCCCCGGGCGGAGCCCCGAGCGCCGCCCCGGAGTCCGGGCCGGTCGCACTGCTGCCCTCGCCCCGGCGCGCGCCGGAGGCGGAGCGGGCCGGGGAGCGGCCCGCCGGGGGCGTGCGGCTGGGCCGGTCCTCGGCCTGCGCCCCGGCGGAGGCCTCCCGGGCCGCCGCCGACCGGTGCCGGGGCGCCCGGCGGGCGGGGGGAGGAGGACGCCATGCGCGCTGACCTCCTCTTCGCCGCCCCGCCGGGGCCGGCGGGGCGGGCTCTAGGCCTCGCCGTGCGCCATCTTGATCAGGCGGTCGAGCACCTTGCCGCCACTGACCCGCAGGCCGTCGTGCTCCCACTCGTTGGTGACCCAGGCCCGCAGGCCGCGCACCGCGCGGGCGGTGGCCAGCGAGTCGGCGGTCGCCACGTACATGTCGTCGTGGTAGACGGCCGCCGTCACGGGCACGGTGTTGGCGGCCAGGCGCGCCGGGTCGTACAGGGCGGGCCATTCGGTGCGGGCGGCCAGCAGTTCGGCCGCCTCCTTCAGCGGGCGCAGCGCCGGGTCGGTGTCGAACATCCAGGGGTAGATCATCTCCCCGGTGAACAGCACCGGGCCGTCGCCCTCCAGCGCGGACCGGGCGTCGAACTGCGGGAACTCCTTGCGGACGCGCTCGGCGGCCCAGGCGGTGGCGGCGCCGCCGTCCACGGACCGCTGGCCGTAGATCGACTCGTGCAGCACGGCGTACAGCGGGCCGCCCGCGAAGGAGAGCTGGGCCTGCGCCCCGGCCAGGAAGGTGTCGGAGAGTTCGGGCCCGGCCACGCCCTCCACCCAGGCCTCCTCCAGCAGGTGGTGCAGGGAGCCGGAGCCGCTGCCGCCGCCGAGCATCAGCCCGAGGGCCTGGAACGCCTCGACGGTGAGCAGCCCGCCGCCCGGGAGGGACGCGGGGGCCCCGGCGAGGTGGGCGGCGATCCGCCGCACCGCCTCGACGTCCCCGGGGAAGCGGGCGTAGTGGTCCTCGTTCTTGCGGGCGACCTGACGGTAGGTGGCGCGGTAGACGTCGTCGGCGCCGGTGGTGAGGCCGGCGAGGCCGCCGGTGACGAAGGCCTCGGTCAGGCCCTCGGGGAAGAAGGAGAGGTAGGTGAGGGTGCAGAAGCCGCCGAAGCTCTGGCCGAGCAGGCTCCAGCGGCGGTCGGCGCCGAGCAGTCGGTGCCGGATGAACTCGGCGTCGCACACGATCGAGTCCGCGCGGAAGTGCGCCAGGTAGTCGGCCTGCTCCTGGGCGCCGCCGCGCCGGGCGAGGGTCTGCCGGGTCGCCGGGGTGGAGCGGCCGGTGCCGCGCTGGTCGAGGAGGAGGACGCGGTAGTCGTCCAGGGCGCGGTCCAGCCAGGCGTCGCGGCCGAGCGGGCGCGGGGACTTCCCGCCGGGCCCGCCCTGGAGGAAGAGCAACCAGGGCAGGTCGTCCTGCTCGCGGCCGGCGGCGACCACCTCGCGGGCGTACACCTCGATCCGCTCGCCTTCCGGGGCGCTGTGGTCGAGGGGCACCTGGAAGACGTGGTCGGTCGTGACAATCCCGGGCAGCCGGCTGACGGTGGACATGCAACTCCTCGGTCTCTGCTGGTCACAGCCGTCGCGTCGCCGACCACGGGGTCGCCGGGCGCGGGCGCCGCGACCCTCGCACCGTATCCTGACCGCTTTCGGACGGTGGTTCGGCCTCCATCCACCCGCGCGGGCACCCGTCGCGGGGCAACCCCGGGCCGTACCGCCGGCGGCCGGTCCCGGTCCCGGGCGTGACCTGGAGGCGGCCCCCGGCGTTCACCCCTGGGGCGCGCGGCGTCGGAGCGCGTGCCCGCACGGCGGAGGAGGGAGCGACTGCGGAGCGGCGGTGTACCCGCCCTGCGGGCCCGCCTCCCCGAGGGGCCACCGCCCGCCGGGCCGCGAGGGCCCTCGCGGCGGCGCCCGCCGGCGGACCGGCAGCGGTCGGAGGGCGTCCGCGTCGGGGCGCCCGGCCGGCGGGAGCGACGGCCGTGCGGCGGTGGTGTGACGGCGAGGTGACGGGCCCGTGTGTCGGCCGGTCGGCTCGGGCCTTAAGGTCGGCGCGGCGCGTCTGCACCGGCCCGGTGCGGCGCACGGCGCGGCACGACCCGGCAGCGGGTACGGCCGGGCACGGCAAACCGTCGGCGGGGCAGCCCGCCGGCCCGCACCATCAGCACGCGATCGAGCACGCTCGCGGCCCACCGGCCAGACCCGGCCACCGGACCGCCGAGGGGAGGAGAGTCCGGTGACCGCCTTGAGGCCACCCCAGGCCATGCCGGCCGAGACCGTGGCCGGAGCGCCGCGACCGGCCGGACGGCCGGAGCAGGCCCCGCCGACCGCACCCGGCGGCGCGCCCGGCGGGCAGGGCCGCCCCACGGCTCCGCCGCGACCCCAGCCCCCCGCCGTCCACCACGCGGTGCTCTGCGTCAACGCCCCCGGCATGGCCGCCTCCGGCCCGGACGGCCAGCTGCGCGGCCACGGCCTGCACGGCTTCTACCAGCACGGCGTCCGGGTGCTCGCCCGGATGGAGCTGCGGCTCGGTGGGATGGAGCCGCTGCCCCTCCAGGGCACCCTGACCAGCGCCGCCCGGGCCCGCTTCCTCGGCGCCGTCCGCCTCCCCGGCGACCTCGACCCGGACCCGGCGCTCACCGTCGAGCGGCTGCGCCACGCGGACGGCGTGGAGACGGTGACGGTGCGCAACACCGGCGCCCGGCCCGCCCGGCTGCCGCTGGAGATCGCCCTCGGTACCGACCTCGGCCCGGTCGCCGAGATCGCCGCCGGGCACCGCCAGCCCGACCTGCCGGGCCAGGTGCAGTCCTCCGGCCTGCGCTGGACGGGCCCCGCGCACAGCGCCGTCGTCAGCGCCAAGCCCTCCCCGCACGCCGTGCTCGCCGGTGCCGGGGTCCTGCGCTGGGACTTGGAGGTGCAGCCCGGCGCCCGCTGGTCGGTCGAGCTGCACGCCGGGCTGGAGGCCACCGCCCCCGGCCCCCGGCCGCCCGGCGGGCGCGGCACCGGCGTTCCGCTGCCCTGGGCCGAACCGGAGGTCCGCAGCGACGACCCCCGCGTCGCGCCGCTGGTCACCCGCTCCCTGGACGCCCTCGGCGGGCTGCTGTTCGCCGACCCGGACCGCCCGACCGACCTCTACGCCGCCTCCGGCGCGCCCTGGCGCTTCGGCCTCGCCCCGGCCGACGCGCTGTGGGCCGCCCGGCTGACCCTGCCGCTCGGCACCCGGCTCGCCGCCGGCACCCTGCGGGCGCTGGCCCGCCGTCAGCAGGCCGCCCCCGCCCCCGGCCGGGTCGAGGGTCTGCTGCCCGGCGCCCTGCGCCACGGCGGCCCCGAGCTGCCGCCCACCTGCACCGCCACCGAGGCCACCCTGCTGTTCGTCACGGTGCTGGCCGAGGCCTGGCGCTGGGGCCTGCCCGCGGCGGAGACGGCCGAGCTGCTGCCCGCCGCCGAGCGGGCCCTGGCCGCCCTGCGCGAGGGCCTGGTCGACGGCTTCGTCACCGACCTGAGCCGCCCGGCGGAGGACCGCGCGGCGCACCCCGTGCCGGCCAGGGCCGAGGTCCAGGCCCAGGCCCATCGCGCCGCCCTGCACGGCGCCGAGCTGCTGGAGGCCTTCGGCCGCCCCGGCGCCGGGCAGTGGCGGGACTGGGCGGCCGGGCTGCGCGGGCGCTTCCGCGAGCGCTTCTGGGTCGATGACCTCTCCGGCGGCCGGCCCGCCGCCGCCCTCGCCCCCGGCGGCCGGCCGCTGCCCGCCCTCGCCTCCTCCCTCGTGCACCTGCTCGACACCGGGCTCGCCGCGGACGGCGGCCGGCACGAGAGCCTGCTGGAGCGCGAGCAGACCAGGCTGCTCGCCCAGCGCCTGCTCGCGCCGGAGCTGGACAGCGGCTGGGGCCTGCGCACCCTCAGCGCCAAGTCCCCCCGGTTCAACCCGCTCGGCCACCGCGGCGGCGCGGTGCGCGTCCACGAGACGGCGCTGGCCGTGGCCGGGCTCGCCGAGGCGGGCCACGAGAACGAGGCGGGCGCCCTGCTGGAGGGCCTGCTCGACGCCGCCGCCCACTTCGAGGGTCGGCTGCCCGAGATGTACGCGGGCGAGCAGCGCACCCCGGGCAGCCCGCCGGTGCCGCACCCCGCCGCCTGCCGCCCGGCGGCCGTCTCGGCGGCCGGCGCCGTGCACGCGGTGTTCGCGCTCGCCGGGGTCAGGCCCGACGTCCCCGGCGGCCGGGTCCTGGTGCGCCCGGCCAGCACCGCGCCGCTGGGCGAGCTGGAGCTGACCGGGCTGCGGGTGGCCGGAGAGCCGTTCTCCGTCCGGGTGAGCCGGATCGGGGTGGCGATGGTCGAGGAGGCCTCCGAGGAGCTGCAACTGGTCGCCCGCTGACCTCCCGCCGGCACCGCCCGCCCGGCACGCGCCGGGTGGGTGGGCGGCCCCGTCCCGTCCCGATCGGGGCCTGTGCTTATCGTCAGAGAGACGACTATGATCGTGGCCATGTCGCGTTACGATCCGTCGGCCTTCCCCCCGTTCGCAGTCACGGTTGACCTGGTGGTGCTGACGGTGCGCGACCACTCCCTCTGCGCCCTGCTCGTGCGCAGAGGTGAGCCGCCCTACCAGGGGTACTGGGCGCTGCCCGGCGGCTTCGTCCGCCCGGACGAGGGCCTGGCCGAGGCGGCCTCCCGGGAGCTCGCCGAGGAGACCGGCCTGCGCGCCCACTCCGCCCCCGGGCACGACGCGGTCGGCCCCGCCACCGCCGCCGGGGCCCACCTCGAACAGCTCGCCACCTACGGGCACCCGCAGCGCGACCCCCGGATGCGCGTCGTCAGCGTCGCCTACCTCGTGCTCGCCCCCGACCTGCCCACCCCCCGGGCCGGCGGCGACGCCAGCGGCGCCCGCTGGGCCCCGGTCGGCGACCTCCTCGGCCAGACCCCGGCGGACGGCGTCCCGCTCGCCTTCGACCACGGGCTCATCCTCGCGGACGGCGTGGAGCGCGCCCGCTCCAAGATCGAGTACTCCTCCCTCGCCACGGCCTTCTGCCCGACCGAGTTCACCGTCGGCGAGCTGCGCCGGGTCTACGAGGCCGTCTGGGGCGTGGTGCTGGACCCGCGCAACTTCCACCGCAAGGTCACCGGCACCCCCGGCTTCCTGCTGCCCTCCGGCGGCACGACGACCCGTCAGGGCGGCCGCCCTGCCCAGCTGTTCACCGCCGGGGGCGCCTCCGCGCTCAACCCGCCCATGCTGCGCCCGGAGTCCTGAGCCCGGCCCGCGCCCGGCCCGAGCCCCGCCCGGAGCCCTCCGCCCGAAGCCCTCCGCCCGGACCCCTCCCCGGTCGGCCCAACCCCGTTACCCGGCCGGGGAATCGCAGGATCGGATTGTCCCCTGATCGGGTGAGGTGGACGGCCCAGGGCCCCGCGCCGCCGTCGTAATGCCCGGAATCGCCCCCGCCGACCCCTAATGTGCTGGCGCGAGGCCGCGCGGGCACCCGTCGGCCGATCAGGGGGCACCGCGTCCAGCGGGACCGGCCGAGGGCATGGGAGCGACCAGCGATGATCCAGAGCACCGGACTGACCAAGGTCTACCGCAAGGGCGCCCCGCCCGCCGTGCTCGACCTGACCTACGACCTCCGGCCCGGCCTGGTCACCGTGCTCCTCGGCGCCGAGGGGGCGGGCAAGAGCACCGCCCTGCGGCTGATGCTGGAGCTCGAACGCGGCCAGGGCGTCACCCTGTTCGGCGGCCGCACCTACCGCAGGCTGCGCCGCCCCGAGCGCGAGGTCGGCGTGCTGCTGCCGGGCCCCGGGGAGGGCGCCGCGGCCGTCGCCGGGCACCCGGGCCACACGGCCCGCGGCCACCTGCGGATGCTCGCCGCGGCCGTCGGAGCCCCGGCCCGGCGGGCCGACGAACTGCTGGAGCAGACCCGGCTGTCCGCCGTCGCCGGCCAGCGGCTGCGCACCTTCTCGCCCGGCATGCACCGCCGCCTCGCCCTGGCCGCCGCCCTGCTCGGCGACCCCGCCGCCCTGCTGCTGGACGCCCCGACCGAGGGCCTGTCCCCGCGCAACATCGAGTGGTTCCACTCCTTCCTGCGCTCCTTCGCCGTCGCGGGCGGCACCGTCCTGACGACCACCCGCGCCCCGCGGGAGGCCGCGCAGCTCGCCGACCGGGTGATCACCCTGGACCAGGGCCGCCTGGTGGCCGACCAGCCGGTGACGGAGTTCAGCCGGACCAGGCTCAGCCCCGAAGTCGCCGTCCGGGGGCCGCAGATGGCCCGGCTGGCCGACCTGCTGGTGAGCCAGGGCGCCGAGGTCCGCCGGGACGGCAGCGTGGGCCTCGCGGTGGCGGGCCTGGACCGCACCGAGATCGGCGAACTCGCCTACCGCAACGGCATCCTGCTGCACGAACTGGCCGACCGGGTGGTCGAGCAGCCCGCGCCCCGGGCGGCCCTGCCCGTGCCCTCCGGCCGCTCCGGGAACCTCCAGGTCCAGCCCGGGGCCGAGGAGCCGCTCGCCCGCGAACTCCCCCAGCAGCCCGGCGAGTCGACGGCGGGGGAGCCGGGGCAGGCCCTGCCCGTCCGCGAACTCGCCCAGCAGGCGGGCGGGTCGGCCGCGAAGCCCGGCCCCGCCCTGCCCGTCGCCCCGGCCCCCGCCACCGGCCGCGGCCCCCGGGGGCCCCGCGCCGCCCTGACGGCCCTCGGCGCGGCCCCGCGCCGGGGGGAGGCGACGGGTGCTCGGCCCGGCGTGGCCGTGGACAGGCTCTACCGCGAGGACCCCGCCGATCCGCCGAGGCCCGCCCGCACCCTGCGCCGCACCAGCTCCGCCGACCTCCTCACCGACGACACCGTCCGGCTGGCCCGCTCCACCCGCCCCGCCCCCGCCGGGCAGTCGACCCCGGCCGTAACCCCGGCCGAGGCCCCGGCTGAAATCCCGGCCGAAGCCCCGAGCGGCACCCCCACAGCCCCGAGCGGCACCCCCACCCCCACCCCCGACGACCACCGGAGCGAGTGAACCGTGCGAGTCCTGGCCTACGAGCTGCGCCGACTGCGCGGCCTGCGTTCCACCTGGCTGCTGCTGGCCGCCGTCCTGCTGGTCGACGCCGTGGTCGCCGCCGTCCTGGCGAGCCAGGCCCCGGCCGGCCTGCTCGGCGCCCCCGCCGGGGCGCGGCTGCTCACCGCCGCCGTCCCGCTGATCCCGCTGCCCTTCGCCGCGCTCGGGGCCGGCGCGCTGGGCGCCCTCTCGTACGGGCACGAGGTGCGCCACCCCGGGCTGCCCGCCTCCCTGGTGTCCTACCCGCGCCGGGTGCGGCTGCTGCTGGCCAAGCTGCTGGTGGTCGGCCCGGTGGCCGCGCTGCTGGCGCTGGCCACCCTGCTGCTCGACACGGTGGCCGTGCACCTGGCCCTGCCGGGCGCGGTGACGGTCGCGGCCTGGACGGACCCGGCAGCACTGTCGGCCCGGGCCCTGGACGCGCTCACCGGAGCCGGGCTGACCGGCCTGGACGACCTGCCGGCCGCCTTCGCCCCGCTGGCCCTGGTGGCCGGCCACGGCGTCCCCGCCGCGCTGCTGGCCTTCGTCCTGCTGACGGTGGTCGCGGCCTGGACCGGCGTGCTGACCGCCTCCCTCACCCGCAGCGCCGTCGTCGGCGTCCTGCTGCTGTGCGCGCTCCCGCCGATGCTGGAGACCGGAGTGGCCCTGCTGCTGCGTCAGACGGGCCGCCCGTGGCCGGAAAGGGCCGCCGAACTGCTGCCCTTCCAGTCCGGCATCGAGTGGGCGTACGGCTGGGTGTACGGCGGTGCGCGGGAGGCGGCGTCCGGGGGAGCGGCCCTGACGGACCCGGCGCTGCTCGCGGCCGTCGCGGCCCCGGCGGCCCTGCTGCTGCTCGCCGTCCTGCTGCTCCAGGCCCGCCGCCGGACGCTCTGACCCCGCGAGGACCCGGCGAGGACCCCGCGACGACCCCGAGCGGACCTCGCCGCGCCCCTGACGGCGCATCGGGCGCCTGCGGTCCCGAACCACCAAGATCGACCAGCAGTGACCGGATTGAGCGGTTCTTCCTGATAAGAAGTCAATTATCCAGTCACGGTCGATCACCCTTTCGTGTGCTTTTCACGAGAATTCTCAAGCTGCGCCTGCCGATCGCCGACAAAGGAGGCGTGAACACCCTTGCGCACCCCACCATGACCCCCGCCCGTTCCGCCGAAGGGCCCATCGTCCCGGGCGATCTGGACCGCTTCACCTACGCCGACCGGCCGACCCCGCCGGCGCCCCGCTGGGAGGGCGCCGAGTCCGATCTCTCCCGGGTCGGCCGCAAGACCACCAGCAGCCGGGGTCGAGGCCTGCACGGCCAGCTGGTCCAGCAGCTCGGCCAGATGATCGTCTCCGGAGACCTCGGCGCCGACCGCCCGCTGGTCCCCGAGGAGATCGGCCAGCGCTTCGAGGTCTCCCGCACCGTCGTGCGCGAGTCGCTGCGCGTGCTGGAGGCCAAGGGCCTGGTCAGCGCCCGGCCCAACGTCGGCACCCGGGTCCGCCCGGTCGGCGACTGGAACCTGCTGGACCCGGACATCATCGAGTGGCGCGCCTTCGGCCCGCAGCGGGACGAGCAGCGCCGCGAGCTGTTCGAGCTGCGCTGGGCGATCGACCCGCTGGCCGCCCGCCTCGCCGCGGGCCACGGCCGCGAGGACGTCCAGCAGCGGCTGGGCGAGCTCGTCGAGATCATGGGCCACGCCGCCGCCCAGGCCGACCTGTCCACGTACACCCGGGCCGACGCCGAGCTGCACGCGCTCATCCTCCAGCTGGCCGGCAACCGGATGCTGGAGCACCTGTCCGGGATCGTCTCCTGCGCGCTCCAGGTCTCCGGCGGCCCGGCGATCTCCTGCGAGCGGCCCTCCGAGGCCTCCGTCGGCCTGCACGCCCGGCTGGTCGACGCGCTGGGCGCGGGCGACGGCACGGCCGGCGAGGCTGCGATGCGGGCGCTGCTCACCGTCCACCCCGAGATCGAGCCGTCCGTTCCCGCCCCCCGGGAGCACTGAGGGCCCGTTCCGGTGCGCGGCCGCCCCGGCTCCGTCCACCCCCCACCGTCCGTCCCCAGGGCCCTCCGGCCGCACCGAGCGGCGCCGCCGGAGGGCCCTCGCACGCTCCCGGACCGAAACGGACCCGAAACGGGCGGGCTCGGGCCGGCTCGGGCGGGAGCGGACGGGATCGGGCGAGGAGCGGCGGGGGATCGGCCGGAAACGACCGAACGACCGGTGGGCCGCCCCGAGGTGCGGTAGCGTCCCTGCCGACGACCTCCGGAGCCGGTGCGCGATGATGGACCCCGGCCCCGTGGCCGGGGGCGCCGTGCGGTGTGACCCGCGACACGATGGCCATGCGTAACACTTGACGCGTAGCAGCGATGTGTCCTGAGCGGAAGCAGCTCCGGAATACACCAACCTGTCAGAATGCTGTGTTGGTCCGCGGCGCTGCTGCCGTCCAGTTGACCCCAGTCCTCAAGCCCGAGTCGGTCGGAATCGACAACGCACGCCCAGGCGCGCGTCTCCTTCCCCGCCCGCTCGGGCGGCAGGTACGGGTTCGAGTCCACTCTTCGTCCGAGAGGTAGTTCGTGTCGGCCAGCACATCCCGTTCGCTTCCCCCCGAGATCGCCGAGTCCGCGGCTCTGCTGGCGCTCATCGAGCGGGGCAAGGCCCAGGGGCAGATCGCCGGTGACGACGTGCGCCAGGCGTTCGAGGCGGACCAGATCCCGGTCACCAAGTGGAAGAACGTCATGCGCAGCCTCAATCAGGTACTGATCGAGGAGGGGGTGGACCTCATGGTCAGCGCGGCCGAGCCGGCCGGCGCCAAGCGCAAGAGCGTTGCTGCCAAGAGCCCCGCCAAGCGCACCGCCACCAAGGCTGTCACCACCCGGACCCCGGCCGCCTCCGCGGCCCCGACCAAGCCGCCCGTGCGCATCGCCCCCGGTGCGCCCGTCGCGGCCCCGGCCGTCGCCGCCGCCTCGGCGCCGGCCCCCACGGTGTCCGCCGAGATCACCTCCGAGACGGCCGCGGCCGGCTCCGAGGCGAAGGCGCCCGCCGTGAAGAAGGCCGTGGCCGCCAAGAAGGCCGTGGCCAAGAAGGCCGCCGCGCCGGCCAAGAAGACCGCCGCCAAGAAGACCACCGCCGCCAAGACCGGCAAGGCCGGCGAGGACGAGGCCGGCGGCGAGGAGGAGGTCCTCGAGGACGTCGCCCTGCCGGGCGACAAGGCCGAGGGCGAGAGCGGCCCGGAGGAGGAGTCGGAGGGCTTCGTCCTCTCCGACGACGACGAGGACGACGCGCCGGCCCAGCAGGTCGCCGTCGCCGGTGCCACCGCCGACCCGGTCAAGGACTACCTCAAGCAGATCGGCAAGGTCCCGCTGCTCAACGCCGAGCAGGAGGTCGAGCTCGCGAAGCGCATCGAGGCCGGCCTGTTCGCCGAGGACAAGCTCTCGGCCGCCGACAAGCTCGCCCCCAAGCTCAAGCGCGAGCTGGAGATCATCGCCGAGGACGGCCGCCGCGCCAAGAACCACCTGCTGGAGGCCAACCTCCGCCTCGTGGTCTCGCTGGCCAAGCGCTACACCGGCCGCGGCATGCTCTTCCTGGACCTCATCCAGGAGGGCAACCTCGGCCTGATCCGTGCGGTCGAGAAGTTCGACTACACCAAGGGCTACAAGTTCTCGACCTACGCGACCTGGTGGATCCGCCAGGCGATCACCCGCGCCATGGCCGACCAGGCCCGCACCATCCGCATCCCGGTGCACATGGTCGAGGTCATCAACAAGCTGGCCCGCGTCCAGCGCCAGATGCTCCAGGACCTGGGCCGCGAGCCCACCCCGGAGGAGCTGGCCAAGGAACTCGACATGACCCCCGAGAAGGTCATCGAGGTCCAGAAGTACGGCCGCGAGCCGATCTCGCTGCACACCCCGCTCGGCGAGGACGGCGACAGCGAGTTCGGTGACCTGATCGAGGACTCCGAGGCGGTCGTCCCGGCCGACGCGGTCTCCTTCACCCTGCTCCAGGAGCAGCTGCACTCGGTGCTGGACACCCTGTCCGAGCGCGAGGCCGGCGTGGTCTCCATGCGCTTCGGCCTGACCGACGGTCAGCCGAAGACCCTCGACGAGATCGGCAAGGTGTACGGGGTCACCCGTGAGCGCATCCGCCAGATCGAGTCGAAGACCATGTCGAAGCTGCGCCACCCGTCCCGCTCCCAGGTGCTGCGCGACTACCTGGACTGATCGGCGCTTCGCCAACGAGGGCCCGCGGCCGTACCGGTCGCGGGCCCTCGCGCGTGTCCGGGCGTGTCCGGGTCCGTCCTGACGCGAGGAGGCACGGGGCCGGACGGCCGTCAGCGTACGGGTGGCGTTGATCGCTCGTCCGGGTGGAGGCGTACCCGTACGGGGTCGCACAGTGTAGCCGGTCCCCTACGCTGTGCCGGTCGCCCCCGCTACGAACCGACTGGAGTCACGGTGCTGCCTGACGTGGACCGCGCTGACCTGGGCCGAGCCGACCACCCCGCCCCCGCCGACCGCCCCGCGGGCAGGCGCCGCCGGGCCGTCGCCCTGGCACTGCTGGCCGCGGTGCCCCCGATGGTCGCGCTCGGCACCGCCGCGCCCGCCGAGGCCCAGCGCCGGGTGGTCGGCGGCACCACCGCGAGCACCTCCGACCACCCGTGGATGGTCGCCCTCTCCAGCCGCCAGCAGTTCGGCGGCGGCCGCTCCGGCCAGTTCTGCGGGGGGGCGATGATCTCCCCGACCAAGGTGATCACCGCCGCGCACTGCTTCTACGACGAGCCCAGGGGCACCCGCGTCGACCGGCCCGGCCTCAAGGTGATCGTCGACCGGGACGACATGCGCGGCTCGGCCGGGCGGGAGCTGTCCGTCAGGTCGGTGTGGATCCACCCCGACTACGCCTTCGCCGCCAACATGAACGACGTCGCGGTGCTCACCCTCGCCGAGCCGCAGGTGGACCGGCCCGTGATCGAACTCGTCGGCCAGGGCGAGACCGCCCCGTACGCGGCCGGCACCCGGGCGACGGTCTTCGGCTGGGGCGACACCACCGGCCGGGGCGACTACTCGCCCCTGCTGCGCGGCGTGGACGTGCCGATCGTCGCCGACCAGACCTGCGCGCGGGCCTTCCCGGGCGGGCAGGACGGGAAGTTCGACGCCCGCGGCATGGTGTGCGCGGGGGAGGAGAAGGGCGGCAAGGACGCCTGCCAGGGCGACAGCGGCGGCCCGCTGGTGGTCGCCGGCCGGCTGGTCGGTCTGGTGTCCTGGGGGACGGGCTGCGCCGAGGCGGCCCACCCGGGGGTCTACACCCGGGTCTCCTCCGTGGCCGACGCGGTGCGCTCCGCGCCGTGAGCCGCCGCGCCGTGAGCCGCCGCGCCGTGAGCCGCCGCTCCGGGTGACGGTGCGGTCACGTTCTGACGTCGCGTCGGCCGCCCGGGCGCGAACGGGAAGGAACGGTTCGGGAAACGACGGAGCCGGGCGGCCGGCCCCCGAGGGGGTCGATCGCCCGGCCTTCCGGTCGCGCGCGGTGCGCGGCCGGACACAGCTCGACGTTGCTGTCGGGTGCGGCGCCGGATCAGCGCTCGCCGTCGGTGGCCGTCGCCGTCGTGGTGGTGCTCAGGCGGCCGCTCTCGTCCTGTATCTCCACGGCGATCTTCTTGAGCTCGGGCTCGAACTTCCGGCCGTGGTGGGCGCAGAAGAGCAGCTCGCCGCCGCTGGCGAGTACGACGCGCAGGTAAGCCTGGGCGCCGCATCGGTCGCAGCGGTCAGCCGCGGTGAGCGGGCTCGCAGGGGTCAGAACAGTAGTCACGTCGCCTCTTCTCTAGCTCGACGAGCTGTCGTACCAGGGTCAACATCCAACCAGGTCGAAAACGTTCCCGCTCGTGGCTTTTCTTCTCTGAGGATTCTGCTGTGTTGATGAGGAGGTGCCCCGGGGGCCGGTGGTTCATGCGTACCGAAATCCCGGGAACGGCCCTCTCCTCGAACGCCCGATCGGGACGGGGTGCGAGGTCCGCGTAGCATAATCCTCTGCCGGGTTGGAGCATAAGCCCCGCCCCGGGCGCCGGTAGCCTGCATAACGGCAGTTCCGGAGCCTGCACCGGGCCCCACGGTCCGCCAGGACCGGTGCCACCGGGCGGAGATGGGGCCCGCGCGGTCCACACCCGGGGGCGGTCCTTGTTCGCGCAGCGCGTACAAGCTGCGCGGGGCCGGGCCGTCGTGCCGGACACCCGGCGCAGCGGGCCGGGCACGCTGGGCGACGGATGTCGGTGCGGCGTGCTGCACTGGCGGACGGACCGGACGCGTCCGGATGTGACCGACGAGACAGAACTTCACCGAGGAGAGTGCCGCCGTGAGTGCCGAAACGACCGTGCCGTCCGCGCTGCTGGCCGGCGACGACGGTTCCAACTACAGCGCTCGGCACCTGCTCGTCCTCGAGGGACTGGAAGCCGTCCGCAAGCGCCCCGGCATGTACATCGGCTCGACCGACAGCCGCGGCCTGATGCACTGCCTCTGGGAGATCATCGACAACTCCGTCGACGAGGCGCTGGGCGGCTACTGCGACCGCATCGAGGTGCTGCTGCACCCCGACTCCTCCATCGAGGTCCGTGACAACGGACGCGGCATCCCGGTGGACGTCGAGCCCAAGACCGGGCTGTCCGGCGTCGAGGTCGTGATGACCAAGCTGCACGCCGGCGGCAAGTTCGGCGGCGGCTCCTACGCGGCCTCCGGCGGTCTGCACGGCGTCGGCGCCTCCGTGGTCAACGCCCTCTCCGCCCGCCTGGACATCGAGGTCGACCGCGGCGGGCACACCCACGCGATCAGCTTCCGCCGGGGCGCCCCCGGCCTGTTCACCGAGGCCGGCCCGGACGCGCCCTTCGAGCCCGCCAACGGCCTCACCAGGACCCGCAAGGTCCCCAAGGCCCGCACCGGTACCCGCACCCGCTACTGGGCGGACCGGCAGATCTTCCTCAAGGACGCGCGCCTCTCCCTGGAGAACCTGTACAGCCGCGCCCGGCAGACGGCTTTCCTCGTCCCCGGCCTGACGATCGTCGTGCGTGACGAGCGGCTCACCGAGAGCGACAAGATCGAGGAGACGGTCTTCCGCTACGACGGCGGCATCGCCGAGTTCTGCGAGTTCCTCGCCCCCGACAAGCCGGTCTGCGACGTGCTGCGGCTGCACGGGGAGGGCACCTTCAAGGAGACCGTGCCCGTCCTGGACGAGCTGGGCCACATGACCCCCACCGAGGTCACCCGTCACCTCGGCGTGGACATCGCGCTGCGCTGGGGCACCGGCTACGACACCACCCTGCGCTCCTTCGTCAACATCATCGCCACCCCCAAGGGCGGCACCCACGTCACCGGCTTCGAGCGCTCGCTGGCCAAGACCGTCAACGAGGCGCTGCGGGCCGCCAAGCTGCTGCGCGTCGCCGAGGACGACATCACCAAGGACGACGCCACCGAGGGCCTCACCGCCGTCGTCACCGTCCGGCTCGCCGAGCCGCAGTTCGAGGGCCAGACCAAGGAGGTGCTCGGCACCTCGGCGGCCAACCGGATCGTCGCGGCCGTCGTCGCCAAGGAGCTCAAGAACTTCCTCACCTCGGCGAAGAAGGACGAGAAGCTCCAGGCGCGGTCCGTCATGGAGAAGGTCGTCGCGGCCGCCCGCACCCGGGTCGCGGCCCGCCAGCACAAGGACGCCCAGCGCCGCAAGACCGCGCTGGAGACCAGCTCGCTGCCCGCCAAGCTGGCCGACTGCCGCAGCGACGACGTGGACCGCAGCGAACTCTTCATCGTCGAGGGGGACTCGGCGCTCGGCACCGCCAAGCTCGCCCGCAACTCCGAGTTCCAGGCGCTGCTGCCGATCCGCGGCAAGATCCTCAACGTGCAGAAGGCCTCGGTGAGCGACATGCTCAAGAACGCCGAGTGCGCCGCGATCATCCAGGTGATAGGGGCCGGCTCCGGCCGCACCTTCGACATCGACCAGGCCCGCTACGGCCGGGTGATCTTCATGGCCGACGCCGACGTCGACGGCTCGCACATCCGCACCCTGCTGCTCACCCTCTTCCACCGCTACATGCGGCCGATGGTCGAGCAGGGCCGGGTCTTCGCCGCCGTGCCGCCGCTGCACCGGATCGAGCTCACCAGCCCCAAGCGCGGCCAGGAGAAGTACCACTACACCTACTCCGACGCCGAACTGCGCTCCACGCTGCTGGAGTTCCAGCGCAAGAACCAGCGCTGGAAGGAGCCGGTGCAGCGCTACAAGGGTCTGGGCGAGATGGACGCCGACCAGCTGGCCGAGACCACCATGGACCCGCGCTTCCGCACCCTGCGGCGGATCAACCTGGGCGACCTGGAGCAGGCCGAGCGGATCTTCGACCTGCTGATGGGCAACGACGTCGCCCCGCGCAAGGAGTTCATCGTCGACTCGGCGGCCACGCTGGACCGCTCGCGCATCGACGCCTGACCCCCGGCCTGTTCCGAGAGGGCCCTCCACCCCCGGGTGGAGGGCCCTCTCGCGTGCGGTTCCACCCGCCGTCCACCCCGGCGCCGATCAGCCGGGGCCGCCGCGTCCGTAGCGTCGGTGGGGTCGGAAGAAGGCACCTCGGGACGGAGAGATCCGATGAGCACGCTGATCAACATCGTGGTGGCCCTGGCGGTGGTGGCCCTGGTGGTCGCCCGCCAGATGCGCCCGCAGAAGCTGGACGGGGAGCGCAGGTTCTGGATCCTGCCGCTGGTCCTCGGGGTGCTCGGGCTGCGCGACCCGCAGCTGATCGACCACGACCACGCCGCCCTGTCCGTCACCCTGCTCGTCGCCTCCCTGGTCGCGGTGCTCGGCATGGGCACGGTCTGGGGCTGGACGGTGCGGATCTGGCGCACGCCCACCGGGGAGACCTGGGCGCGCGGTACCAAGGCCACCGTGGCCGCCTGGGTCGGGATGCTCGCCATCCGGATCGGCATCTACGCGACGGGCAGCGCCCTGGGCGTCCACCAGTCCGGCAGCTCGCTGATGCTCGGCATCGCCGTCCTGCTGCTGGTCCGCTCGCTCGTGGTGAACTGGAGGGCCCGGTCGCTGCCGGCCGCGCGGCCCGAGGCCGCGCTGCGCTGACCTGCGCCGACCCGCTCCACTCGCTCCACTCGCCCCACTCGCCCCACTCGCCCCACCGATCATTGAGAACGAACGCCGAGGAGTCGCCCGTGGCCGGGTGGAACGCAACCCGCTGGCCCTCCCGCGAGGGCCTGGAGCGCGAGGCGGAGAGCCGGCCCCGGCGCATCCTCACCGTGCTCGGCCGGATCGTCATGCTGACCTTCGTCGGCTGGGGCACCTTCTCGGACGGCAGGTACAGCGGCTGGGCGGCGGTGGCCGCGGGGGCCGGGCTGGCCGCCTCCGTCGCGGTCTGCGTCGCCTACCTGAAGGCCAGCCGGGAGCAACGGCCCACCGCCACCTACCTCCTGGCGGCCGCCCTGGTCGGCTGCGCCTGGCTGGCCGACGCGGGGAAGGCCTACACGCTCGCGGACCTGCTCTGGATCGGCCTGGCCGTGACGGCGACCGTCCGGATGCCGCCCGTGCCCGCCCTGCTCACCGGCGTCGCCGCGCTGGGCTCGTACACGGCGGCCAGCTGGGCGAACTGGCTCGCCATCGGCGGCACGATCGGCGGGGTCGCCCTGCTCGGCTACCTGATGCGGCTGGACACCGAGGCGCGCGGCACCGCCCGGCGGCTGCTCGCCCAGGAGCGGGCCGCCCGGGCTGCCGAGGCGGAGAGCGCGGCGCTCGCCGAACGGGCCAGGATCGCCCGGGAGATCCACGACGTGCTCGCCCACAGCCTCTCCGCTCAGCTCGTCCACCTGGAGGCCGCCCGGCTGATGCTCGACGCCGGGACGGACCGGGAGCAGATCCGCGAACGGGTCGTCGCCGCGCGGCGGATGGCGCAGGACGGGCTGGCCGAGACCAGGCAGGCGCTGTCCGCGCTGCGCGGGGAGTTCACGCCGGTCGGGGAGTTCCTCGTCGAGCTGACGGGGCGGGAGCGGGCCGGGCTCACCGTCACCGGCACCCCCCGGCCGCTCGCCGCCGAGGCCGCCCTCGCCGTGCGCCGCACCGCCCAGGAGGCCGTCACCAACGTCCGCAAGCACGCGGCGGGCGCCCGGTGCGACGTCGAACTGCGCTACCTGGACGGTGCGGTGGAGCTGGAGGTGCGCAACTCCCGGGCGGCGCGCGGCGAGGCCGACCCGGAGCTGGCCGACAGCGGCAGCGGGTACGGTCTGCTGGGGATGCGCGAACGCGCTGAACTGCTCGGCGGCACCCTGCTGGCGGGCCCGGAGGACGGAGGATGGCGCGTGCTGCTGCGGGTGCCGGCATGAACGGGGCGGCGGTCACCAGGGTGCTGGTGGCGGACGACCAGACGGTGGTGCGCGAGGGCATCGTGATGCTGCTGGGGCTGCTGCCCGGCATCGAGGTGGTCGGGGCGGCCGCCGACGGGGAGGAGGCCGTCGCCCTGGTGGAGCGGCATCACCCGGACGTGGTGCTGATGGACCTGAGGATGCCGCGGGTCGACGGGGTCGAGGCCACCCGGCGCATCCGCGCGGCCCACCCGGGTACCGAGGTCGTGGTGCTCACCACCTTCGCCGACGACGAGTCGCTGTTCCCCGCGCTCCAGGCCGGGGCCCGCGGCTACCTCACCAAGGACGCCGGCGGCGAGGAGATCGCCAAGGCCATCGCGGACGTGCGCTCGGGTGCGGCCGGGCTCTCCCCGCAGGTCCAACTCCGGCTGCTGGAGCGGCTTTCCGAGTCTCCGGCCGCCGCGCAGGGACCCGCCCCGATGGCCGCCCCGCCGGCCGCCGTACGGCCCGCCGTTTTGCCGGGGGAGCTGCCGGACGGGCTGACCGCCCGGGAGGCCGAGGTGCTGGCGCTGATCGCCGAGGGGCTGTCGAACACCGAGATCGCCCAACGCCTGTTCGTCAGCCCGGCGACGGTGAAGACGCACATCAACAACCTGTTCGCCAAGACCGCCGTCCGGGACCGCGCGCAGGCCGTCGCGTACGCCTTCCGGCACGGAATCACCGGGACGCAGCAGTAGTGCGATGAGTGTCTGTCGGATCATCGCTCACCTCATCGAGTGAAGGTACCGGCGATGGTCCGGAGCGCCGCCCGGCGGCCCCCATGATGGGTCGGGACAGAGTGCCCGCCGGTCCAGGAGCAGCAGTGCCACAGCAGCAGACGAGCAGTCCCGGGCAGGGACAGCGATTCGACTGGTGGGCCGCTCCGGCCGCCGCCACCGACCCCGAGCCGGCGGCCGGGCGCCGCCGAACGGCCGTACCGGAGCAGCCGCCGCTCCACCGGCCGGGCGCCGCCCGTACGGAGCAGGGCGTGCCGCCCCAGGCCGCGCCCGCCGCCGCTCCGGTCGTGCCGCCCGCCCCCGTCGCACCGGCCCTTCCGGTCGCCACGGCGCCGGTGCCGGAGGCGGCGCCCGAGCGGGCCGTGGTCAGCGTGGACAGCACCGAGGTCTACCGGTCCGTCCAGGCCAGCGACGCCTTCCAGGCCATCCGGCACAGCTACCGCTCGTTCGTCTTCCCCGTCACCGGCGCCTTCCTCGGCTGGTACCTGCTGTACGTCGCCGCCCAGGCCGCCGCCCCCGGGCTGATGCGCAGCCAGGTCGCCGGGCCGCTCAACGTCGCCTGGCTGCTCGGCCTGCTCCAGTTCGCCAGCACCTTCGCGCTCACCTGGCTCTACGCCCGCAACGCCCGGACCAAGCGCGACCGCGCCGCCCTCGGCCTGCGCTGGGACACCCAGGACCAGCTGCGATGACGACGACCGCCACCCCGCCGCCCGTCGCCCCCGCCGGCGACCACCACGCCCTCGCGATCGTCCTGTTCGCCGTCATCGTCCTCGTCACCCTCGGCATCACCCTCTGGGTCGGCCGCGGGGGCAACGCCGCCGAGGACTTCTACGCCGGCGGCCGCGACTTCACCCCGCTGCAGAACGGCTTCGCGCTCTCCGGCGACTACCTCTCCGCCGCCTCCTTCCTCGGCGTCGCCGGGCTCATCGCCCTGTACGGCTACGACGGCGTGCTCTACAGCATCGGCTTCCTCGTCGCCTGGCTCGTCGTGCTGATGCTCGTCGCCGAACTCGTCCGCAACGCCGGGCGCTACACCCTGGCCGACGTGCTCGCGCTGCGGCTGCGCCGGCGCAAGGTCCGTGCGGCGGCGGGCGGCGCCAGTGTCGTCGTCACCCTGCTCTACCTCGTCGCCCAGATGGTCGGCGCGGGCTCGCTCGTCGCCCTGCTGCTCGGCACCAACAGCGCGCAGGCCCGCACCTGGGCGATCATCGCGGTCGGCGGTCTGATGATCGTCTACGTCACGGTGGGCGGCATGCGCGCCACTACCTGGATCCAGATCGTCAAGGCGTTCCTGCTCATCGCCGGTTCGGTACTGCTCACCGTCCTGCTGGTGGTCCGCTTCCACGGGGACCTCGGCGAACTCATGCGCCAGGCCGCCCAGCACAGCGGCGCCGGACACCGCTACCTCGAACCCGGCCTGAAGTACGGCGCGAGCTTCACCAGCCGCCTGGACTTCGTCAGCCTCGGCCTCGCCCTGGTGCTCGGCACCGCCGGGCTGCCGCACATCCTCTCCCGCTTCTACACCGTGCCCACCGCCCGGGCCGCCCGGCGGTCCACGATGTGGGCGATCGGCCTGGTCGGCGCCTTCTACCTGATGGCCATCGCGCTGGGCCTGGGCGCCACCGCGCTGGTCGGCTCGGCCGAGGTGCGGCACGCCAACTCGGCCGGGAACACCGCCGTCCCGCTGCTCGCCCTCGTCCTCGGCGGAGGCAACGGCAGCACCGGCGGGGTGGTGCTGTTCGCGCTGATCTCCGCGATCGCCTTCGCCACCATCCTCGCCGTGGTCGCCGGGCTCACCCTGGCCTCCTCGGCCGCCTTCGCCCACGACATCTGGGCAGGCGCCTGGCGCGGGAGGCCCCGCCGGTCGCTGCGGCGCCGGGGCGCGGTGCCCGCCTCGCGGGAGGCCTCGGACGGGGAGGCACCGGGCAGCGAGTCCTCTGGCAGGGAGGCCGCCGAGGTCAGCGAGCGGCAGGAGGTCCGGGTGGCGAGGGTCGCCGCGGTCGGGATCGGCGCGGCCGCGATCGCGATCAGCCTCTTCGCCCAGCAGCTCAACGTGGCCTTCCTGGTCGGCCTCGCCTTCGCCGTGGCCGCCTCCTCCAACCTGCCGGTGCTGCTGTACAGCCTGTTCTGGTCGCGGTTCACCGCCCGGGGCGCGGTCTGGTCGGTGTACGGCGGGCTCGTCCCGGCGATCGTGCTGGTGGTCTTCTCACCGGTCGTCTCCGGGACGAAGGTGGCGCTGTTCCCCGGCGTGGACTTCCACTGGTTCCCGCTGGAGAACCCGGGCATCGTCTCCATCCCGCTCGGCTTCCTGGCGGGCTGGATCGGCACGATCACCTCGCCGGAGCCCGCCGACGCGGACCGCTTCGCCGAGCTGGAGGTGCGCGCCCTCACCGGTGCGGGCGCGGCCTGAGCCGCCGCGCCCGGGGCGGCCCCCGGCGGTCCTGGGGCCGCCGGGCCCCGCGGTTGACACGGCGCCGGTCTAGGGCCGGGCCGCCAGGCCGTAGCGGTGCTCGGGGCGGCCGGTGTCCCCGTAGCGCAGGGTGAGCCGCAGGCGGCTGTCCCGCTCCAGCTGCTTGAGGTAGCGCTGCGCGGTGGAGCGGCTCAGGCCGGTGGCGTCCGCGACCTCCTGGGCGGACAGCGGCCGGCCCGCGCCGCGCAGGACCCCCAGCACCAGGTCGGTGGTGGGCGCCGAGTGGCCCTTGGGCAGGGAGCCCGCCGGGGCGCCGGCGCTGCGCAGCGTCGCGAAGAGCCGGTCCACCTCGTCCTGGCCGGCCTCCCGGGCCGGGGCGGCCAGCGCGTGCCGCAGCTGCGCGTACGCGACCAGCTTCTCCCGCAGCCCGGCGAAGGTGAACGGCTTGACCAGGTACTGCAGGGCGCCGTGCTGCATGGCGGCGTGCACGGTGGAGACGTCGCGGGCGGCGGTCACCATCATCACGTCGCAGGCCACCTGGCGCTCCCGCAGCCGCCGGACCAGGGCGAGCCCGGTCTCGTCGGGGAGGTGGTGGTCCAGGAGCAGCAGGTCCACCGGGCGGCGTTCCAGCGCGGCCAGCGCCTCGGCGGCCGAGTGCGCGGTGCCGGTGACCCGGAAGCCGGGCACCTTCGCCACGTAGGCGGCGTGCACGTCCGCGACCCGGAAGTCGTCGTCCACCACGAGTACGTCGATCATCAGGCCTCCACGAGCCGGGCGGCGGGCTGGGCGGGGAGCAGGGCCTCGGGCAGCTCGACGGTGAACCGGGCGCCGCCGAGCGGGCCCGCGTCGAGCGCGATCCGGCCGCCGGTGCGCTCGACGAGGCGCCGTACCAGGGCCAGGCCCAGGCCGCGCGGGCGGTGCGCGGGCGCGTCCTTGCTGGTCCAGCCCTCCTCGAAGACCTGTTCGCGCAGGCACTCCGGCACGCCCGGGCCGCTGTCGGCGACCTGGAGCAGCAGGGTGGAGCCAGCCGCCGCGAGGCTGACCTCCACCCGGCCGCCGCCCGTCGGCATGGCGTCCACCGCGTTGTCGATCAGGTTGCCCAGCACCGTCACCAGCGCCCGGGCGTCCACCACGGTGTCCGGCAGGTGCGCGGCCGGGGCCAGCAGCAGCCGCACCCCGCGCTCGGCCGCGACGGCGGTCTTGCCCGCCAGCAGCGCGGCCACGTGCGGGTCCTGCACCTGCTCGGCGATCCCGGCCGCGACCACGGCGTGCGAGCCGGACTGCTCGGAGATGAACGCCACCGCCTGCTCGTGGCGGCCGAGTTCGAGCAGGCCGAGCAGGGTGTGCATCCGGTTGGCGTGCTCGTGGTCCTGGGCGCGCAGCGCCTCGGTGAGGCTGCGGGTGGTGTCCAACTCCCGGACGAGCGACTCCAGTTCGGTACGGTCCCGCAGGGTCACCACGGCGCCGCCCTCGGCCGTGCTCATTCGGTTGACCACCAGCACCCGGTCGTCCCGGACGGCCGGGAGGTCGGTGCCGGTGATCCGGCCGGTCAGCACGTCGGCGAGCCGGCCGGGCGGCAGCACGGCGCCGATCGGCCGTTCGGTGCAGCCGTCCGGCAGGCCGAGCAGCCGGACGGCCTCGTCGTTGGCGAGGCGGATGCGCCCGTGCTCGTCCAGCGCCACCATGCCCTCGCGGATGCCGTGCAGCATCGCCTCGCGCTCCGCCAGCAGCGCCGAGATGTCGGCCAGCGCGATGTTGTGGGTGCGGCGCTTGAGGCGGCGGGCCAGGGCGAGGGTGGCGACCGTGCCGGCGGCCAGGCCCGCGCCCGCGCACAGCAGGATGCCGGTGAGCATCTTGAGCAGCCGGCGGCGGATCGAGTCGTCGCTGATGCCGACGGACACCTCGCCCACGATCCGGCCGTCCGCCGTGCGCAGCGGCACCTTGCCGCGGGCGGTGCGCCCCAGGGTGCCCTCCTGGATCGCGGTGACGCTGCGGCCGCTGAGGGCGGGCTCGGGATCGGTGCTGACCCGGTAGCCGATCCGGCCGGGGTCGGTGTGCGAGAGCCGGATGCCGCCCAGGTCGGTGACCACGACGAAGCTGGCGCCGGTGGCCAGGCGGATCTGCTCGGCGTTGCGCTGCACGGTGGCGGAGTCGCGGGCGTCGGCGGCCCGGGCGATCACCTCGTCGGTGGCGGTGGCCTGGGCGATGGACAGGGCGCGCTGCATGGCGTCGTGGTCCAGTTCGCTGCTCACGGGGGCCAGGAAGAGGCCGGCGGTGACGGCGGTGACGCCGACCGTGACGACCGTCTGGCTGAGCAGGAGCTGGGCGAAGACCCGGCGGGGCCAGCGGGGGAGCTTCATCCGGGCCTCCTCTCGGGGTGGGGGAGCGCAGGGGGCCGTGGGGGCCGTGAGGGCCGTGGGGGTCGGCACACCCTATGTTTCCGGCGTGTTTCTGTCAGCCGCGTCCCCGCAGTTGTAGCGCAAGCAAAACGAGCAGAACACCCCTCAATGGGGAGAAGTCGCACTACGCCGAGAAGGCTCCCGCCGGGGGCGGGCCCGCTCCTACCGTTCCGGGGCAAGCACCGACCCCGGAGGAAACATGAGCGAGCGAAGCGAGGCGGGGGCATGACGAAGACCCCGGCGATCGAGCTGATCGGCGCGACGAAACGGTTCCGCACACCGTCCGGCGCCCTGCACACCGCCGTCCGCGACCTCGACCTGACCGTCGCCGAGGGCGAGTTCGTCGCCGTCGTCGGCCCGACCGGCTGCGGCAAGTCCACCACCCTGACCCTCGTCAGCGGCCTGGAGGAGCCCACCGAGGGCGATGTGCGGGTGCACGGCGAGCCCGTCACCGGGATCGACCCGAGGGTCGGCTTCGTCTTCCAGCAGGACGCCGTCTTCCCCTGGCGCACCGTGCTGTCCAACGTGACGGCCGGCCCGCGCTTCCGCGGGATGCCCGCCGCCGAGGCCCGGGAGCGGGCCCGCGACTGGCTCGCCCGCGTCGGCCTGTCCGCCTTCGAGGACCGCTACCCCCACCAGCTCTCCGGCGGCATGCGCAAGCGCGTCGCGCTCGCCCAGACCTTCGTCAACGACCCGGCGATCCTGCTCATGGACGAGCCGTTCTCGGCGCTGGACGTTCAGACCCGCGCCCTGATGTCCGACCAGCTGCTGGAGCTGTGGGCCGGGACCGGTTCTTCCAGAAACGCGGCGTCGGTGGTGTTCGTGACCCACGACCTCGACGAGGCCATCGCCCTCGCCGACCGCGTCGTGGTGATGACCGCCGGGCCAGCCACCGTCAAGGAGATCTTCACCGTCGACCTGCCGCGCCCGCGCACCGTCGAGGCCGTCCGGCTGGAGCCCAGGTTCGTCGAGCTGTACCGCGAGATCTGGGCCTCGCTCGGCGAAGAGGTCCGCATCACCCGTGAGAGAGGAGCGGGTCGTGCCGCTTGAGACCGCCGCCGCCCCTGCCGCCCCCGTCGTCACCAGCAAGACCGAGGCCCGCCAACGCGCCGCCCGCAACCGCAGGTTGAGCGTGTACGGCGCCCGCGTCGGCGTCCTCGTCACCTTCCTCGGCCTGTGGGAGCTGTGCGCCCGCACCGAGGTGATCGACCCGTTCAACTTCTCGCAGCCGTCCAGGATCTGGAACCAGATCTGGCAGTGGACCACCCACGGCACCGCCCAGGGCTCCCTCGGCGAACAGATCGGCTACACCCTGTACGAGGCCCTGGCCGGCTGGGTCGTCGGCGTCATCGGCGGCGTGCTGCTCGGCATCACGCTGGGCCGCATCCGCTTCCTCGCCGACGTGTTCGGGCCCTACATCAAGGTGCTCAACGCCATCCCGCGCATCGTCCTCGCCCCGATCTTCCTGATCTGGTTCGGCCTCGGCCCGGCCTCCAAGATCGCCTCCGCCGTGGTGCTGGTCTTCTTCCCCGTGTTCTTCAACGCCTTCCAGGGCGCCCGCGAGGTCGACCGCAACCTCGTCGCCAACGCCCGCATCCTGGGCGCCTCCAACCGCAAGGTCACCCTCCAGGTGGTCATCCCCGCCGCCACCACCTGGATCTTCACCAGCCTGCACGTCAGCTTCGGCTTCGCGCTGATCGGCGCCATCGTCGGCGAGTACATCGGCGCCACCAAGGGCCTCGGCCTGCTCGTCGCCGCCGCCCAGGGCACCTTCAACGCGGCCGGCGTGTACGCGGCCAT
Organism: Kitasatospora sp. NPDC101183; assembly: GCF_044767945.1. Lineage (NCBI taxonomy): Bacteria > Bacillati > Actinomycetota > Actinomycetes > Kitasatosporales > Streptomycetaceae > Kitasatospora > Kitasatospora sp. NPDC101183. The sequence continues at coordinate 32,059 of NZ_JBIWOW010000026.1, read as the reverse complement.
GACCATCCTCGCCGTCGTCGCGCTGCTCACCGAGGGGCTGCTGACCTTCGCCGAGAAGAAACTGTTCCGCTGGAAGCCCGCCGACGCGGGCGACGGCCGCTGAACCCCCCATCGCAGAAAGGCACTTCCGTCATGCGCCCGAACCCGACCGGCAGAGTCCTCGCCGTCGTCCTCGCCGCCGCCCTGCTCGTCCCCCTCACCGCCTGCGCCAACGACGCCGCCACCTCCACCCACGGCGCCGCCGCCCCCGCCGGGCAGAAGGTCGACGGACCCACCGTCAAGATCATGGTCGGCGGCCTGGACAAGGTCATCTACCTGCCCGCCATGCTCACCCAGCGCCTCGGCTTCTTCGCCGAGGCCGGCGTCAACGTCGAGCTGCTGAGCGAGCCCGCCGGCGTCAACGCCACCACCGCCCTGCTCGCCGGGGACGTCCAGGGCGCCGTCGGCTTCTACGACCACACCATCGACCTCCAGGCCAAGGGCAAGCACGTCGAGTCCGTCGTCCAGTTCTCCCAGGCCCCCGGCGAGGTCGAGATCGTCTCCACCAAGCAGGCCGACGCCATCAGGTCGGGCGCGGACTTCAAGGGGAAGAAGCTCGGCGTCACCAGCATCGGCTCCTCCACCGACTTCCTCACCAAGTACCTCGCCGTCAAGAACGGCACCAGCGTCAGCGAGTTCAGCCCCATCGCCGTCGGCGCCGGCCAGACCTTCGTCGCCGCCCTCCAGCAGGGCAGCATCGACGCCGGGATGACCACCGACCCCACCGTCGCCAACGTCCTCGACAAGGGTCTCGGCAAGATCCTCTACGACATGCGCACCCCGGAGGGCTCCCGCGAGGCGCTCGGCGGGCTCTACCCCTCGTCCTCGCTGTACATGAACACCGACTGGGTCGAGAAGAACAAGGACACCACCCAGAAGCTGGCCAACGCCTTCGTCAAGACCCTCACGTGGATGTCCACCCACAGCCCCGAGGAGATCGCCGCGAAGATGCCCGCCGACTACGCGCAGGGCGGCGCCGCCCAGTACGCGGCCGCGATCAAGGCCACCCTGCCGATGTTCACCACCGACGGCGTCATGCCCGCCGACGGCCCCAAGACCGTCCTCGCCGTCCTCGCCGCCTTCCACCCGGACGTCAAGGGCAAGGAGGGCACGATCGACCTCGCCAAGACCTACACCACCGAGTTCGTGGGCAAGGCCACCGGCTGAACCCGCTGAACCCGCTGAGCCCGCCGCCCGAGCGGTCCCGCGCCCACCCCCACGGGCGCGGGGCCGTTCACTCCCCGTGCGCCGCTCACACTCCCCGTACGGAGAGCACGTCCATCCGCGAGGGCGTCCCCGCCGCCCGGCCGCAGCTCTCCGGCCGCGCCGGCTCGCTGAATCCCTCCACCACGTCCACCTCCCACGCCCGGCCGTCCCGGTGCACCACCGACACCAGCCAGCGGCCCTGCCCGTCCGGGCGCTGCGACAGCGTCAGCACGTCCACCGCCGTCTCGCCCGTCGCCAGCCGCACCGCGTGCTCCGCCGCCTGGCCCGGACGCTCCCAGCCCGAACAGCCCCGCGACCACTGCGGCACCACATGGCCCGCCGCCGTCGCCGCCAGCACCTCCTTGGCGCTCTCCGCCGACAGCCGCCCGTACGCGTAGCCGTACGGCAGCACCAGCATCGTGGGGGAGAAGCGGTGCCCGCCCAGGTGCGTCACCTCCCACACCTCGCTGTGCCCGGCCGCCGCCAGATCCGCCGCCAGCGGACGGCCCAGCAGCGCGCAGCAGCGGTCCCGACGGCCGTTGGTGCACACCAGGGCCACCGGGCCGCCGACGTGCTCCGCCCCGAAACCCGTGTGGTCGCCCGCGCCCAGCGCCGCGAAGTCCAGCGCCAGCAGCTCGGACGGGTCCGCGACCTGCGCCCGGCGCACCCAGCCCCGGCCCGGCACCGTGTGCGCCACGATCACCTCGTGCCGGACGTCCGGCAGGCAGTCCGCGTGCCGCCCGGGCCGGCGGATCAGCGCCACCCGTACGCCGGTGCCCTCCGCGGCCGCGTCCAGGGCCCGGCCCACCGCCGCGTCCAGATGGCTCTCGCCCAGGGCCTTCGCGCCCCAGGGGCCGTTCTGCTCCAGCAGCAGCCAGGTGGCCGCCGTCGCCGCCGTCGCGGCCAACGGCTCCGAAAGTTCGAGCGACGCGCTCGCACAGGTGCTCACCGGCGTAAGGGTACCCTCACCGGACGACCGGGGCCCGTCCCCTCGGAGGAGGCGGGCCCCGTCACGCTCACGCCGGGCCGGCCACCACCGCGACCGGCGCCGCCACCGGCGTACCCGAACCGTCCCGGCGCGGGTCCCGCTCCGGGAGCTCCACCGGCACGCCCTTGTCCGACGCGGCCCGCGCCGGAGCGGCGCCCGCCCACGCGAACGTCAGCGCGTCCTCACCGCGCAGGAACCGCTGGCAGCGCACCCCGCCCGTCGCCCGGCCCTTGCGCGGGTACTGCTCGAACGGCGTCACCTTCCACGAGGTCGGCTCGTCACCCGACAGCGTCCCCGTCGACGCCGCCACCGAGACCACCACCGCGTCCACCGCCGGGTCCACCGCCGTGAACGACAGCACGCGCGCCCCGTCCGACAGCTTGATCCCCGCCATGCCGCCCGCCGGGCGGCCCTGCGGACGCACCTGGCCCGCCGGGTAGCGCAGCAACTGCGCGTCCGAGGCGATGAAGACCAGGTCCTCCTCGCCCGTGCGCAACTCCACCGCGCCCACCAGCTCGTCACCCTCCTTGAGGGCGATCACCTCGAACTCGTCCTTGTTCGCCGGCCACTCCGGCACCACCCGCTTCACCACGCCCTGCAGCGTGCCCAGCGCCAGCCCCGGCGAGGACTCGTCCAGCGTCGTCAGCGCCAGCGCCCGCTCCCCGGCCTCCAGCCGCAGGAACTCGCCCACCGCCGCACCGCCCGCCAGCGTCGGCGACGGGGTCGGCGGCAGCGCCGGCAGATCGATCACCGGCAGCCGCAGCACCCGGCCCGCCGACGTCACCACACCCACGTCCGCCCGCGCCGTCGCCGGAACCGCCGACACGATCACGTCGTGCTTCGCCCGCTTCTCCGACACCTCGAACGGCTCGCCGTCCGCCGTCCGCGCCAGCAGACCCGTCGACGACAGCAGCACCCGGCACGGATCGTCCGCCACCTCCAGCGGCACCGACAGCGCCGCCGACGGCACCGCCCCCGCCTCCAGCAGCACCGTGCGCCGCTCCGTACCGAACTGCTTCGACACCGCGCCCAGTTCGGAGGACACCACGCTGCGCAGCCGCGCGTCCGACTCCAGGATCTCCGTCAACTCGGCGATCTCCGAGGTCAGCTTCGCCTTCTCCTCCTCCAGCTCCACCCGGTCGAACCGCGTCAACCGGCGCAGCGGAGTGTCCAGGATGTACGCCGTCTGCGTCTGGGACAGCGAGAAGCGCTCCATCAGGCGCTCCTTCGCCTGCTGAGCGTTGTCACTCGACCGGATGATCGCGATGACCTCGTCGATGTCGACCAGCGCCACCAGCAGGCCCTCGACCAGGTGCAGCCGCTCCTCCCGCTTGCGGCGGCGGAAGTCGCTGCGCCGCCGCACCACCGTGAACCGGTGGTCGACGTACACCTCCAGCAGCTCCTTCAGACCCAGCGTCAACGGCTGACCGTCCACCAGCGCCACGTTGTTGATGCCGAAGGTCTCCTCCATCGGCGTCAACTTGTACAGCTGCTCCAGCAGCGCCTCCGGCACGAAGCCGTTCTTCACCTCGATCACCAGGCGCAGCCCGTGCTCGCGGTCCGTCAGGTCCTTGACGTCCGCGATGCCCTGCAGCTTCTTCGCGTTGACCAGGTCCTTGACCTTCGAAATCACCTTCTCCGGGCCGACGTTGAACGGCAGCTCCGTCACCACGATGCCCTTGCGGCGCGCCGACACGCTCTCGACCGACGTCGTCGCCCGGATCTTGAACGTCCCGCGCCCCGACTCGTACGCGTCCCGGATGCCCGACAGGCCCACGATCCGCCCGCCCGTCGGCAGGTCCGGCCCCGGCACGAACCGCATCAGCGTGTCCAGGTCCGCGCTCGGGTGCTTGATCAGGTGCCGGGCCGCCGCCACCACCTCGGACAGGTTGTGCGGCGGCATGTTCGTCGCCATGCCCACCGCGATGCCCGTCGCGCCGTTCACCAGCAGGTTCGGGAACGCCGCCGGCAGCGCCAACGGCTCCTGCTCGCTGCCGTCGTAGTTCGGGCCGAAGTCGACGGTGTCCTCGTGGATCGACTCCACCATCGCCATCGACGCCGCCGTCAGCCGCGACTCCGTGTACCGCATCGCGGCCGGCGGGTCGTCGTTGCCCAGCGAACCGAAGTTCCCGTGCCCGTCGATCAGCGGCAGCCGCATCGAGAACGGCTGCGCCATGCGCACCACCGAGTCGTAGATCGACGCGTCACCGTGCGGGTGCAGCCGACCCATCACCTCGCCCACCACGCGCGCGCACTTCACGTGCGCGCGGTCCGGACGCAGGCCCATCTCGTTGGCCTGGTACAGGATTCGCCGGTGCACCGGCTTCAGACCGTCCCGCGCGTCCGGCAGCGCACGCGAGTAGATCACCGAGTAGGCGTACTCCAGGAAGGAGCCCTGCATCTCGTCCACGACGTCGACGTCGAGGATGCGCTCCTCGAAGTCTCCGGGCGGCGGGGTCTGCGAACTGCGGCGGGCCATCGCGGCGGGGCTCCCTTACGTGTCGCTGGCGCTGTCTCGATCGGGCCCGGCCACCGGGCCCGCCGCGGCCCCCGTCAACAGGGCGCGGCGCCCCCATTGTGGACCCTCGCACGGACACTCCCGGCCAGCGGCCCTCTTCCGCCCCTGGCGAACGCCCCGTCCGCGCGGACACGAACGCACCGCTCGCGCGTTGCACCACAATGGGGGACGCCACACGAACCCCGACATCGACGACGGGAAGGACCCGAGCGCATGGCCAACCCGGCCCCCGCCTCCCAGCGAGGCATCGCCATCACCGAGCACCGCCTGGCCAACGGCCTGCGTGTCGTCCTCTCCGAGGACCACCTCACCCCGGTCGCCGCTGTCTGCCTCTGGTACGACGTGGGCTCCCGCCACGAGGTCGAGGGCCGCACCGGCCTCGCCCACCTCTTCGAGCACCTCATGTTCCAGGGCTCCGCGAACGTCTCCAACAACGGGCACTTCGAACTGGTCCAGGGCGCCGGCGGCTCCCTGAACGGCACCACCAGCTTCGAGCGCACCAACTACTTCGAGACCATGCCGGCCCACCAGTTGGAACTCGCCCTCTGGCTCGAGGCCGACCGCATGGGCTCCCTGCTCGCCGCCCTCGACGAGACCTCCATGGAGAACCAGCGCGACGTCGTCAAGAACGAGCGCCGCCAGCGCTACGACAACGTCCCGTACGGCACCGCCTTCGAGAAGCTCACCGCGCTCTCCTTCCCCGGCGACCACCCGTACCACCACACCCCCATCGGCTCCATGGCCGACCTCGACGCCGCCACCCTCGAGGACGCCCGCGCGTTCTTCCGCACCTACTACGCGCCCAACAACGCCGTCCTGTCCGTCGTCGGCGACATCGACCCCGAGCAGACCGTCGCCTGGGTCGAGAAGTACTTCGGCACCATCCCCGCCCACGACGGCAAGCAGCCCCCGCGCTCCGGCGAACTCCCCGACGTCATCGGCCGCGAGGTCCGCGAACTCGTCCACGAGGACGTCCCCTCCCGCGCCCTCATGGCCGCCTACCGACTCCCGCACGACGGCACCCGCGAAGCCGACGCCGCCGACCTCGCCCTCACCATCCTGGGCAGCGGCGAGTCCAGCCGCCTCTACAACCGGCTCGTCCGCCGCGACCGCACCGCCGTCTCCGCCGGCTTCGGCCTGCTGCGCCTCGCCGGCGCCCCCAGCCTCGGCTGGCTCGACGTCAAGACCTCCGGCGACGCCACCATCGCGCAGATCGACGCCGCCGTGGACGAGGAGCTCGCCCGCTTCGCCGCCGAGGGCCCCACCACCGAGGAACTCGAGCGCGCCCAGGCCCAGATCGAGCGCGAGTCCCTCGACCGCCTCACCACCGTCGCCGGCCGCGCCGACGAACTCTGCCGCTACGCCGTCCTGTTCGGCGACCCCGGGCTCGTCAACGAGGCCCTGCCCCACGTCCTCTCCGTCACCGCCGAAGAGGTCCGGGCCGTCGCCGCCGCCCGCCTCCACCCCGCCAACCGGGCCGTCCTCGCCTACGAGCCGACCGCCACCGCCGACGACGCCGACACCGACGCCGACACCGCTGCCGACGAGGAGGGTGCCACCGTATGAGCACCGACCAGGCCCCCGCCATGACGTTCCACCCCCAGCCCCAGCCCGGCACCCCCACCCCCTGGGCCTTCCCCGCCCCCGAGCGCGCGGCCCTCGGCAACGGCATCACCGTCCTGCACTGCCACCGGCCCGGCCAGCAGCTCGTCGCCGTCGAGGTCCTCCTCGACGCCCCGCTCGCCGCCGAGCCCGACGGCCTCGACGGCGTCGCCGCCGTCCTCGCCCGCGCGCTCAGCGAGGGCACCGACACCCTCACCGCCGAGCAGTACGCCGCCGAACTCGAGCGCGCCGGCGCCACCCTCGACGCCCACGCCGACCACCCCTGCCTGCGCGTCTCCCTCGAAGTCCCCGCCTCCCGCCTCCAGCGCGGCCTCACCCTCCTCGCCGACGCCCTGCGCGCCCCCGCCCTCCCGGAGGAGGAGATCGAGCGCCTCGTCGCCAACCGCCTCGACGAGATCGTCCACGAGCAGGCCAACCCGGCCCGACGCGCCGTCAAGGCCCTCTACGCCGAGCTCTTCGACGCCGCCGACCGCCTCTCCCGCCCCCGGGCCGGCACCGCCGACACCGTCAAGGCCATCGACCGCTCCGCCGTCCGGTCCTTCTACGAGGCCCACGTGCGCCCGGCCACCACCACCGTCGTCGTGGTCGGCGACCTCACCGGCGTCGAGCTGCCCGCCCTGCTGGAGAGCACCCTCGGCACCTGGACCGGCACCGCCGCCGAGCCCTCCGCCCTCGCCCCCGTCACCGGCGACGACCGCGGCCGCGTCCTCATCGTCGACCGCCCCGGCTCCGTCCAGACCCAGCTGCTCATCGGCCGCATCGGCGCCGACCGCCACGACCCCGTCTGGGCCGCCCAGATCCTCGGCACCTACTGCCTCGGCGGCACCCTCACCTCCCGCCTCGACCGCGTCCTGCGCGAGGAGAAGGGCTACACCTACGGCGTCCGCGCCTTCGCCCAGCCGCTGCGCTCCGCCGCCGACGGCACCGGCCGCTCGCTGCTCGCCATCAGCGGCTCCGTCGACACCGCCTCCACCGCCCCGGCGCTGGAGGACACCTGGAAGATCCTGCGCACCCTCGCCGCCGAGGGCCTCACCGACGCCGAGCGCGACGAGGCCGTGCAGTTCCTGGTCGGCGTCGCCCCGCTCAAGTACGAGACCGCGGGCTCCGTCGCCGGCACCCTGGCCGACCAGGTCGAGCAGCACCTGCCGGACGACTACCAGGCGGAGGTCTACCGGCAGCTCGCCGAACTGCCCACCGCCGCGGCCACCGCGGCCGTCGTCGCCGCCTTCCAGCCGGACCGCCTCGTCACCGTCCTCGTCGGCGACGCCGCCGCGATCGCGGAGGACGTGCGGGCGCTCGGCATCGGCGAGGTCACGGTCGTCAGCTGAGGTCTCCCGTTCCCGGCCCGGTGGAGCACCCGCTCCGCCGGGCCGGACGCATTCTTGAACCGGCGCTGCTTAATTCCGTTGCAGGCACCTGACGTTCCGTGGATAGATGTTCCCCGACGCACAGAACGTGCGAATCGCGGATACGACGAAGGGAGGCGGTCACCATGCGGGTCGAGCGAACCATACGACGCTCCCCAAGGCCGTCCTCCCCCTGTTCCGCCCTGACCGCCTGAGCGCGGTCCACCCCCGAACTTCCCCGAGCCGCACCGGGATTCTGCGTGCGGCACTCTCTCCTGCGTTCAACCGACCCCTGGAGGTCGTTCCACCATGACGTACACCGAAGTCCCCGGCATCCGGGTCCCGATCCGGATGTGGACCAACCCGGCGACGGTCGAGGGCGCGGCCATGCAGCAGCTGCGCAACATCAGCTCCCTGCCCTGGCTCCACGGCCTCGCCGTGATGCCCGACGTCCACCTGGGCAAGGGCGCCACCGTCGGCTCCGTCATCGCCATGAACGGCGCGGTCTGCCCGGCGGCGGTCGGCGTCGACATCGGCTGCGGCATGAGCGCGGTGAAGACCTCCCTCACCGCCAAGGACCTCCCGGACGACCTGTCGCGGCTGCGCTCCAAGATCGAGCAGGCCATCCCCGTCGGCCGCGGCCTCCACACCGACCCGGTCGACCCGACGAAGCTCCACGGCTTCCGCACGTCGGGCTGGGACGACTTCTGGGAGCGCTTCGACGGGGTCGCGCAGGAGGTCAAGTGGCGCCGCGAGCGGGCGATGCAGCAGATGGCGACGCTCGGAGGAGGTAATCATTTTATCGAAGTGTGTGTTGATTCCACCGGTGCGGTCTGGCTGATGCTCCACTCCGGCTCCCGGAACATCGGCAAGGAACTGGCGGAGCACCACATGGGCGTCGCCCGCTCGCTGCCGCACAACCAGGGCCTGGTCGACCGGGACCTCGCCGTCTTCATCGCGGACACTCCGCAGATGGCCGCCTACCGCGAGGACCTCTTCTGGGCGCAGGAGTACGCCAAGCGCAACCGCGCGGTGATGATGGCGCTCTTCCAGGACGTCGTCCGCCGCGAGTTCGCCAAGGCGAAGGTCGCGTTCGACGAGGTCATCAGCTGCCACCACAACTACGTGGCCGAGGAGACGTACGACGGAGTCGACCTGCTCGTCACCCGCAAGGGCGCGATCCGGGCCGGCAGCGGCGACTACGGGATCATCCCCGGCTCGATGGGGACGGGTTCGTACATCGTCCGCGGCCTCGGCAACGAGGCGTCGTTCAACTCCGCCTCCCACGGCGCCGGCCGCAAGATGAGCCGCACCGCGGCGAAGAAGCGCTTCACCACGAACGACCTGGCCGAGCAGACCAGGGGCGTGGAGTGCCGCAAGGACAGCGGTGTCGTGGACGAGATCCCGGGCGCCTACAAGAACATCGAGAAGGTCATCGAGCAGCAGAAGGACCTCGTCGAGGTGGTCGCGCACCTCAAGCAGGTCGTCTGCGTCAAGGGCTGACCGACGCCGACGGGGGTGTCGCCCACGGATCGTGGGCGACACCCCCGTCGGGGTGCTGCGCGACTCAGGCGGCGGCGGGGAGTTCGTCGAGGCCTTCGGCGACGAGCTTGGCGAGGCGGTTGAGGGCGTCGTCGGCGTTCTCCGCGTCGGAGGCGAGGATGACCTCGTCGCCGCCCTGGGCGCCCAGGCCGAGGAGGCCGAGCATGGAGGCGGCGTTGACCGGGTTGCCGCCCGGCTTGGCGATGGTGATCGGCACGCCGGTGGCCGTGACGGCCCGGACGAAGACGGAGGCGGGACGGGCGTGCAGGCCCTCGGCCCAACCGATGGTGACGCGGCGCTCAGCCATTGAACGTGCCTTTCCGGTGAAGCTGGTCACGGCCGTGCTCAGGGGGAGCGGGGGAAACGGCCATGTTGTCTAGACCAGTGTTGCACGCAGGCGACCTCTCGGAGCCGCCGCGTTCGGGAGTTGTGATTGTTTCTTTTCGGGGCATAAGGCCCGGTCGCGGGCCCTGTTCACCTTGCCGTGCACGCACGCCCGACGCCATTCGGCTCGCCGCCGGATAACCTGACGATCGTGGACGACTCCGCCTCAGACTCCGCCGCAGCGCACCCCGACCAGCCGGACTATCCGCAGCACTGGGAAGCCGACATCCTGCTGCGCGACGGCGGTACGGCCCGCATCAGGCCGATCACCCCCGGTGACGCCGGACGGCTGGTGGAGTTCTACGGACAGGTCTCGGAGCAGTCCAAGTACTTCCGCTTCTTCGCCCCCTACCCCCGGCTGTCCGACAAGGACGTCCGCCGCTTCACCCACCACGACTTCGTGAACCGCGTCGGCCTCGCCGTCGTCGTCCGTGACCGATTCATCGCCACCGTCCGCTACGACCGGATCGACGGCGAGGGCCGCCCCTGCGACACCGGCACCGACGCCGAGGTGGCCTTCCTGGTGCAGGACGCCCACCAGGGCCGGGGCGTGGCCTCCGCCCTGCTGGAGCACATCGCCGCCGTGGCGCAGGAGCGCGGCATCCGGCGCTTCCAGGCCGAGGTGCTGCCGGAGAACCGGAAGATGGTGAAGGTCTTCACCGACGCCGGCTACACCCAGCACCGCAGCTTCGCGGACGGCGTGGTGCACCTGGAGTTCGACCTCGAACAGACCGACCGCTCGCTGGCCGTGATGCGCGCCCGCGAGCACCGCGCCGAGGCCCGCTCGGTCCAGCGGCTGCTGACCCCGCGCTCGGTGGCGGTCATCGGTGTCTCCCGCAACCCGCAGACCGTCGGCCGGGCGATCCTGCGCGACCTGCTGGGCGGGTTCGCGCACGAGCCCGCCGAGACGGCCCGCACCGTGTACGCGGTGAACCGCAACGCCCCCGAGGGCACCGAACTGGACGGCATCCCCGTCCACCGCTCGCTCCTGGACATCCCCGGCCCCGTCGACCTCGCGGTGGTCACCGTCCCGGAGGGCGCCGTCCCCGCCGCCGTCGCCGAGTGCGGCGCGCACGGCGTGCAGGGCCTGGTGGTGGTGACGGCCGGCTACGCCGAGACGGGCCCCGAGGGCCGCGACCGCCAGCGCGCCCTGGTGCGCCAGGCCCGCGCGGCGGGCATGCGGGTGATCGGCCCGAACGCCTTCGGCCTGATCAACACCGACCCGGACCACCCGCTGAACGCCTCGCTCGCCCCGCACCTGCCCGATCGCGGCGGCTTCGGCATCTTCTGCCAGTCCGGTGCGATCGGCGTCGCCCTGCTGGAGGCGGCCCACAAGAGGGGCCTGGGCGTCTCCTCCTTCGCCTCCGTCGGCAACCGCTCGGACGTCTCCGGCAACGACTTCCTCCAGTACTGGGCCGAGGACGAGGCCACCGAGGTGGTCCTGCTCTACCTGGAGTCCTTCGGCAACCCCCGCAAGTTCACCCGGATCGCCCGCCGCCTGGCCGCCGTCAAGCCGGTCGTGGTGGTCAAGGGCGCCCGGCACACCGGCAGCCTCCCGCCCGGCCACGCCGTCCCCGCCACCGCGACGGGCCTGCGCGACGCGACCGTGGACGCCCTGTTCGAACAGGCCGGCGTCACCCGGGTCGCGACGATCACCGAGCTGTACGACACGGGCGAGCTGCTCGCCCAGCAGCCGCTGCCCCCGGGGGACCGCGTCGCCGTGGTCGGCAACTCCGACTCGCTGGGCCTGCTCACCTACGACGCCTGCCTCAGCGCCGGCCTCCGCCCGCGCACGCCCGTCGACCTCACCACCGCCGCCACGGGCGAGAACTTCCGCATCGCGCTGGACACCGCCCTCACCGACCCGGCCGTGGACGCGGTGATCGCCGTCGCGATCCCGCCGATCGGCACCTCCGCGCACGCCTTCATGGGCGGACGGCTCACCGGCCCCGACGACCCCGAGATGGGCTCGGACGATCCGGAGATCGCCGGGGCCCTGCTGGAGGCGGGCGTGCGCGCCCGCGAGTCGGGCAAGCCGCTGCTGCTGGCCCACCTGGCCCTGACCGACCTGCCGCTGCGCCTGCGCGAGGGCGGCATCCCCGCGTACGCGGCGCCCGAGCGGGCGGTGCGCGCGCTCGCGCACGCCGTCCACTACTCCCAGTGGCGCCGCCGCACCGCCGAGGCGGAGGAGACGGCCCGCGTCCCCGAGCTGGACCGGATCGACGAGCCGGCCGCCCGCGCCCTGGTCGAGGCGGCGCTCAACACCCGCGCCGCGGTCGCCGCCCGCACCCAGCCCGGCGGCGCCCGGATCACCCTGCCCGACGCCGAGGCCCGCGCCCTGCTGGACAGCTACGGCATCGACGTCTCCCCGACCCTGCCGGCCCCCGGCGAGGAGACGGCCGTCCGGGCCGCCGAGGCCCTGGGCTACCCGGTGGCCCTCAAGGCGACGGCCCCGCACCTGCGCCACCGCCCCGACCTGGGCAGCGTCCGCCTGGACCTCACCGGCGAGACGGGCCTGCGCCGCGCCCACCGCGAGCTGGACGCGCTGCTCGGCGGCGCCGCCCAGGCCGAGCTGGTGGTGCAGCGGCTGGCCCCGCGCGGGGTGGACACCGTGATCGGCGCGACCGTGGACCCGGCGGTCGGAGCGATCCTCTCCTTCGGCCTGGCCGGCGCCCCCGCCGAACTGCTGGGCGATGTGGCGCACCGGCTGGTTCCGGCCACCGACCAGGACGCGGCCTCCCTGATCAGGGAGGTGCGGGCGGCCCCGCTGCTGTTCGGCTGGCGCGGGGCGGAGTCGGTGGACACCGCCGCGCTGGAGGAGCTGCTGCTGAGGGTCTCGCAGCTGGTGGACGACGTGCCGGAGATCGCCTCGGTGGACCTCGAACCCGTGGTCGTGGCGCCGCACGGGCTGGCGATCCTGGGGGCGCGGGTGCGGATCGCGCCGCTGCCGGTCCGCAGCGATCTGGGTCCGCGCGCCATGAGCACGCTGTAGCCTTCCTTGGTTGCGCCTCGCCCGTGGGCGCCTGTTGTCCGAAGCTCGGCGCCGCGCCGCCCGCTTCGTCGGCGGACCATGCCAGGATGGAGTTATGGCGAAGACCGGTACCACCACTCAGGACCTGCGCTCGGCGATCGAGCGCAGTGGCTACTACCCGGCCCTGGTGTCCGAAGCGGTGGAGTCCGCGGTGGGCCCCGAGCCGATCAGCTCCTACCTGGTGCACCAGGAGACGACCTTCGACGCCAACGAGGTGCGCCGGCACGTGACGGTGCTGGTGCTGACCCCGACGCGCTTCGTGGTGAGCCACACCGACGAGCAGTCCGGCTCGGAGGGCAGCCCGGCGGTGCCGTTCGCGACGACCTCGACGGAGAGCGTCCGCCTGGACCGCATCGGCTCCGTGGTGGTGAGCCGGATGGTGGCGAACCCGGAGACGTACACCCCGGGCACGCTGCCGCGCGAGGTCGTGCTGACCATCGGCTGGGGCGCGGTGCAGCGCCTGGACCTGGAGCCGGCGGGCTGCTCGGACCCGAACTGCGACGCGGACCACGGCTACACCGGGTCGGCGACGGCTGACGACCTCTCACTGCGCGTGAGCGAGGCCGGGGACGGCCCCGAGACGGTGGCCCAGGCACTGCTGTTCGCCCGGGCGCTGTCCGACGCGACGATCGACAACGGCCCGCGGGCCTGACCGGCGCCTCCCGACAGCCAGCCACGAACCACCCCGACGAATCCGGTTCCATGTCCTTCGCTTCCCCCGACGGCTACGACGCCTTCGAGATCCTCGACCCGGCCACCGCCCCCGCGCCCCCGTACGGCAGCGGTTCGCTGTGCGACCTGCTGCCCTCGGTGGCGGCGGGCCTCGGCGTGCCCGGGTTCACCGCGACGCTGCCGATCGCCCCGGCCGACCGGGCGGTGGTGTTCCTGGTGGACGGCCTGGGCTGGGAGCTGCTGCTGCGCCACCCCGAGTACGCGCCGTTCCTGTCCTCGCTGATCGGCAGCTCGCTGGGCGGCTCCGGCCGCCCGCTGACCGCCGGCTTCCCGTCGACCACGGCGACCTCGCTGGCCTCGGTCGGCACGGGCACCCCGCCGGGCCTGCACGGGCTGGCGGGGTACACGGTGGCGGTGCCGGGGGCCGGGTACCTGATGAACCAGCTGCGCTGGCAGCCGCACACGGACCCGTACGCCTGGCAGCCGTACCCGACGGTCTTCGAGCAGGTGCACGCGGCCGGGGTGGCGACGGCGCAGGTGTCCTCGCCGCTGTTCTCCCAGACCCCGCTGACCAGGGTCGCGCTGTCCGGCGGCACCTTCCTGGGCCGCACCACGGGCGAGGAGCGGATGGACCTGGCGGCCTCCTGGCTGGCCGAGAACGACCGGGCGCTGGTGTACACCTACGTCAGCGAGCTGGACGGCGCGGGCCACCGCTTCGGCGTGGACTCCGACGAGTGGCGGATGATGCTGGACGCGGTCGACCGGCTGGCCCGGCGCCTGGCCGAGCAGCTGCCGCCCCGGTCGGCGATGTACGTGACGGCCGACCACGGCATGATCGACGTCGCTCCGGAGGACCGGATCGACTTCGACGAGGACTGGGAGCTCGGCGCGGGCGTGGCCCTGCTGGGCGGCGAGGGCCGGGCGCGCCACGTGTACGCGGTGCCGGGCGCGGCGGCCGACGTGCACACGGTGTGGAGCGAGGTGCTGGGCGACCGGATGTGGGTCGCCACCCGGGACGAGGCGATCGCGGCGGGCTGGTTCGGCCCGGTGGTGGACGATCGGGTGTACGGGCGGATCGGCGACGTGGTCGCCGCGGCGCGCGACGACATCGCCGTCATCGCCTCCCGCAACGAGCCCGGCGAATCCGCGATGATCGGTCTGCACGGCTCGATGACTCCGGTCGAGCAGTTCGTGCCGCTGCTCGAAGTCCGCGGCTGAGAAGCCACCTTGACCCCTCTGTGCCCGAACCCCCTTGATGTGAAAGGCCCTTGCTCCACCCATGGCTGAACTGGTGTTCTTCTCGGGCACGATGGACTGCGGTAAGTCGACGCTCGCGCTGCAGATGGACCACAACCACACCGCGCGCGGCCGGCAGGGCCTGATCCTGACCCGCAACGACCGGGCGGGCGCGGCGACGATCTCCAGTCGGCTGGGCCTGCGCGCGGACGCGGTGGAGGTGACGGACGAGTTCGACTTCCACGCGTACGTGGTGCAGCGGCTGTCGGCGGGCGGCCGGGTGGACTACCTGATCTGCGACGAGGCGCAGTTCTTCGCCGCCGAGCAGGTCGACCAGCTGGCCCGGGTGGTGGACGAACTCGACATTGACGTCTACACGTTCGGGATCACCACCGACTTCCGGACCCGGCTGTTCCCCGGTTCGCAGCGGCTGATCGAGCTGGCCGACCGGGTGGAGGTGCTGCAGGTCGAGGCGCTGTGCTGGTGCGGCGCGCGGGCGACGCACAACGCCCGTACGGTCGGCGGGGTGATGGTGGTCGAGGGCGCCCAGGTGGTGATCGGCGACATCTCGGTGCGCGAGGACGAGGTCGGCTACGAGGTGCTGTGCCGCCGCCACCACCGCCGCCGGATGACGGCGGCGACGGCCCGGGCCTCGGTGCTCTCCCCGGACGTGCTGCCCTTCGAGGAGCAGCAGGTCTAACCCGCGGCCTCCAGCACCGAGAAGTGCCCGCCCTGCGGGTCGGCCAGCCGGGCGGCGCGCCCGTGCGCGGTGGGGTGGGGTTCGACCAGGACGCGGCCGCCCAGGGCGAGGGCCCGGCCGGCCGTCGCCTCGGCGTCGCGGACGGCGAAGTGGGTGCGCCAGCGCGGCGGGTGGCCGCGCAGGTCGGCGTGGTGGCGGATGCCCGCGACGGGCCGGCCGTGGACGACGAGCGCGCTCTCCTCGGCGCCGGGCCGGACAGGCCGGACGGGCCGGGCGAGGACGGCGGCGTAGAAGGCGGCGGAGCCGTCCGCGTCGGGGGTGAGCAGTTCGGACCAGGCGGGCCCGCCTGGCTCGGCGCCGGCCTCGCGGCCGGGGTGCTCCTCGCCCTGCCAGAGGCCGAAGACGGCGCCGGAGACGTCGGCGGCGATGGCCATCCGCCCGGCGTGCTCGGCCTGGAGGGGGCCCACGGCGACCGTCCCGCCGCATTCGCGGACGAGCTGGGCGGTGCGGTCGGCGTCGTCGACGGCGAAGTAGGTGGTCCACAGCACCGGGAAGCCGGTGGCGGTGGAGACGCCGAGGCCGGCGACGGGGACGCCGTCGAGTTCGGCCCGTACATAGGCGCCGAGTTGCCCGGGGCCGGGGGTGTACGTCCAGCCGAGCAGTCCGCCGTAGAAGTCCTGGGCGCCGGGCAGGTCGTCGGTCAGCAGGCTGACCCAGCAGGGCGTTCCCTGGGCCAGTCGGAGTTCCACCGCGGGCAATGCGGGCCTCCTCACGGGTGGTTGGCGCACGGAAATCCTCGCGCGCGAGGGTGATGCTTCCACCCTGGCGCGCGCCCAACCCTCGACCCGCGCGGAAAGTCCGGCAAAGAGCGCACAAAGTGCCCGCCCCCGGGGCGGCTGGGCGAGAATGGCGCCCATGACCACCTTCAACGACGGTTCCCCGCTGATCTCCGCGGCCGACGTGGCGCGGGAGCTGGACTCCGCGCGCCCGCCGGTGCTGCTGGACGTGCGCTACCAGCTGGTCGGCGCGGCTCCGGGCGGCCCGACCGCGGCCGAGGAGTACGCCGCGGGGCATCTGCCGGGCGCCCACTTCGTCGATCTGGACCGGGACTTGGCGGCCCCGCCCGGCGCGCCGGGCCGGGGCGGGCGGCACCCGCTGCCCGGCGTGGCGGAGTTCGGCGCGGCGATGCGCCGCTTCGGGGTGAGCGCGGACCGCCCGGTGGTGGTGTACGACGGCGCGGCCTCGATGGCGGCGGCCCGCGCCTGGTGGCTGCTGCGCTGGGCCGGGCACCGGGAGGTGCGGGTGCTGGACGGCGGCTTCGCCGTGTGGCGGGAGGCCGGTCTGCCGGTGACGGCCGAGGTGCCGGAGCCGGGGAAGGGCGACTTCGAGCCCGCCCCGGGGGCGATGCCGACGGTGGACGCGGACGGCGCGGCGGCCTGGGCGCGCGAGGGCCTGCTGCTGGACGCCCGCTCGGGGGAGCGCTACCGGGGCGAGGTCGAGCCGGTGGACCCGAGGGCGGGGCACGTCCCGGGCGCGGTGTCGGCGCCGACCTCGGAGAACGTCGGCCCGGACGGCCGGTTCCGTCCGGCGGCCGAACTGGCCGCGCGTTTCCGGGAGCTGGGCGCGGGGGAGCGCGCGACGGCGGTGTACTGCGGTTCGGGCGTGACGGCCGCGCACCAGGTGCTGGCGCTGGAGCTGGCGGGCGTGGACGCGACGCTGTACCCGGGCTCGTGGAGCGAGTGGTCGAGCGACGCGGCCCGCCCGGTGGCGGTCACGGACCAGCCGGGCTGAGCCCGGAAACGACGGAAGGGGCGGGAGGCCCATGGCCTCCCGCCCCTTCGATGTCTCGCCTACTCCTGCTTCTTGCGCCGGCTGCCGAAGACGATCTCGTCCCAGCTCGGCACGGTGGCCCGGCGCCCGGGCCGGACGCCGTCCGCCTCGGCCTGACGGTCCGTGGTGCCGACCAGCCGCTCCCGGTGCGGGGCGACGGCGCGCGGCATCAGGATGTCGGCGTAGGCCGATCCCGCGCCGACGGCCGGTGCGGCGGCAGCGGCGGCCGCTGCCGGCTCCTCCGCCTCCTCGGCGACCTCGGCCGGCACCGGTTCGACCGGGGCGGGGCCGCCGACGGCGAGGTCTCCGCGGAAGGCGGGGACGACGTCGAGCAGGCTGGTCAGCGAGTCCCGGGCCTCGGCGGTGGCCTCCCGCGACTCGCGGACCTCACGGGCCGACATGATGCGGTCGGCGGAGGGCCGGTCGATCATCGGGCGGGGCGGCCGGTCCTGGGGGAGCCGGGCGATCCGCGGGATGAACGGGAAGACCGACTCCTCCTCGCGCTCGACGTTCTCGCCGATCAGCGCGCGGGCCTCGTCGTCGTTGGGCTGGACGAGCCGCCGGGGCGGGTCGTACGTCCAGGAGGCGCTGCGGCCCTCGCCGTCGGCCCGGTAGGAGAGGATGACCTCCCAGGTGCCGTCGTCGCGCCGCCAGGAGTCCCAGCGCTCGGTGTCCTTCTCGGCGCCGCGCAGTGCGAGCCGCTCGGCGACGGCCTCGCCGAGCTGGGGCCCGGTGGTCTCGCCGTTGCGCCGGATCGCGGTCTTGCGGGCGCGTTCGGCCATGAAGGCGCGCTCGGCGAGGACGGGGCCCTCGAAGCGGCGGACCCGGTCGACGGAGATGCCGGCGGCCTGGGCGACCTCCTCGGCGGAGGCACCGGCTCGTATCCGCGCCTGGATGTCCCGGGGGCGGAGGTGGCTCTCGACCTCGATCTCGATCTGGCCGAGGCGCGGCCGGTCCCCACGGATGGCGGCGCGCAGCCGCTCGTCGATGGGGAGGGTGTACTCCGTGCTGTCGGCAGCCTTGAGCACCAGCCGTGTGCCGTCGTTGCTGACGGCCACAACCCGCAGTTCGGGCACGGTTACCTCCCGGGTGGTGCCTGCCGACGTCACCTGCGTCGCTGCTCCCGTACTGAGTGTGGCCTGCCCGTTGGCGACTGGCCACAACCTTGCTGAGTTCCCCGGCGTGTCGGGCTTACGCCCGCGCGCGCCGCTGTGGCACGGTTGCCTTTTTGCCACGTCATCCGTCGACGTCGCGCCTGGGTGTCCCGGCCGTCCTCGCACACGGAGTGTTCGCGACGATCCGGGACCGGCGTCGCCGTGCGTGCCTGGTCCGTGGCTCTTCGTCAAGCTGCCGGTGAAGGCGCAGTCGACAAGTCGACCCAAGGCTCAGGCCTTACGAACAGTACTCCATTCGTGGCATCCGGAGGGGCGGCTCGCCGCTCAAGTCTCCCGCGATTCACGGGAATCTCAAGAGCGCGCGCCCCCACTGGAAGGCCACCGGCGGATGAACGGTGATCATCTTCACACAATCCGGGCGCGGAGAACCGCATTTTCGTCCCTTGTGTCCTTCTTTGGGCAAGATGGAGAGGCTTGTTCGAAGAACAGTCGTACGGACCGAGGGATGTCGATGCCGGAGCGGAGCCCCGCTGGAGAGGGCCAGAAGAAGGAGCGCAAGCGGATCGACCTGAGTGTGGCTCAGGTCGCGGCGAGCGCGTTGGCCACGGTGGTCGGGGCGCTGCTGGCCTCCGAACTCGGCGTGTACGGCACGATCATGGGCGCGGCGGTGGTCAGTGTCGGGGCGACGACCGGGGGTGCGCTGTTCCAGCACCTCTTCAAGCGCACCGGGGAGCAGTTGCGCGAGGCGGTGGACCGGGGGCCCAACCAGGCGGCCAACGCGCTGCGCCAGGTGCCGGCGGGGGAACCCGTCGAGGAACCCGGGGAGGAGCCCGGCGCCGAGCCGCCCGGCGTGTCCTCGCGGTGGAACGCGCCGCAGGTGGTGCGGGCGCGTCGCCGGTGGACGTGGAAGTCGTACGCGGCGGTGTCGGCCCTGGTGTTCGTGCTGGCGATGGTGCCGATCACGGCGTTCGAACTGGCCACCGGTCAGCCGGTGTCGGCGACGGTGAAGGGCGAGTCCGGCAACGGGACGTCCTTCGGCGGGACGGTGACGCCCAAGGACCGGGCGCCGCAGGACGTGCCGGCGGACCGTCCGGCCCCGGGCGGAGGCGGTCGCGGCTCCGAGCCCACGCCCACCGCCCCGCAGCCCTCGGCGCGGCCGGAGCAGAAGCCGACGGGGACGCCGAGCGCCGACCCGGGCGCGGGGGAGGGCGGCGCCTCGCCCACGGCGGGCCCGAGCGCGACGCCCTCCGCCGGGGCCTCCCCCTCGGCCGGCGGCGGCAGGCCGACGGGTGCGGCGACCCCGCAGCCGCCCGTCCCGAGCACGGCGCCCGCCTCGCCCGCGAGCGGGAACTAGGGCCCTAGTCGCCGAGGACGCGGCGCAGGTAGTCGTTGCCGAAGACGCGCCCCGGGTCGACCTCGTCGCGCAGGGCGGTGAAGTCGGCGAAGTGCGGGTAGACCCCGGCGAGGTACTCGGCGTCGCGGGTGTGGAGCTTGCCCCAGTGCGGGCGCCCCTGGTGGGCGGCCATCAGCTGTTCGACGCCGGTGAAGTAGCCCTGGTCGGCGGTGCCCTTGTAGAGGTGGACGGCGATGTAGGCGCTGTCGCGGCCGGAGGCGGTGGAGAGCCACAGGTCGTCGGCGGGGGCGAAGCGGACCTCGACGGGGAAGCTGACCTTCCAGTCGGAGCGCTCGATGAGCGCCCTGAGTTCGCGCAGCACCTCGCCGACGGCGGCGCGCGGGACGGCGTACTCCATCTCCAGGAAGCGCACCTTGCGGGGGCTGGTGAACACCTTGTACGCGGTGTCGGTGAAGCTGCGCTCGGACCAGGCGCGGCTGGCCAGCGAGGCGATGGCGGGGATGGAGCCGGGGAAGCGGCGGCCGACGCGGCAGGCGCCCTCCCAGACGGTGTTGGAGAGGAAGTCGTCCTCCAGCCACTCCTTGAACCGGGGCAGCGGGGCGGCCGGGCCCTGGCTGCGGTTGTTGCGCTTGGTCGAGCACCGGTCGGTGTGGGGGAACCAGTAGAACTCGAAGTGCTCGTTGACGGCGGCGAGGTCGTCGAGCTTCTCCAGGACCTCGTCGAAGGCCATCGGCTGCTCGTGGGCGGTGAGCAGGAAGGCCGGTTCGACGGCGAAGGTGAGCGCGGTGATCACGCCGAGGGCACCGAGGCCGAGCCGGGCGCCCTGGAAGAGCCGGGGGTTCTCGGTGGGGGAGCAGTGCCGGACGCTCCCGTCGGCGAGGACGATCTCCAGGGAGCGGATCTGGGCGGCGAGGGAGCCGGAGTCGCGGCCGGTGCCGTGGGTGCCGGTGCTGGTGGCGCCGGCGACGGTCTGGACCTCGATGTCGCCCATGTTGGTGAGGGAGAGGCCCTCGGCGCCGAGCAGCCGGTTGAGGCGGTGGAGGGGGAGGCCGGACTCGACGGTGACGGTGCCGGCCTCGCGGTCGAGGCCGCGGACGGCGGTGAGCGCGTGGGGGCGCAGCAGCAGGCCGTCGCCGGGGGAGGCGATGGAGGTGAAGGAGTGCCCGGAGCCGGCGGCCTTGACGGTGCGGCCCTGGTCGGCGGCGCGCAGGATCTCCCTGGCGAGCTCCTCGGCGGTGCCGGGGGTGGCCGTCCGGGCGGGCCGGGCGCTCTGGTTCCCGGCCCAGTTGGTCCAGCGGGTGGGGGTCGCGGTACCGACCTGGGGCATGCGCTGCCTCCGAAATCCTGGCGGGGGATGGGGGCGGCGCGACCCGCCCTACCCATGAGTAGGGGCTCACGGGTAGGGCGAGATTAGTCAGATCACCGGTCGGCGTCTACGGGTTGTTCGAGGGCGGTCGCGTTCTCGCCGTCGGCGAGCCCGGCGTGCAGGCGGCCGAGGCCGGAGAGGGCGGCGACCACGCCGAGCAGGCCGGCGCCGAAGGGCACCCAGTAGCCGGCGGCGGAGCCGGAGGCGTCCACGACCCAGCCGCCCGCGGAGGAGCCGACGGCGACGCCGAGGGCGAGGCCGGTGGTCGTCCAGGTCATGCCCTCGGTCAACTGGGAGGCGGGGACGAGCCGTTCGACCAGGGCCATGGCGGAGATCAGGGTGGGGGAGATGGCGATGCCGGCGATCAGGAGGGCGCCGCCGACGGCGGCGAGGCCGCCGACCCCGCTGACGGCGTGGGCGACGAGCACCAGCGGGACCATGCTGACGGCCATGAACACCACGCCGAGGACGAAGCGGCGGGCGAGGGAGCCGGTGAGCTTGAGGCCGCCGTAGACGACCCCGGCCAGGCAGGAGCCGAACGCCCACAGGGCGAGGATCACGCTGGAGATCGCCTTGTGGTGCTGGTCGTCGGCGAAGGCGACGGTGACGACCTCGACGGAGCCGAAGATCGCGCCGGTGGCGACGAAGGTCAGGATCAGCACCTGGAGGCCGCGGTTGAGGATGACCGAGCGGCCCGCGTGCCTGGCGGCGGGGTGGACGGGCGGCTCGGTGGAGCGCTGCCCGGCGAACAGCAGCACGCCGACGGTGAGGAAGACCGCGGCGAGCATCACGCCGGCCTCGGGGAAGACGGAGGTGGCCAGGCCGATGGAGAGGATCGGGCCGACGATGAAGCAGACCTCGTCGACGACGGCCTCGAAGGAGTAGGCGGTGTGCAGCTTGTCGGCGTCGTCGCGGTAGAGGTGGGCCCAGCGGGCGCGGACCATGGCGCCGGTGCTGGGCATGACGCCCATGCCGGCGGCGAAGACGAACAGCGTCCAGTCCGGGGCCTTCAGCCGGGCGCAGAGCAGCAGGCCGACGGCGGCGGTGAGGGTGAGCGCCATGGCGGGGACGATGATCCGGCGCTGCCCGTACCGGTCGACCAGGCGGGAGACCTGGGGGCCGAGGACGGCGGCGGAGACGGCGAGGGTCGCGGAGACCAGGCCGGCGACGCCGTACGAGCCCCGCAGCTGGGAGAGCATCGTGACGATGCCTATGCCGGTCATCGAGATCGGGATGCGGGAGACGAAGCCGGTGGAGGAGAACGCCAGGGTGCCGGGGGCGGCGAAGATGCGGCGGTAAGTGGAGAGCACGGGGGAGCTCCGGACAGGAGGGGTAAGGAACAAGACGGGCAAACACAGCTTACGTACGTTGGCAAACCGTATTCCGGGGGCGCCGGAGCGGCCCCGGCACCGGTGCACGGCCCCTCAGTGGCAGGATCGGTGCCATGTCCGACGCGCGCAAACCCTCACCGTCCGGGGCCGCTCCCTACGACGCCCTGCTGCTGCTCTCCTTCGGCGGGCCCGAGGCCCCCGAGGACGTCGTCCCGTTCCTGGAGAACGTCACCCGGGGCCGGGGCATCCCGAAGGAACGGCTCAAGGAGGTCGGCCGCCACTACTTCCTGTTCGGCGGGGTCAGCCCGATCAACGGGCAGAACCGCGAACTGCTCGCCGCCCTGCGGAAGGACTTCGCCGAGGCCGGCCTGGACCTGCCGGTGTACTGGGGCAACCGCAACTGGGCGCCGTACCTGGTGGACACCCTGCGGGAGATGGCGACGGACGGCCACCGCCGGATCGCCGTCCTCGCCACCAGCGCCTACGCCGGGTACTCGGGCTGCCGCCAGTACCGGGAGAACCTCGCCGACGCGCTGGCCGCGCTCGCCGAGGAGGGCCTGCCGGCGCTCACCGTCGACAAGCTGCGGCACTTCTCCAACCACCCCGGCTTCGTCGAGCCGATGATCGACGCCGCGCTGGCCGCCCTGGAGGAGCTGCCGCCCGAGGTGCGCGACGGCGCCCGGCTGGCCTTCACCACCCACTCCATCCCCACCGCGATGGCCGAGGCCTCCGGCGCCCCGGACGACCCGGCCCGGGGCACGCCCGGCGGCGCGTACGTCGCCCAGCACCTGGACGTGGCCCGGCTGATCGCGGCCGCCGTCGCCGAGCGCACCGGCGTCGCGGACCGGCCGTGGGAGCTGGTCTACCAGAGCCGCAGCGGCGCCCCGCACATCCCGTGGCTGGAGCCCGACATCTGCGACCACCTCCAGGCCCAGCACGAGGACGGCGCGCCGGCCGTGGTGATGCTCCCGATCGGCTTCGTCTCCGACCACATGGAGGTCGTGTACGACCTCGACACCGAGGCCGTCGCCAAGGCCGCCGAACTCGGCCTGCCGGTCTCCCGCGCCGCGACCGTCGGCGCCGACCCCCGCTTCACCGCCGCCGTGCGCGACCTCGTCCTGGAGCGGGCCGCCGCCGAGCGCGGCGAGGCCGTGACCCGCTGCGCCCTGGGCGCGCTCGGCCCCAGCCACGACCTGTGCGCCACCGCCTGCTGCCCCAACCCGCGCGCCCCGCGCCCGGCCGCCGCCGAGGAGAGCCATGTCTGAGCGAGCCCTGCCCGAGGACGCCCTCCTCGACGACCTGCTGGAGGTCGCCCTGGACGCGGCCCGCCGGGCCGGCGCCCTGCTGCGCGACGGCCGCCCCGCCGACCTCGGCGTGGCGGGCACCAAGAGCAGCCCCGTCGACGTGGTCACCGAGATGGACCTCGCCTCCGAGAAGCTCGTCCTGGAGCTGATCACCGACCGCCGCCCCGAGGACGGCTACCTCGGCGAGGAGGGTTCCGAGCGCCACGGCACCAGCGGGGTGCGCTGGGTCGTCGACCCGCTCGACGGAACGGTCAACTACCTGTACGGGCTGCCCTCCTGGGCCGTCAGCGTGGCCGCCGAGCTGGACGGCCGGGCGGTCGTCGGCGTGGTGTACGCCCCGGCACGCGGGGAGCTGTTCCACGCCGTGACCGGCCGTGGCGCCCGGCTGGACGGCCGCCCGGTCTCCGCCCGGCAGGCCCCGCCCTGGGGCCAGGCGCTGATCGGCACCGGCTTCAACTACGTCCAGCCGGTGCGGGTGCGCCAGGCGGAGGTGCTGCTCGCCCTGATGCCCGAGGTGCGGGACGTGCGCAGGGGCGGCGCCGCCGCGGTGGACCTGTGCGACGTCGCCGCCGGGCGGCTGGACGGCTACTACGAGCGCGGGCTCGCCCCCTGGGACCGCGCGGCCGGCTGCCTGATCGCCGCCGAGGCCGGTGCCCTGGTCGGCGGCCGCCCCGGCCACGGCCCGGACGGCCAACTGACCGTCGCGGCCGCCCCGGGCGTCTACGAGCCCCTCCAGGAACGCCTCGCCGCCCTGCGCGCCTGGGAGGACTGAGCCTCCCCGGACATGCGAAGAGCCCTGGCATACGGGGGATGCCAGGGCTTGAGGGTTTCGCAGGTCTCACGGATCTCGCACGGCCCCCGCAGGGCCGCAGGTGCCGGTGATCCGGCAGGGCGGATCAGGCGGCGGTGCGGTGGCGCTCCAGCACGGTGTCGATGCCGTGGTCGGCGGCCAGCCGGCGGAGGTCGTCCAGCTCGGACTGCTCCACCTCGGCGAGGAACTCGTCCCCGGCTTCGATCGCGCGGTGCAGGTCCTGCTCGGCGTTGGCGATGCGCTGCAGGATTCCGGCCTTGAAGGCGTCCATACGGGCCCCCTTACTGTGTCGGACGTGCACGGTCGTACGCTCTCCGCCCCGAGGTGGTCCAGCCGGTGAAAACGCCCGATCCGACGGATGATGGCTCTCCGGTCGGGCGCGGAGACGGCCGCTCGGCCGCTCCCGGTGACGTCCCAGCCCCAGGGCCGGCGCGGATGAACGCACGGCGGGTGGGTGCGATCGGCTGACGAGCCAGATCGCGGGGTGTGCAGCTGTCCTCCCCGCCCCGGGGGCGGGGAAACCTCCCGGCGGAAGAAAGTTGCCCGTGTCACAGTCCAATCGGAGCGGTGCCGGTACGAACGGTGACCGTCCCGGGCCCGCGGGCCCTGCCCGGGAGGCAGCTTATCGCTGCTTTACCGCAGGACCAGGCAGGATGGAGGCACCGTCGGAGCCGTGCGTCCGCTTCCGGGGCCGGCCTGGAGAAGGGACAACGACCGTGCGGGTTCTCGTCGTCGAGGACGAGCAGCTGCTCGCCGAGGCCGTCGCCACCGGCCTGCGCCGCGAGGCGATGGCCGTCGACGTGGTGTACGACGGGGAGGCCGCGCTCCAGCGCATCGCGGTCAACGACTACGACGTGGTCGTCCTCGACCGCGACCTCCCCCTGGTCCACGGCGACGACGTGTGCCGCAAGGTGGTCGAGCAGGGCCTCGCCACCCGGGTCATCATGCTGACCGCCTCCGGCGACATCAGCGACCGCGTCGAGGGCCTGGAGATCGGCGCGGACGACTACCTTCCGAAGCCGTTCGCCTTCAGCGAACTCGTCGCCCGCGTCCGGGCGTTGGGCCGCCGGGCGACCATCCCGCTGCCGCCCGTCCTGGAGCGCGCCGGCATCTCGCTCGACCCCGGCCGCCGCGAGGTGATCCGCGAGGGACGCACCGTCCAGCTCGCCCCCAAGGAGTTCGCCGTCCTGGAGGTGCTGATGCGGGCCGGCGGTGCCGTCGTCTCCGCCGAGCAGCTCCTGGAGAAGGCCTGGGACGAGCACACCGACCCCTTCACCAACGTCGTGCGCGTCACCGTGATGACGCTGCGCCGCAAGCTCGGCGACCCGCCGGTGATCGTCACCGTGCCGGGCTCCGGCTACCGCATCTGACCCGGCCGGAATCCGCCCCCGAACCGGGATTCCCCGCCGCGACCCCGCGCCCGCCCCCGGCGGACGCCCCGAGAGGACCGTCATGACCACCCCGCCCCCGGTCGGCGGGCCCTCCGGCGCGCCCGCCGGAGGCCCGCGCGCCGTCGTCCCGCCCCGGCCCGCGCACCCCCCGCGCCCGCCCCGGCTGGGCCAGCCCGAGACGTACGTCCCGGGCGACGGCCTGCTGGCCTGGCTCCCCTTCCGCCCCACCATCCGGATGCGCCTGACCCTGCTCTACGGCGGGATGTTCCTGATGGCCGGCGTCGTCCTGCTGCTGGTCATGTACTTCTTCGTCCAGCAGGCGCTCCAGGAGGTCGGCCAGCCGCACCTGGTGCTCAGCGGGCCGAGCATCATCTCCGTCCGGACCCCGGACGGCCAGACCATCACCAACCAGGCCGAGCTCGATCAGTGGCTCAACGCCTACAAGTCCGTCCAGGCCGACCAGGCCCTCAACACCCTGCTGCGCAAGCTGCTGACCGTCCTCGTCTGCCTCGCCGTGATCGCCTTCGCGGCCGGCTACGCGATGGCCGGCCGGGTGCTGCGCCCCCTCGGCCGGATCACCCGCACCGCCCGCGACGTCGCCTCCTCCGACCTGCACCGGCGCATCGAGCTGGACGGCCCCGACGACGAGCTCAAGGAGCTCGCCGACACCTTCGACGAGATGCTCGACCGGCTGGACCGCTCCTTCGACTCCCAGCGCCGCTTCGTCGCCAACGCCTCGCACGAGCTGCGCACCCCGCTGGCGATCAACCGGACCCTGCTGGAGGTCCAGCTCTCCGACCCGGCCGCCTCGCCCGACCTCCAGCAGCTCGGCAGGACGCTGCTGGCCACCAACGAGCGCAGCGAGCAGCTCGTGGAGGGCCTGCTGCTGCTCGCCCGCAGCGAGAACGAGCTGACCGACCGGCGCCCGGTGGAGATGTCCGAGGTGGCCACCCGGGCGCTCGAGCAGACCCGCTCCGAGGCCGACAAGCGCGAGGTGGAGCTGCGCTCCAAGCTCTCCCCGGCCGTGGTCGCCGGCAACGGCGTGCTGCTGGAGCGGCTCGCGCTCAACCTGCTGCAGAACGCCGTCCGGTACAACACCCCCGGCGGCTGGGTGGAGCTGGCCACCGCCGAGGTGCCGGGCGGCGGGGAGCTGGTGGTCTCCAACACCGGCCCGGTGGTGCCCGGGTACGAGCTGGAGCACATCTTCGAGCCCTTCCGCCGGGTCAAGGGCGCCGACCGCACCCGCAGCGACAAGGGCGTGGGCCTCGGCCTGTCCATCGTCCGCTCGGTGGTGCGCGCGCACGGCGGCACGATCGAGGCCACCCCCCGCGCCGGGGGAGGCCTCACGATGCGGGTGCGCATCCCGAAGCCGTAGAAGCACCCCGGCCGTAGAAGCACCCCGAAGGGCCGGAGAAGCCCCCGGAACCGCAAAAGCCGCAGCCCCGCGCGCTGCTCCGCGCGCGACCGTTCCCAGCCGCCCCCGCAAGGCCCGTCAAGACGACATAAGGCCAGGCGGGGGCGGCTTGTCTTTTCCTGCCCGGGCAACTTACGGTGTCGTAACCTACGCAACCGTAAGTGCGGTCGCCGGTTTCGACGCCGGCCCGTACGACGAGTGCCCGCCGAACGCGCCCGTCCCGCGCGTGTCCGTCCCCAGGAGCAAGACCGTGACCATCGCCCCTGTGCAGAGCAGCCCCTCGCTCGGATCGAGCGGCTGGACCGACGCGCGGCTGATCCTGGCCCTCGAAGAGGTCGTGGAGAAGGAGCTCAACCGCCACCTGGCCATCGCCAAGGAGTGGATGCCGCACGAGTACGTGCCGTGGGGGCAGGGGCGCGACTTCGACGGCGTGCTGGGCGGCGAGGCGTGGTCGCTGGAGCAGTCCAAGGTGACCCCGCTGGGGCGGGTCTCGCTGGTCGTCAACCTGCTGACCGAGGACAACCTGCCGAGCTACCACCACGAGATCGCCACGATGTTCGGCCGCGAGGGCGCGTGGGGCACCTGGGTGCACCGCTGGACGGCCGAGGAGGGCCGGCACGGGATAGCGATCCGCGACTACCTGCTCGCCACCCGGGCCGTCGACCCGGTGGAGCTCGAGCGGGCCCGGATGAGCCACATGTCCGAGGGCTTCGAGTCCGACAACGCGCACAGCATGCTGCACTCCGTGGCGTACGTGGCCTTCCAGGAGCTCGCCACCCGCATCTCGCACCGCAACACCGGCAAGTACGCCGGGGACCCGCTGGCCGACCAGCTGCTGGCGAAGATCGCCAACGACGAGAACCTGCACATGGTCTTCTACCGGAACCTGCTCAAGGCCGCCCTGGAGATCGCCCCGGACCAGGCCATGGGTGCCATCGCGGACGTCGTCACGGACTTCCGGATGCCCGGGCACGGCATCCCCGGCTTCGAGCGCGCCGCCGCGCAGATCGCCATCGGCGGGGTGTACAACCTGCGCATCCACCACGACGACGTGCTGCAGCCCGTGCTGCGCCACCTGCGGGTCATGGAGGTCACCGGGCTCGGCCCCGAGGGCCTGCTGGCCCAGGACCGGCTGGGGGCCTTCCTGGACGGCCTGGACGCCCAGGCGACCAAGTTCGAG
Organism: Kitasatospora sp. NPDC101183; assembly: GCF_044767945.1. Lineage (NCBI taxonomy): Bacteria > Bacillati > Actinomycetota > Actinomycetes > Kitasatosporales > Streptomycetaceae > Kitasatospora > Kitasatospora sp. NPDC101183. The sequence continues at coordinate 3,678 of NZ_JBIWOW010000026.1, read as the reverse complement.
GAGCGCCAGGCGGCTCTGCTGGCCCGCCGGGAGGCGCGCCGCAACGCCGGCTGAGGGGCCCGCCGGGACTGTCGGACTGGGTGGATTTTCCACGGTTTGCCCGGGAAGATTCTGAACGTGACCAAGCTCACACCGTGTCGCTCCGCGGTTGCGGGCGACCTCGGAGCGTGATCATGCCCCCTGGGGTGCCGATCGCCGTCCGTGACCGGAATCGATCACTCCGCCGGTCCACAGGATTGCCCGGCACCCCAGGTGGGCATGGGAATCAGCAGATGTCCGGACGGTCGACGACTACTGTGCGTGGTCGGAGAACCGGCCCGGAAGCGCACCGGCGATGGCCCAGCGTGAGGCCCGTCGAGCCTCGATGGATCACCCCAACGGACCCCCGGCTGAGTGTCGATTGAGTAACGGGGCTTGAAGTAAGGCAAAATCTCGCCCTCGGGTCGGGCACAAGACCGACCCCCCATGCGTTACGTGCGCTGGAGATACCGCACACCGCACAACCCGGAGGGGGAGAGCGAACTATGGCAACGGACTACGACACCCCACGCAAGACCGACGACGAGCTCAACGAGGACAGCATCGAGGAGCTCAAGGCACGTCGTAACGACAAGGGCGGCGGATCGGTCGACGTCGACGAGTTCGACGCCGCCGAGGGCATGGAGCTGCCCGGCGCCGATCTGTCCAACGAGGAACTCGCCGTACGGGTGCTGCCGAAGCAGGCCGACGAGTTCACCTGCATGAGCTGCTTCCTGGTGCACCACCGCAGCCAGCTCTACAGCGAGAAGAACGGCAACCCGATCTGCCGGGACTGCGGCGCCTGAGCACCGCGGTCGTCAGGGCCCGGTGGCCGCGGGTTCCCGCGGCGCCGGCACAGCGCCCCTTCCGGCCCCGGGCAGCGGGGCCGGACGGCAGGACCGGAGGCCGCCCTCGGGCGGCACCGGTGGGACGGAGTTCGGGCGGCGACGCGCCGACCGGCACAAAGTCATGGGGACGGTCCCGCAGCAGCGGAACCGTCCCTCTCCGTTTTCCCCGGCGTCCCCGGGGCCCTCTCCGCGGCGCCTCAGGCGCGGGCGCCCCGGCGTGCCTCGTCCAGCGCCTGCGCCAGCTTCATCGGCGAGCGGGTCGACAGGTAGAGGTAGGGCGTCGGGTCGGCCGGGTCGGTCACCTCGACCCGCAGCGCGGTCGGCACGTAGCTGCGCAGCAGCATGAAGGCGCGGGGATCGGCCTTGGGCCCGCGCCAGGCCGCGGCCTCGGACGGGCTCAGCGCCTGCGCCGCGCCCAGGGCGTCCACCGGGATGCGGGCCTGGCCGGCGACCAGGGAGCCCTGCACCACCCGGATCCGGGCAGAGCCGTAACTGCTGATCGCGACCGCGCCGGCGGCGACGCCGACCACCAGTCCGATCAGCGCCGCCGGGCCGCTGACCCGGATCAGGATCAGCGCCAGCGTGAGACCGACTGCGACCGGGAGCAGCCACCAGGAGCGGGGCACCGTGAGGCGTTCGTCGTACATGCCTCCATTGTGGGCGCCCTCACGCCCCGGGTCGGACGCCACCCCTGCCCGAGCGACCGTCGGACCGTCTGTCGGACCGCCTGTGGGACGGGCCCCCGGGGGCTTGCTACCCCTGGGTAGGGTGGGCTCCCGTGACCCCCACCACCTCCTTCCCCGCGACGCCGACCACCCCGCCGCCGGACGCCGTCCTGCCGCAGCGCCACCCCGAGGCGCCCGCCCCCGGCACGCACCTCGGTTCGCACTACGAGCACTGCTTCGGCTGCGGCCCGCAGCACCCCGGCGGCCTGCGGATCGACGCCGTCGCCGGTGAAGGCCTCGACGTCACCGCCGAGTTCACCGTCCGGGACGTTCACCAGGGCGGCCCCGGCCTCGCCCACGGCGGCGTGCTCACCACGGCGATGGACGAGACCCTCGGCACGCTCAACTGGCTGCTGCACGCCCCCGCCGTGACCGGCCGCCTGGAGACGGACTTCCTCAGCCCGGTGCCCGTCGACTCGGTGCTGCACCTGCGCGCCTGGGTCACCGGCGTGCACGGCCGCAAGATCTACAGCGCCGCCGAGGCGCGGATCGGCGGCCCCGACGGACCGGTCGCGGTGCGGGCGGCGGCGCTCTTCATCCAGGTGAAGCTGGAACACTTCACCTCGCACGGTCGTCCCGAGGACATCGAGAAGGTCCTCGACGACCCGGATCTGATGAAGCGCGCACGAGCCTTTGAGGTGAACCCGTGAGTACCAGCCCCCGAGAGCCCCTGGACGTCCTGATCAGGCGCCTCGACCCCGAGCTGCCGCTGCCCGCGTACGCGCAGCCCGGCGACGCGGGTGCCGACCTGCGCACCACCGTCGACGCCGAGCTGGCCCCCGGCGAGCGGGCCGTGCTGCCCACCGGTGTCGCGATCGCCCTCCCCGACGGCTACGCGGCCTTCGTGCACCCCCGTTCCGGGCTGGCAGCTCGTTGCGGAGTTGCCCTCGTGAACGCCCCGGGGACGGTCGATGCCGGGTACCGTGGAGAGATCAAGGTGATCGTCGTCAATCTGGACCCGCGCGAGGGGGTCAGCTTCCGCCGAGGGGACCGGATCGCCCAGCTGGTCATCCAGCAGGTCGAGAAGGCCCGCTTCCACGAGGTGCAGGAGCTGCCTGGGTCGGCACGTGCCGAGGGCGGGTTCGGGTCGACCGGCGGCCACGCCGCGGTCTAGCATTCCCGCGGCCTCGCAGGAAGCCGAGCAGGTATTCGCATCGGTCTTGGACCGGGAAGGACAGTGACCGTGTTCCGTCGCCAGAAGAGCGAGGACGCTGTCGAGCAGCTCGCCGACGACGCCATCAGCGCCGACGAGACGGCCGATGACGTCGAAGGTTCCGCCGAGAGCGAGAACGAAACCGAGCTGGACCCGGCCGACAAGGTCGGCCTGCCGCCGGCCCCGCGGCCGGACGGTCCCTGGGACCACTCCGAGCTGGAGAACCCCGAGGAGGGGCGGGTCGACCTCGGGGGTCTGCTGGTCCCCGGCGTCGAGGGCATGGAGCTGCGGGTCGAGGTCGCCGGTGACGCGATCGTCGCCGCCACGCTCGTGCTGGGCAACAGCGCCATCCAGCTCCAGGCCTTCGCCGCCCCGAAGTCCGAGGGCATCTGGGGCGAGGTCCGCGAGGAGATCGCCACCGGCATCACCTCGCAGGGCGGCATCATCGAGGAGGAGGAGGGCGAGCTCGGCTGGCACCTCCGTGCCCAGGTTCCGGTGCAGCTGCCGGACGGCACCCAGGGTGTGCAGCTGGTGCGCTTCGTCGGCTGCGACGGGCCGCGCTGGTTCCTGCGCGGCGTGATCTCGGGCCAGGCCGCCGTGCAGCCCGAGATGGCCGGCATCCTGGAGCAGGTCTTCCGTCAGACCGTCGTCGTCCGCGGTGAGAGCCCGATGGCTCCGCGCGACCCGATCGTGCTGAAGCTCCCCGAGGACGCGCAGATGGTCGCGGACGGTGGCGGGGCGGCCGCCGCCTCCGGCGAGAACCGCTACGGCTCCCTCGACCCGTTCGCGCGCGGCCCGGAGATCACCGAGGTCCACTGACCGTCCACCGGTCGTTCGCCGATCGCCCCCGTCCGGAAGCCCGGACGGGGGCGATTTGCATGTGGCGGTCCCGTCCCCGTACAGTTCCGGAGTCGCCGCGGGAGACCGGGGCAAC